>NZ_JACJQB010000025.1 GCF_014696385.1 Pseudanabaena mucicola FACHB-723
CCTACGGGAAAATAGCTCGATGCCAAGCTTAATTTTTAGCTCCAAACAACAAAGACATAAGAGAGAGAGGAGTCAGCTCGTATAAGCTGACTCCTCTCTCTTTTTTGTCTTTGTTTCATTCTGTGTAGATATGCCTTTTTGTTTTGTTGGAACAGCTTGTATTACAAGCTAGTATTTACTAGTAACATAAAATTTATTCTAAGTTTTACTCAAGCAATTATGAAATATTGGCGATTAATTACAAGCATCATTTTGGCAACAGTAATGTTTTTAATGCCACTCTCCGCTCAAGCTGCTAGTTCATCTAGCGTCACGCGCTCAATTTTAAATGAGGCAGGTGGCGAAGATTTTTCTGGAAGAAACTTGATTCGTGCTGAATTTACGAGTATTACTTTAAGGAAGGCGAATTTTACTAATGCTGATCTTCGTGGGGCACTCTTTAATGGAGTTTTATTGGATGAAGTGAATTTACATGGAAGTGATTTTAGCTCTGGAATAGCCTATGTTTCTAGATTTAAGGATTCTGATTTGAGCGATGCGATATTAGTTGATACAAATATGTTGCGTTCAACTTTTGACAATGTTGATGTGACAGCTGCTGATTTTACTAATGCTTTGTTAGATATTCAGCAAGTAAAAAAACTCTGCTTAAATGCTTCGGGAAAAAACTCTAAAACTGGCGTTGATACTCGTGAATCTTTGGGATGTTAAATACCAATTGAATAAGAAAACGAGCGCATAGCGCTCACTTTCTTATTCTAGAGGCTCAACCGATACTCCACGAATTATTCTGGACAATTCGGATTTTTCATCAACAGAGACTCTGGTTGGTGAGCCACTGAGAATTCTTTCAAATCCTTGAAATGAATCCTTAATTTGAGCGCCTTGATCGGTGATAATATATTCGCGAATGCGACTATCATGACGTGAACCACGCATTTTGAATACGTTAACTGCGCGGGACATTTGTCCACGAATTTCTACATATTGTAATAGGATGATTGTGTCTGTGATTGTAGAAATATGGGACTCGGTAATTGAATGCGAACCCATGAATTGATCAGTGGTATTCGTGAATAGTCCAGTAATTTCTTCCTGTTTGACATACCCTGTTAGTCCAATCACAAATTGGCGGAATGTGTTGTTGCTTACACCTCTAGCTAAAGCGGATAAGGAGTCGATCGCAATTCGTGATGGTTTAAATGCCTCAATCTCAGATTTGATAACTTGCAGGTGATCTTCTAAGCCAGAGGACTCAGGATAAACGCAGATTATTTTGAGTAGACCTGAGCTTTCCCACTTGTCAAAATCAGTCCCCCATGATGATGCGTTGCGTGTCAGTTGTTGGCGTGACTCTTCGTAGGCAAATAAAATTGCACGCTCACCATTTTCACAGCCATTTTCAATAAACTTACTGACCATTAAGGTTTTTCCGGTTCCCGTTGCGCCTGTGGTTAGAATGATTGAGTCTTTGAAGTAACCTCCGCCACACATTTCATCAAGGGTTGTAATACCTGAAGAAACTCTGGTGTTGGAGGATTTTTGGGTAAGACGCATTGCGCCCAATGGGAATATATTGATCCCTTTTGTAGTCATCGTAAATGGAAATTCACCCTTCATGTGAGTAGTTCCACGCAGCTTGAGAATTTCAGCGGTACGATGGCGACGTTCTCCATCAAGAACGTTTCTGAGAATAATCACATTGTCTGAAACAAACTCTTCTACGCCGAATCTTGCTACGGGACCGTATTCTAGTTCGCGCTCGGTAGTCATGACTGTAGTTACGCCGAGGGATTTGAGTCGAGCGACAATGCGGAAAATTTCGCGCCTAACGAGACCAAGTGAATCATATTGTTGAAATATGGCAGTCATTGAATCGATTGAGATTCGTTTGGCCTTGTATTTGATAATTGCGTATTGAATTCGCTCTATTAATGCTGATAAATCAAAATCACCAACTACTTCTTGTCCTTCGGGGTCGGGGGAAGCATCAAGGATGAATAGTCTGCCTTGGTCAATTAGTTCCTGTAGATCCCAGTTAAAGCTATGGGCATTTTTAATGATGTCGGATGGTGACTCTTCAAAGGTCACAAATACACCATGTTCATCTAGACCTGTGATGCCATTATAGAGAAACTGCATTGCGAGGAGAGTTTTTCCAGTACCTGATGTACCACTGACAAGAGTAGAGCGTCCCTTTGGTAATCCCCCATGGGTGATGTCGTCTAATCCCTCAATCATGGTACGTAACTTCTGGACACCTAGCTCTTGTCTTTTGATGTCGTTGGTGTTGTCGTTATTGTTTTCAATAGATGAGCTAGTCATTGCCAATTAATTCCTCGTATAGTAAATCTAGTCCAATTAACACTTTTTCGCGATCAGATAGATCGCCAATAATTTTCCTAACGGGAGGGGGTAAAACCTTTGCTAAGGTTGGGGTGGCTAGGATTTTATCTTCTTCAGCTAGTTGCGGGTTTTTGAGCACATCGATGACCTTTAATGTGTAAACACCTTGAAACTCTTTCTCAAGGATATCGTTGAGCATTTTTAGTGCTCTCACCGAGTTGGGAGTATTGCCTGCGACATAGAGTTTTAGGACGTAAGTTTTACGAATCATTTCATTAATCTTGTTTGCTTCGGCTATTTGTAGCGTATCTCTTAAACTTTGGTAAGCTCAACTCTGGTATATGTTTTTTTGCTCTGGGGTAGCATAAACAAAGTGTAGACAAAATATATGTAGACTTTCAAGCATTACGAGGGGTTAATAGAATGTAAATGTATGAATATTTGCATCTGTAGTTTGTTTAAGAACGTGGGATAGATCGTCGATATAGTTCGCATAGGTGAGCTATCATGTCGATAAGCGTAATGCGATAGTCTATTAAAATTTCGTCGTTTCTGCCTTCTAATCTTAACTGTTTGGCAAATTCATCCATTAGTTCCATGTGAATTTCTAGAACTTGTGAGACGGATAAATCGGCAAAAAATGATAAATTCACGAACTCGTCAATTTTCTGATTGAGATCGTCATTTTTTTCTAAAAAATATTCGAGAATAATCGATCGATATATATTTTTTAAGCGCCCGATGTATTCTTGCCTTTCTTCGGGAGTTAGATTGCGAAGGAATAATCGTGAATCTCTTTTGTAATACACTCCCAAGTACCCCAGTCTTTCGTTGAGCTTTTTCGCTAGCCTTTGTTGTTGAACGCTTAAAGATTCGGAAGCCGCGCTGTATGGAATATTGACATAAACTTGATGTCTAACTTGAGGTGAAATCTTAATGAAAGTTGCAATTGCTTGATCAATAACTGTGGGAAGATCTTGAAGTTGATCAAGACTAATACTGATGCTAGCTCTATAGAAGTCTCGATTTTCACTGGTCTCATGAGGTGGATCGATTTTTTCGTCTAGAGCTTCTAAAACTAGTATGGTAGGCATAAAGATATTTAACCTACCGAGGTGATCGACTACAGCTTCGACATCTTTGAATATGACTAGACAGTCTTGAACATTTTGGGTGTTTGTTAATAGGGTTACAAGTGACTCTAATTCAGAAACTACCGTGATGGTATATCGATCTTCTGGTAAAAACTTGGTGAGATTAGATTGAGTTTGGTGGACATTGGTTTCTGCCACCAAACAGCATACTTGCAGGTTGGGCAACACAGGCTACTGGTGGTTAAAATGAATTTGGGTTTATCTTAATCTTTATTTTCTCACTGAAATAGCTAAATTATGTGAGATTGGTGATTGTAATATGGATAAATTTACAAGTTATTAGTGGTAAAAAACACTTGATTCATAATAACCCGTAAGGGTTTTGACGTATGGACTCTCTCATCTTAAATCAGTCTTTAGAAATATATGGACAGTCGCTGGTAGCAATTTGCCGACTGCCCACTCATACTTCTGAAGCGCTAAGTATGCTTAAAAAAGGATGGTCGAGTGTGGTGGTGTTAGATCAGCATGATGTGCCACAAGGATTGTTTAACACTCAATGTCTACTGAATTGGCAATCTGAATCTGACAATTTCACTTTTGTGGTGCCATCGCCTGATCTGGCGGATATTGATCTTGAGCCTTTGCCTGCGATCGCAGTTACGATGACGACGGCTGAATTTTTGCAAAGGATCTCCAAGTATCGGCATTCGGCAGAAACTTGGGCTTTAGTTGATGCCAATGGCAAATTTGTTGGCATTTTGGAGGTAAGCGGCTTATTACGGACATTAGTCCAGACTGAGCTAGCCCAAGTGCCTACGGCCGCCTCATTATTGTTGCCACTGATCTATCAATTGCCTATGCCTGTGATGGTTAGTGATTGCCATGGTGCGATTGTGGGGATGAACTCTTCATGGCGCAATAGTCTTTATGAGAGTCTGTCAGTTAAATCGGACGCAGACATAGCCCATACAAATGAGGCATTGAGTGATCACGATATTAATTCTCAAACTGATGCATCGTCAGTAATTGAGTCAAACTTACCAGTCACCCATCAATTTTGTACTACGGATGGCGCATCTTTTACTTGGCAAGTAATTAATGTGTCTTTACAGGGAAGTCTTGCAGGCTTGGAATTGGCGATTGCCTATGATATTACGGCTCAAAAAAATCTTGCTCAAGAATTATCGGGACTCAGTCGGGTAAAGGATGAATTTTTAACCTGCATCAACCATGAATTGAAAACGCCTTTAACTTCGGTAATTGGCATTGCTAGTTTGTTGAGCAACAGTACATTTGGCGCATTGAACGACCGCCAAAGTCGCTATGTGAAAATGATTCACCAAAGTGGTCGGCAACTAGTCTCTATTATTGATAATATTTTTGATCTTGCCAAAGCTGAGTCAGGACAGTTAGAACTCTATCCTGAAATTATTTCTGTTAGAGAGGTCTGTCAAAAAAGTATTCAACAAGTTAAAAAGTTGGTGCAGCAAGATTCTACGATTTTTCGTAATTATCATTTTGAAGAGGGCTGGGAGCTGGATATTCAGCTAGATATTGATCCAACGGTGCAGACGGTCTATGCGGATGAAACGAGACTACAGCAAATGTTGGTTAATTTGCTCTCTAATGCATTTAAATTTAGTTTCTTACCATCGGAGTTAGTGGATGATTTGCCATCAGTATCTCCACAAATAGGAATTACTGCCAAATGGTGGGAGGGCTGGCTAGCTCTGACGGTATGGGATCAAGGCATTGGCATTCCCGAAGAAAAACAATGTTTGGTATTTCAAAAGTTTCAGCAGATTGAAAGCGTCCTGACACGAAGGTTTGAGGGTACTGGCTCAAGCTTATTGTTAACTAGACATTTAGCTCGATTGCATGGAGGTGATATTACCTTTGTGTCGCAGGTGGATGTGGGGAGTCAGTTTACGATTTTGTTGCCACCTGAGCAGGGTAAGTTGGAGATTCTTTCTGGGAACATGGAGCGGCGGGCTGATCTCAGTCATAACCACTTGGTGTTGGTTGTTGAAACATCGACGGATGTGGTTGAGACTTTGAAGACTATCCTTGCGGATTTTGATTATCAGGTCATAGTTGCGCGATCTGGTCCTGAAGCTTTAGAAAAGGCAAGGCGATTACAGCCTTGTTTAATTTTATTGAGTCCAGATGTACCTATGTTATCTGGCTGGGATGTTTTAGCTTTGTTGAAGGGTGATCCTGTAACGCAGATGCTGCGCGTGGTGATGATGAAACATGTCGATGAACCTAAAATCACTTCACATCAAGCTGATGGAATTTTACTTAAACCCATTAATAAAGAGGCCTTGGGTTCTTTATTACCCAGCTATGTACCTGCCCCTAAATCCCTTAAATGTTTGTATTTAAATCAAACTTTGGAAGAACCTGCAATTGATTTGTTGCAGGATCTTGGTCATTGTTTATTGGAAGCTGAAGACTTGTCTCAAGGTGAGGCTTTATCTAAAATTTGGCAACCAGATTTATTATTATTGAATGGCGATCATCAAGACTTGTTAAAAAATTTAGAAGATATCAGTCATTTGGACATACTGTCGAGCTTACCAATTCTAATTATTACCAAATCAGCAATTGTGGAAATTAATTGGTTGCGAAATCAATTTTCTAATTTGAATTTATATGATTGTTTAGGGTTAGACTTAGATAACTTAGATACTGCTAGGGCTGAGATTCTGTTGATTTTACATCAGTCAATTACTGAGGCTATGCGTTTTGGGTTACCTCATTTTGATTTAGGAAGTGTTGACCAACTATGAGTCAAGTCGATAGGCCATTGAATCACGGTATTGAGACTGAGACGGTGATCCAAGTTGGGCTATCGAATCACAGCATGACCAATAATCTGGAGCAGGCAGTTCATGTTGGGGTTATGTACTCTTTAAGTCACCATTTAAATTTTGGTGATTTGCTTGCTAAAGAAGCTACTTTGATGGCAATTGATGAGATTAATCAATTGGGTGGGGTGCTAGGTCGAGAAATTAAGCCAATTGTGGTTGATGTTGATAGTAGTGATCAGAATGTTACTGGGCAAGTGCGAAGTTTATTACATGAACTAGAGGTTAAAAATCTATTTGGTTGTGGGCAATCTTCTTGGCGAAAAAGCATTATTCCTATTTTAGAGAACTGTCAAGCTCAGCTTTGGTATCCCTATAGTTATGAAGGTTTAGAATGCTCTAATAATATTTTTTATACAGGGGCTTGTCCTAATCAAATTGTCCAACCTGCGATTAATTGGTTGTTGCAAAATAAAGGTACTCACCTTTATTTGATTGGCTCGAATGGGATTTATTCCCGCTCAGTGAATAAGATTATTCGTGGTCAGATTAAGCATCAGCATAGTTTATTAATTTCTGAAGACTATTTGCATGGTTTTGGCGATGATTATCAAAAAATTATTAATAACATTAAGCAAGTAGCCCCATCTGCTGTTGTCAGTACCCTATCGACAGCAAATTCAATTGATTTTTTGCGTCAATATGCTGAAGCGGGCATCAAAGCCTCAGATATTCCTGTGCTGTCTTTTCGGTTTACTGATGTGGAGCTGCAACACCTTTGCCAAGCTATTAAACCTAATTTAATTGCAGGTCATCTTGCTAGTGCTAACTATTTTCAAGGTTTAGACACTCCGCATAATCAATATTTTGTGCGTAAAACCTTTGCTCGCTTTGGAGAACGGAAATTACCCTTCCCAGCGCTTAATGCTTTGTTTCAGGCAGCATATAGTCAGGTGTATTTGTGGAAACAGGCTGTCGAAACGGCACAAACTTTTGATGTGGTGGCTGTGAGGCAGGCGATGGAGGGACAGAGTTTTATGTCGCCTGCGGGAAAAATTGATTGCGATCGCAATCATCATGTGTGGAATGCTTGTCGAATTGCGGAAATTAGTCCTCAAGGTCGGCTTGACATTATTTATAGTAGTGAGCCGATTAAGCCCATGCCTTGGTTGGGGGCAGAGGATCTTGACCCAAATATGTCAACTGTGGTTTTAGAAATGTTGGCGGATATTCCGCAAGATATCCAGCATAGTCGGCAAGTCCAAAGAGAGTCACAGGATTTGGAGTCGATGATTAATGAATTGCTGGGACGGGGACAGGGTAAGGGACGTAATCAACTTGCGCCAGAAATTACGCGCTCTTTGATGTCGAAGTTGTTTAACTCTAATCAGCGATTGCTGAAAACTCAGGCAGACTTGCTGAATATGGAGTCGGCTTTGCGTGATGCCAATGAGCTGTTAGAGCAGAGGATCGAGCAGCGTACATTGCAGTTACAGAAAACGGTTAAACGTTTGCAAAATGAGGCTGCCGAAAGACAACAGGCAGAAAGTCTATTGCGCGAAAGTCAGCAAAGATTTTCTGCGATCGCAGATAACATTCCGGGGGTAGTCTATCGCGCTGTCTTACATCCCGACGGGGAAGTGTCGATGCCTTACCTCAGCCCACGTACTCAGGAAATTTTTGGTATATCTGTTGAGGAGTTTTCCGAATATCTGGAATGGGTGTTTGATATGGCGCATCCTGAGGATCGGGCTGAACTAAATAAAATGGTGCAGAAGTCGGCAGAAGAACTGACTTTTTTTGAATATGAATACCGCGTGTCTAGCCTGTTTGAAAAAGTGAAATGGGTGCGAATCATCTCGCAACCCCACCGCCAAGATAATGGTGATACAGTTTGGGATGGTGTAATTATTGATATCAGTCATCAGAAGCAAACTGAAGAATCTTTGCGCCAAGCTGAAGAAAAATATCGCAGTATCTTTGAGCAAGCCATTGAGGGGATTTTTCAAGCTCAACCCGATGGTTGTTACATTAATGCCAACCCTGCACTGGCAAAAATATATGGCTATCAAAAACCGATAGACTTGCTGACGAGCGTTGCCGCAGATCCCTATCGTTTATTTGTAGACCCTCAACTCTATCAAGAATTTATTGAGCAACTTGCGGCGGATGGCTCGGTTACCAGTTTTGAAGCTTTAGTTTACAAGAGCGATCGCAATATTATCTGGATTTTGATTAATGCTAAGGCAAATTACGATCTACAGGGTCATTTTATTTCCTACGAAGGTTTAGTCCAAGATATTACGGAGCGTAAACAAGCAGAACAGGCTCTCAAGGCTGAGCAAGAAAAATCCGAAAATTTACTGCTGAATATTTTGCCAAAAGCGATTGTGAAACAACTAAAACTAGGACACAATACCATCGCATCGCGATCGGATAATGTCACGATTTTGTTTGCGGATATTGTTGATTTCACGGCGCTATCGACGCAGGTTTCTGCGAATGAATTAGTGACTATGCTCAACGAAATATTTTCTTCATTTGATTTACTAGCGGATCAGTTCGGTCTAGAAAAAATCAAAACGATTGGTGATGCCTATATGGTCGTTGGTGGGTTGCCGACAGCAAGACCTGACCATGCTGAAGCGATCGCCGATATGGCAATCGCGATGCAACGGTCGATTGCCAATTTTAAGCGTGGTGATGACAAGGCTTTTCGTTTAAGAATTGGCATCAATACAGGTACGGTGGTGGCGGGGGTGATTGGAATTCGGAAATTTATTTATGATATTTGGGGGGATGCAGTGAATATTGCTAGTCGGATGGAATCCCATGGTTTAGCAGGCGGGATTCAAGTTACAGAGACAACCTATGAATTGCTCAAGGATAAATATTCTTTTTGGCATCGTGGCAAAGTCATGATTAAAGGCAGGGGGGAAATGGATACCTATATACTGCTGGATAAAAATCTCAATACATCCGAATCATGACTACGATTGCTTACCTTGGCCCTGCAGGTACATATTCAGAAATGGCGGCTCTACGATATCTACAGCTCTGTCATCCTGATCTAGAGCATGATCCTTCGCGAATGTGTCCCTATCCGACGATTCCGCAAGCCATTAATGCGGCTGAACGCGGGGATGTGGATATTGCCGTTGTTCCTGTGGAAAACTCGATCCAAGGTGGCGTGACGATGACCCTTGATAGTCTCTGGCAGTCAGAGGCTTTGCAAATTCAGCAGGCGATTGTTTTGCCGATTGCCCATGCCTTGATTACCCGCGCCCAAAATTTGCAAGATATCAAAGTTGTCTATTCGCATCCCCAAGGCTTGGCTCAGTGTCAGCAATGGCTCGATCTCAATTTACCGACGGCGCAGCAAATTGCCACGGACTCTACGGCAGATGGTGTGCATCTAGCTGCGACAGATCCGACCATGGCTGCGATCGCTTCTCAGCGAGCCGCCGAAATTTATAACTTGCCAGTTCTGGAATATCCGATTAATGATCAACCTGATAATTGCACCCGTTTTCTGGTGTTGGGGCGGACTGCACCTACGACTCAAGGTACACATTCGTCATTAGCATTCAGTCTCAAGCGGAATATGCCAGGGGCTTTGGTGAAGCCTTTATTTGTATTTGCCAATCGCCAGATCAATATGAGTCGGATTGAGTCGCGTCCAACAAAGCGATCTTTGGGCGAGTACATTTTCTTTATTGATATCGAGGCTTCGATGGCAGACCCTAATTTGAGTGAAGCACTGCAAGAGTTACGCACAGTTACGGAAGATTTAAAAATTCTTGGTAGCTACTCCATCTTGTGACGGATCAACGACGTAAAGCGCACGCGCAGCGTGCGCTTTACGTACTAATTTCGGGACTGAACAAGCCGTTTATTTCGCATCAGCACATTAGACCCTTCATTAGTTTGCTCAATGACTAATAATGGTGTGGGCTTTGCGTTTTGATCCCAACTAATAATAGCCAATCTGCCTTGGATGGTGGGCTGCCAATTGCGATTTTCATCGGAAGCGATGACAAAATTTTCTAAACCAAGGGTTAAGTCTTTGAGAATACTTTGCGAACCATTGGCGGGGATTTTGGCTAACTTGACATGTACTCGGAAGAGTACGCGAATTTGCGAATCATCATGATGTTCGGGTTGATAAGACACATCAAAAATCACATCAACCTTGCGAACTTGTCCGCCATCTTCTTCGGTAGGCATGAGGGCAGGAGCAACTTTTTGGCGGAGATTGACCTTCATCTGTGCCAAAATAATTTCGCAAAAATGCGGTTCCTCCATCCTCATACTGAGATAGTCCAAATTGAACTCACGGGAATTGATCAGATCGGGATTACGCTCATTTTCATCAATGGTTTTTAGCGCTAACTTAAGTTTTTTGGCTAGTTCATGGGTTTTGAGTCTTTCTATCTTCAGTTGCTTCCGCTTTTTGGTGAGTTTCCAGTAGTAATAGGCATTACCTGCAAGTGTACCGAGCAACAAAACTAATAAGACAGTTACGCCAACGGGAGTTTGTAGTGGCAAAGTTGTCTGTTCTAAAGCATCCAGAAACCCTGTGCGATCGCTAGGTTGTGCTGCTACCGAAATCTTTGATATTTGTGGTTTTGATGTAAGTAGCATGGCAATATCCCAATAATTTAGATGGACAGTAGTTGGGTTAGGACAACCACAATGCTAGAAAATCTCAGAAAACCTACAAAATTCTATTTCCCCTTTCCCAATGCTACTATGCCCAAGATTTGCCCTGAAGTTACGTTGAATAGAATTTAATTGACTTTTACGAGGTCAGCAATCTTCCATCTTCCCTCTGTAAACAGAAGTGTGCAGATATATCTACCTCTAGATGGCTGAGATTGAGATCGATCAACTTTGCCATTTATGAATAAGGTGGGGCTTTCAAAAATTTCTACCGTCACATTGGCCTGATTATCTTGAATTCCAAATACTCCTGCGGGACTGACGGTAAATTCGCCGTAGCTGTAGTAGGCATTATTTTTTTGTAGCCAATCGACCGAGCCTTTACGATTTTTATAGGCTTCACCTGTGGTTAGCTCCGCCAATAACTGGCGATCAAAGGGAGGTGCAAATATCAATCCTTTACTGGCAACAAGTTCATTAATAATTGCGATCGCATCCTCCTCATTTAACGGCGCAACTGTAGATGTGGGCGTAACTGTAGGAGTTGGGCTAGGTGTAGGTGCTGGTGTTGTTGGTGTTGGTGGTGTTTGAGTCGGTTGGGCGGGGGCTTGGCTAGTGACTGGACTAGCAACTGGTGATGCGGTTGTGGTAACGACTGGAGCCGTTGGCGTGATCTGCGGATTAGGATTACTGACTGTATTGGAATTGGCTAGATTGGTAGAACTATTGCTGCGAGTTGCCATGACTGCACCGATGGCGATGGCGATCGCAAAAGCACCAACCCAGAGACCAATCCATAAACCTGTTTTATTTTTATGGGAAACATTTGCCCCATGAACATTTGCCTCATTACTGAAATTTGCCACCTGTAATGTTTGCGGCGATTGAGTTTCATGATATTGCTGGGGTACGGCTGGTGGCAGGGGTATTGGTTTTGCGATCGCAGGATTATAGATCTCCGTAGGAGGAACTGTCGCCGCACCTTGGGATAGCACTTCCGTCGCTAAGTTGTTGCTATTAGCGCTGACAATGGTTGATTGCAAGCTGTTAGGCGCATTGCTCAAGCTCTGTAATTGCGATAAAACTTGCCTGATTTCTGAGGCAGATTCATAGCGGTCTTTGTAGTGATAACGGGTCATTTTGGCTAAGACATCGATGAGTCCAGACTTATTGGGGGCAAGATGTTGCCAAATTAATTCTCCCGTTTGATAGTCTTCCTGCAATTCTCGTGGCGGTAAACCCGTAAGAGCCTGAATGCCAATCACACCGATTGCATACAAATCACTATTAGGGCGGGGCTTACCCTGTGCTTGCTCACTGGGCATATAGCCAAGAGTACCGATTGCCACTGTGGCAACGGTTTGTCCCTGTTGATTGAGTTGGGTTTCGACCTGTTTGATCGCCCCGAAGTCGATTAAAACTAACTTCTGATCAGATTTGCGGCGAATAATATTATCTGGCTTAATATCACGATGAATTACGCCATGGCTATGGGTATATTCCAAAATCGTTAACAGGTCATCCAAAATCTCAATTACTTGGGCTTCACTGAGTCGATAGCCACGCAATAATTCTTGCTCTAAGGACTTGCCCTCGATAAATTCTTCTACTAAATAAAATTCTCCTGCTTGCTCAAAATAGGCAAGTAAACGAGGAATGCGATCGTGACTGCCCAACTGGGCAAGGATCTGCGCCTCACTGGTAAATAATCGATTGGCAATCTTGAGATATTCGTGATCGCTACTGGTGGGCTTGAGATGCTTGACGACACAAAGCGGCTCATTGGGAATGCGTGTATCATGGGCTAGATAAGTATGTCCAAACCCACCCTCGCTGAGTTTACTGGCAATGCGATAGCGTCCATCAAGTAGCTGACCAATCATGTGATGACTCCATTTCTGCCATAAATATAACCTAGAGACGAGATTTCCCCTAAAAGTATTGCCGTTGATCTGGAAAATTGCGATCGCGGTGGTTTTAGGTTTTACGGTCACCTTGGTTTATGATGGATAAGCTGTAATGCCTAGCAACCAAAATTGAAGCTATGTTGTTACAAAATGACATAATGCAGAATAGGCGTATAGCTGCTTGAAAATAGTTTTTAGAAAAGGTCTAGTAAACTGCTAGCCGCAACCTTTGTTTTGATGATTTATGGCTAGATATACTCAAAATTTCTTAGTGGAAGTTGATCCTGAAAAGCTAAAAGCAACGATCATCAGAACGTTGGAAAGTTGTAGCTTGGCAATCAACTACGAAACTGAAGATTATGTAATTGCTCAAGAAATTGAAACAAATGCCACGTTTGCCAAAATGGTAACTGTGGAAGTTTTGATTCACCGTTCTGAGATTGAGGACAACCAAGTCAAAATGACAGTTGTTACCAAAAATGCTGAGCTTCCCCTGCGTGTTAACAACTACTGTCATGGTATTGCAGATGTGGTTTCTAAAGCATTTTGTGATAATCCAGAATGGAAACTGCTTGAATTCATCGCGTGATCTTAGGCAGTGTTTAACGGGAAATTAATCGGAATAAATGGCAAATTATTATCGTGTCCTCGCCGAAAATCGGCAAGCTAGATTTAATTACGAAATACTCGAAACCTATGAAGCAGGAATCGAGTTACTTGGCACGGAAGTAAAAGCAACTAAGGGTGGGAAAGCAAATCTGCGTGATGCCTATGGCATTGTGCGAAAGGGACAGATCATGTTGTTAAACATGTATATTGCGCCACACCACACGACTAGTTTGTACTTTAACCATGAGCCAACGCGCACCCGTCGCTTGCTGCTACACAAGGATGAAATTCGTAAGTTGATTGCGGCGGTACAGCAAAAGGGATTAACTCTAGTTCCTCTTAAGGTTTATCAAAAGGAGGGCTGGATTAAGGTGGATTTAGCCTTGGTTCGCAATAAAAAGCTCCATGATAAACGCGAAGACATGAAAAAGCGTGACGATAAGCGGGATATCGAACGGGTTATGAAAAATAGATAGTCTAAATCTATTGCCAATAAAAAGCGGCGCATTGCGTCGCTTTTTATTGGCAATGAATCAAATCAATTAGTTTGCCATCATTTCTAGCTCATAGAGGCTAGCGTACAGACCTTGCTGAGCAATGAGTTGGTCATGACTACCAGACTCCATAACTTCGCCCTGTTTGAGTACCAAAATACGGTCAACGTTGCGAATTGTGGATAGACGGTGAGCAATGATAATCGTGGTGCGATCAACTAAAAGTCGATCTAGGGCTTGTTGAATCAAAAACTCGGTATTGACATCAAGACTAGCCGTGGCTTCATCCAAAATCAAAATGCGCGGATCACGGATTGCAGCTCTAGCAAAGGCGAGTAACTGCTTTTGTCCACCCGATAAATTAGTACCACGCTCACGGACTTGAGTGGCATAGGCTTCAGGCAATTCCTGAATGAAGCGATCAACATTCATCAGTTCGGCAGCTTCGACCACCTGCTCGATCGCATAGTCTTCGCCGAGGGTAATATTGTCTTTGATATCACCAGAAAAAAGGAATGCATCCTGCAAAATCACACCCACACTACGCCGCAGCTCTGATTGGGTGATTTCGCGAATATCAACACCATCGATCAGGATTCGACCCTTGCTTGGTTCATACAGCCGTGACAATAGGCGAATGATTGAGCTTTTGCCTGCACCTGTGGGACCTACGAGGGCAATTTTTTCACCAGCTTTGAGGGTAAAGTTTACATCTTTGAGGACATACTCATCGGGCTTGTAGCCAAACCACACATGCTCAAAGCAAATTTCGCCAGTGCCATCAAGGGGAAGCGTTTTGGGATACTCAGGATCGCGGATGTCAATCGGCTCTTGCAAAATTGAGTTAATTCGCTCAACGGCCGTGAATCCTGCCTGAATTGTAGTGAATTTTTCGGCTAATTGACGAATTGGATCGAAAAGACGTTGTGAGAACAATACAAATGCGGAAAGCTCCCCAAAGGTTAGGTTTTTCTGAATAATTTGCCCGCCACCGAGCCAGAGAACGCCTGCGATCGCAACGAGGGCAATCCATTCCAATGTGGCTGATACGGCAGAATCATGGAAAACAGTCCGATTGACCTCTTCCACATATTCCTCGTTGACCTTGAGGTGTTGATGGGAATTAAACTTTTCGCGGCGAAATAATTGAACGATATTTGCGCCAATAATATTTTCTTGGAGGATGGAGTTTAGCTCAGAGAGGCGATCGCGAGCTTTGAAGTTAGCTTTGCGATATTCATGCTGAAAATAAACAATGAGGGCAGTAACTGGGATCACCATTGCCACTAACATCAGTGCTAAGTCCCAGCGTAATAGGAACATAAATAGGGCAATCGTGCCAATGGCGGCAAAATCGCTCAATACACCGACAGCACCAGTGGCGAATACATCTCCTAACGCTTCAACGTCACTGGTCAGACGGGTGATTAATTTGCCGACAGGCGTGCGATCAAAAAAGCTGGTTGATAGGGAAGTAACGTGACGGAACAAATCAGTACGGATATCTGCGGTGATTTTTTGTCCGACCTCCTGCACCAAGTAGCCCTGCCATGACTGAAACGTAAGACGAACTGCGATCGTCAATAAAATGACTAGGCAAATCCACCGTAAACCCAACAGATCGCCGTTCTTGATCGGTCCATCAATGCCTTGCTGCACCAAAATTGGTTGCACCGCACTAGCGATTGATAGCGGCACGAGTAAAAGCAGCGATATGACAAGCTGTTTAGAATTTTGCTTTGCATAGGGCAATAAACTCAACATTAATCGCCAGTCATTGCTTTTGACGCGATTTGCAGATTGAGCTTTGGCAGAGCTAGCTGTGGAAGGAGTGACCACTATTCGAGATCCCTGTTACCGGGGTTACGAGATGGATCGCTGTTAAGGAAGCCAAACACAAACAAACTGATGAAGAATATGACAGTGATGTAGACCACTATTTTTAAAGTGAGCATAAATAAATAATCTCCGTATAAATATCTAAGAATTTATCCTATGTTAAATCTTATAGGAAAAGATGGGGATTCCTAATACTTCATTGAGATTCACTAAGTAGCTAGGCGCAATTAAATATAAAAAACTAAAACCCTGTGGCGCACTCTGTACCTGCGCCACAGGGTTTAGCTTTGGGTTTTAATTATGCCTAGCTACTTATTTTTGAGTATAAATACTTATTAGGTTGATGGCGCTAATTCTTTTAGGGGGTAAAGCCCTGTCCTAAAAGTTGCGATCGCTCGATATATAGTGAGACCTGACTTGCGATCGCCTGTAACAATTTTTCATCTAATGTGGAGTAAGTTAATGTAATTGCATCAGCATTATCAGCAGTGACCACAATATCTTGAACTTTACGATTTATTAACTGAAAAACGCCGATCGTACTTTTTTGTGAATTGAATATGGGAACTGCTAATACTGAGCGAGTGCGATATTCAATATCATGATCGAAGGTTTTGTGATGTTGGTATTCGGCATCGGCGGGTAAGTCATGGGCATCAGATAGGTTCAGAATTTTGCCCGTCATGGCGACGTATCCCACAATGCTATTTTGGTTGAGGGGGACAGCAAAGCTAACTAGGGAGCGATCTGGCTGGGAGTCATTTTGCGATACTTCAAAGCAGACTGTATGTACTGGTGCGGAGCGATCAATTAAGTAGATACTGCCTGCATCACTGGCAGTCATTTTGCGAGTTCTTGTTAAAGCTTCTTCCAAAAAGGTTCTTGGCTCAAGCGTATTAACCATAGACATCGATAGAGTGAGTAAATCGTTGAGTAAGCCTTGGTAATAACGCAATTGTTCCGCTAGCTCATGGGGATTAGATTCAGCAATATCTGCAAATATGTCTGGTTGACAGTCTAAATCAGAATTCATGGATGTCCCCGTTACTCTATTTAATGTCCTGCTCAGGGCAAATTAAAATTCAATAAACGCCCAAACATCAAGTTTTAGGAGTTTGTCTTAGCAGCCTAAGCTCTCCGAATAATAATAGCAAAATCACCTTAGCAAAGTTCTAAATGGTGATCTATATCACGCAAAAGCTATTAAATAATCTTTTTTGGCTGTGAGCATAGTCACTGCGATCGCGATTCAGAGATTGCATAATCTGAATACTAGCGACGTATCTACATAAATCCAACCCCGCAAGAATGCCTCCTGCGGGGTTTTTCTCTGTAAGACTGTAGTTGTTGGATTATTTTGC
Organism: Pseudanabaena mucicola FACHB-723; assembly: GCF_014696385.1. Lineage (GTDB taxonomy): Bacteria > Cyanobacteriota > Cyanobacteriia > Pseudanabaenales > Pseudanabaenaceae > Pseudanabaena. The sequence continues at coordinate 17,126 of NZ_JACJQB010000025.1, forward strand.
TGCTGGGATCTGTAAACAATTCGTTACAATGTGATTAAGAAAGTTCCCAGTACAGAGAATTATGTATTTGACATGGCTAGACAGTAATTCATGGCTGATCGAGATTGCGGGTAAACGAATCTTGCTTGATCCTTGGCTGGTGGATGCCTTGATGTTTGGTAACGCGGCATGGTTTTTTAAGTCTGAGCGCCGCACGCCAAGGCAGATTCCTGAAAATATTGATTTGATTCTCCTATCTCAGGGGTTACCAGATCACGCTCATCCTGCAACGCTCAAGCAACTCGATCGCAAAATTCCTGTGGTGGCTTCACCAAGTGCCGCTAAGTTAGTCAAGGAACTTGGCTATACCCAAGTGACGGCGCTTGCCCATGGTGAGGTATTTAGTCTGCCTAATCTCATTGATATCAGAGCCGTATTAGGTTCGCCCACGGGACCAACTACGATTGAGAATGGCTATATTCTCAAAGATTTGGTGACAGGAACTTCAATTTATTACGAACCCCATGGTTCTCATGCATCGTCAGTTCAAGAATTTGCACCTGTGGATGTAGTGATTACGCCGACGGTGGATTTGAAGCTGCCGTTAGTGGGGACGGTAATTAAAGGGACTCAAGGGGCCGTACAGATTGCGAAGTGGCTAAAACCGCAGGTGATGCTGCCCACTGCGGCGGGTGGTGACTTGACCTATAGTGGCTTGCTCTTGAATATTTTGAAGGCGGAAGGATCGGTGGATTCTTTGCGATCGCAATTTGCTGAGAATAATATTGCTACGGAAATTATTGAGCCGCAACCTTGGCAACGTTTTGAGGTGAAGCTGAAACAGCCATCTATGCCATAAACCCTAAAAAGCAAAAAAGGCAGCGAGCGCTGCCTTTTTTGCTTTTTAGGATGATTAGAATTTCACTGAGACTGGTTTCTTTTCAGGCAATTGCGTGTATTCGGCAACGATTTTGCGGAATTCTTCACCATCTAGGGTTTCTACGTCTAACAGAATATCTACAAGGCGATCGCAGAGGTCACGATTTTCTTCGACTAATCGCTTGGCATTGTTGTAGCAAGTTTGGGCAATCTCGCGAATTTGGCGATCAATGCGATCGCCCATTTTGACTGAATAATCACTTTGGGGCATAAAGTTACGACCCAAGAATACTTCACCACTTTCCGATTCCAGCGCACCTAAACCTAATTCCGACATGCCAAACTGAGTCACCATCAGGCGAGCTAATCTCGCGACCTGTTGAAAATCTCCCGATGCACCTGTGGTGATTTCGGCATCACCAAAGACGACTTCTTCGGCAGCTCGACCACCGAGCATCATTGTGATCGTGTCAAGAATTTGCGATCGCGATTCCAGTCCATATTCTTCATCGGGGACACCCTTAGCAAAGCCACCAATTCCGCCAGAGCGCGGCACGATCGTGATTTTGTCCAGCAAAGAGGCATTTTTGAGCAAAGTCATCACTAAGGCGTGACCAACTTCGTGATAGGCAACTAAGCGCTTTTTGGAGCTATCGAGCATCGGTTTCATGCTCAGCCCAATCGTAATCCGATCAATGGCATCGGCAATTTCTAGTTCACCAATTGCTTCTTTGTAGCGGCGAGCCGCTAAGATTGCGGCTTCGTTGAGTAGGTTAGCCAAATCTGCGCCTGCAAAACCGGGGGTCAATCGTGCCACCGATTCTAGAGAAACATTTTCCTCTAGTTTTTTATTACGCGCATGGACTTTGAGGATTTCTTGACGACCTTTATAGTCTGGATAGTCCACGGTGATCTGGCGATCGAAACGGCCGGGACGGAGCAATGCGCTATCGAGTACGTCGGGACGGTTGGTTGCCGCCACAACAATTACTCCTGAATTACCTTGAAACCCATCCATTTCCGTGAGCATTTGGTTGAGGGTCTGCTCACGCTCATCATTGCCCCCGCCAATACCAGAGCCGCGTTGCCGTCCAACGGCATCAATTTCATCAATAAAAATAATACAAGGCGCATTGTCCTTAGCTTTTTGGAACAGGTCGCGCACGCGGGAAGCCCCCACGCCGACAAACATCTCCACAAATTCAGAACCCGATAGCGAGAAAAATGGTACTCCCGCCTCCCCTGCGATCGCCTTAGCTAATAGGGTTTTACCAGTACCGGGCGGGCCAATTAGCAAGACCCCCTTAGGAATTTTTGCGCCAACGGCGGTAAAGCGATCGGGCTGTTTAAGAAATGTAACAACTTCCTGCAATTCTTCCTTAGCAGTATCAATCCCCGCCACATCTTCAAACATGATTCCCGTTTTTGCTTCGGGAGAAAATCTTGCCTTGGTTTTGCCAAAGCTGAGGGTTTGCCCCGGTCCACCGGGGGCATTACTGAGGCGACGGAAGACGATGACTAGCACAAATAGCATGAGCAATGGCAGAAATAGCGTACTTGCCAACTGCCAAACTAAGCCAGGTTGTTGTGGCGCTCTGACGGCGATATCGACATTACTTTCCCGCAAAGCTTTCATCAGCTCCGTATTGCCATCACGGGCAATTAAGTCAACCCTGACCTTGCGCCCATCCTTCAAAACTGCTTCCGCAGCCAGACCGTTGCTTTCTAGATCGATTTTTTGGACACGATTTTCTTTTACGTTTGCCAGCAGTTCGCTATAGCCGATAGTTACGGCGCTGTCTGCATCAGCACGCACAGGTGTTGGCGCTGTGATGGCGACACCTTGCAAAATGGCTAGACTCACGGCTGTCGTTTTGACTTGCCGCCAGAAGTTTGCTAAAAAGACTTTTTTTCTAGAAGACATCACTGTCTGTCGCTCCTTATTGCCCCGTCGATGCGGAAATCGGTTGACTTAATTATTTACCTAGTTTAGTGCATTCCTATGGAAAGTAGAGATTGGTGCTTTTCTCTGCCTTCACTTTTGATTTATCACAGTGAAAGAATTACACTAAAATACACGCAGTAACGCTACGTATCTTTAGCATATTTACCTCTTTATCCATGAACGCCACAAAAAATATTCAGCCCTTTTCTGCCGATGACTTTGCCAATGCCCTCGCAGAGCATAACTACGAATTTGCCGTTGGGCAGGTCGTGAAGGGTAAGGTTGTGTCCGTCGAAAGTAGTGGCATTTATGTCGATATTGGCGCTAAATCTTTGGGTTTTCTTCCCACCGAAGAAGCAACTCTCAGCAGTTCTTCTCGCTCGAATGATGAAGCTTTTCCTGTCGGCAGTGAGTATGAGTTTTTGATTATTAGTAATCAGAATGCTGATGGTGAAGTAAAGCTCTCTGTTCGTCGTCTTTTGTTTAAACAGGCTTGGCAAACTCTCCGCGACTACCAAGCTGAGTCTAAGGTTTTTGAAACTAGGGTGATTGGTACTAACAGTGGCGGCGTAACTGTGGATTGCGTCGGCTTGCGTGGATTTGTACCGCGATCGCATTTATCTGATGCTTCAGATTTACCGAAGCTAGTCGGCAAAAAATTGCCAGTGATGATTTTAGAAGCCGATGAAACCCGCAAAAAGTTGGTGCTGTCTAATCGTCAAGCGGCTAAACTCGCAGCCATGAGTCAATTGGCGAAGGGACAACTGATCACTGGTCGAGTCAGCAATATTCGTCCTTTTGGCGCGTTTGTAGAATTTGCTGGTGTGTCTGGCTTGTTGCATGTCAAGGAAATGAGCCAAAAGAACGTTAGTGATCCCACCCATGTTTTTCAGATAAATGACACGATCAAGGCTGTCGTCATCGATATTGATGAATCTCGCGATCGCATTGCCCTATCTACCAAGATCCTTGAGCTTCATGCGGGTGAAATGCTGGACAATTCAGCACAGGTATTTGCTGAGGCTGAAGAGCGTCTCGAAAAAAACATCAGCAAGCTCTGGGAAGCTTAGTTTGATTAGCTAGTAGAGGTAATTCATGAATTGCCTCCACTTTTGACAAGAGTAAGCATTGCTTTCGCTTAATATATTATTAGTTCTGAAAATATTTAAAATAAGCACAAATTAGAGTCAAATTTATGGAAGTTAATTTTCTTGGTCTTTTGGCAACTGTCTTAGCCGTATTTGTACCTACCGTTTTCTTGCTAACTCTGTATATTCAAACAGCTAGCCGCGAAGAAGGTCAGGCAAATAAATAACAGCAATGTTATTTTCAAAAAAAGCACCGCCCTAGGGTGGTGCTTTTTTTGTAGTATTCATTGACTTGCGTTGGGCTATAACTAAATCATCAAAGCTAAATTTTTTAAGACTTACTTCGCATGAGTAACTGCCTTTGTCTTGCTTGCGATCGCGTTAATTCTTTAACCACTAAATTTTGCACTCAATGCGGCGCGAAGTTGCAAATTCAAGAGCGTTATCGCGCTTTGAAGGTAATTGGACAGGGGGGATTTGGTAAGACTTTCTTGGCTCAGGATGAGTCGAAGCCATCACAGCCTCGTTGTGTGATTAAGCAGTTTGCTTTTGAGACGATCAATCCTAATGCGAGTCAAGGGACTTTGGATGTTGCCATCAGGTTATTTGAGCAGGAGGCAAAGCGGCTTGATGATTTGGGTAAGCATCCGCAAATTCCTGAACTTCTATCTTTTACAATTCATGAGGGTAAGCAGTACCTCATCCAAGAGTTTATCGATGGTGAGACTTTGGAGCAGGAGTTAGGGCGAGCTGGTGCTTTTAGTGAGCAGCAGGTGCGGGATGTGTTGGTGGAGGTGCTGCAAATTTTGGAGTTTGTGCATAGCAAGTCAGTAATTCATCGCGATATTTCGCCAGACAATATCATTCGTCGGCGTAGTGATCAAAAGTTGGTGCTGGTAGATTTTGGGGCGGCAAAGCACGCAACGGCGACGTTATTGGCAAAGACGGGAACGGGCATCGGAAAGCCGAGTTATGGCGCTCCTGAACAAATGTTAGGTAAGTCGGTGTTTCAGAGCGATTTGTTTGGGTTGGGTGTGACTTGTTTACATTTGCTTACGAATGTGGAACCATTTACGCTCTATGACGTTTTGGAGAATGAATATCAATGGCGAGATTTTTTGAATGGGAAGGTGGTGAGCGATGCGTTTGGGAAGTTGTTAGATCGGATGTCTGCTTACAGGGTAAAAGATCGTTCAAGTTCAGTTATAGAGACTTTGCGAGAGTTAGGAATTACTCGTGTCAACACTGTAGGAACTTCTTCTAGTATCTATAGTTTTAAATCTGCTGATTTACCTTTTGAGCATCGGTTCTCTGTTATATCAGTCAAATCACAGCAGAATAATAATCAAGCTAATATTCACTACCCTATTGAATATAGCAATTTAGAGAGATTGTTAAAAGCGAAAGAATGGAGACAAGCCGATGTAATGACAGAAATAATCATGTTAAAAGTCACAAATCGCCAAAAAGAAGGTTGGCTAGATGCTACGAATATTCAAAAATTTCCTTGTCCAGACTTGTTAACTATTGATGGTCTTTGGTCTTATTACAGTAATCATCGATTTGGATTTAGTGTGCAGAAAAATTTATGGTTACAATATGATGCTCAGATTGGCGTGTACAAATCTGAAATCTGGAAAAAGTTTGCAATAAAGCTTGGTTGGTATAGTCTCAAAAGCAATAAATGGTTAACTTATGACGAATTCATGAAAACCACAAAAAATGGTAATGATGCACTTCTTGCGAGTCTGCCTATGAATTATGCTATTCCAAAAGATTTGACAGAAGGCAATTTTGTAAGTCTAGATAGTATTGAATCGGTTACAAAAGTAATTTCAAGATGTAATAGATAAGAAATGAAAGAATTTAGGGACAGAGCATTACTGCCACAATTTATGAATTTTGCGATCCATTTAAAATGGTAATGCTCTGCTCTGAACCTTTGCCAATCAACAACAATCCCCAAACCGCAGGGATAAATTATCGGTAACAGCGAAGAGGGTAGAGCATTTGCGTATAGAGATTTTGGTGATAATTTATGAATATCGGCGCAAATGCTCTACCCCTACATTTATGAATAAAATCAATTTTTGTTAAAATAAAAACAACCAACGCTGTTACTTTCTATGCAACAAACTATAACGCTAAACTTACCAGCCGATGTCAGAGATTCACTCGAAGCGCGATCACAGATTGAAGCAATCTCATCTATCGAACTTATCGAACGCGCAGTTCGGGAATATCTTTTAGTGCGTAGGTTGCAAACATTCCCAAATGGGATTTACCCAAGAGCAGGCTACCAATGTTTTTTCCTGAGAAGCTGTTCGCTTAGGACTATTGCGATATTAGTTAAACGATGATTTTACTAGTCTTACAGAGTCCTGCTAGTTGGGTAAAAATGGACAGCAAACTCCTTGGCACAGGATTGCTACAAAAAATATCTGAAAATTATTTGGCATCGTCACGGCAAGTAGTTTTGCGATCGCATTAGTGATTAGGGTAGTGACAGGGCAATGATTTATGCCATAACTAAACCAGTTGAATTTTTGTAAATTCTTAAAAAGTATTCACTAAATCTTATGAATTTGCCCTAAATATAGTTTTCTTATGTTTCTTTCAATTATTTTGCCTGCATACAATGAAGAAAAACGGCTATTGATTTCGATGGAACAACTCAGAAAGCAGTTGACATCTATACTTACTAACATTGCGGAAGTATTAGGCGATGAGGTTGATGTATTTGAAATCATCATCGTCAATGATGGCAGCACTGATCAAACAAGCTCAATAGTCCGTGCATATATCAACAACTTTCCTGATTTTGACTTAAAGCTAATCGAGCTATCCCAAAATCAGGGCAAAGGCTATGCTGTGAAAATGGGTGTCGAGGCAGCAAGGGGAAAATATATTGCCTTTATGGATGCCGATCTATCCACACCACCCACAGAACTTCCTAAACTAATCACTGCTATTCAAAAAGACTGCGCGATCGCCATTGGTTCAAGGGGCTTGCCACAATCAGAGATAATTGAGCATCAGCCCCTTTATCGCGAATTGATGGGCAAAGCTTTTAATACTTTGGTGAGACTACTAGTAATTAACGGTATTCATGACACACAATGCGGGTTTAAAGTATTCCGAACCCATGAAGCAAAACAGATTTTTAGACTATTACAAACTGCACGATTTGGTTTTGATGTGGAAATATTAGTCATAGCCCAAGAGTTAGGAATCCCTATCCGAGAAATTCCAATTACTTGGTACAATTCAGCTCATTCTAGTGTTTCCCCTTTCCGAGACTCATGGGAAATGTTTTATTCTCTATTGGCAATGAAACGCCAAGTGCGCCGAAACATTCTGACTAATTCCTTAGAAAAGAGCATATTGCATGGAAACTAAGCTTTATCAAGAAATGTATGATGTCGAGAGTAAGCATTGGTGGTTTCGGGCGCGGCGAGATATTCTGACTAATTTAGTCTTGCAATGTATTTCCCAAGGGAACATTCTTGATGTCGGTTGTGGTACAGGCTTTATATTAGAAGCTTTGCAAACGGCATATGCAGGTAAATGTGAAACTTGGGGCATAGATATTTCTGAAATGGCGGTGCAGGTTTGCCATGCAAAGGGATTAATCCAAGTTAGGCAAGGAGTTCTAGAAAATAACGCTTTGCCCGCACATTATTTTGACTTAGTGATGTTTCTCGATATAATCGAACATCTTGATCATGATTTGTCCATCTTGCTCGAAGCTAAATATTATCTAAAATCTCAGGGGCAAATATTAATTACCGTACCTGCTTATCAGTTTCTCTGGAGCGCTCATGACGAGATTCATCACCATAAGCGCCGCTACACAAAAAAACAACTTACAGAAATCCTCCAGCAAGCGGGGTATGAAGTTGTTTTTAGTTCCTATTTCAATACATTTTTATTCCCTCTAATTGCGATCGCTCGTTTTATTGGCAATCTCCTCGATCGTCATCATACTTCCGATGCCAGTTTGCCAACAGCATTAGTTAATCAAAGTCTGTATAAGATTTTTGGCTGGGAAAAGAATTTACTACCCTATCTATCCTTTCCCTTTGGTGTTTCGATTATTTGTCTAGCCCGTAATTCTACGAACCATGTCTAAAGATAGTCTGACTGCACGAAGTATTAAATCTGTTCTTTTGATGATTGCCACAATGTTTATTGTGCCAATCATAATTATCGAATTTATCTTACGATCGCTCAAAACCATATCTTCATTCATTAGTAAGATTATTTATAAAATTATTGGTGTCAGGATTAGCCCAATAATCAATAGTTCAATAATTAGCCGAACAGAAGAGAGCTTTGATTGCATCAAGTTGGGGTTAAAAAGCTTATCCCTAGTTGGAATTTCCATCATTGCTATGATGCCGATGTTATTACATAGCTATCCGATGGCACATTCTACCGCCTATGACTTCAGTTGGATATTTCAATATCAGCGACAATTTTTTGCAGGACAAATTTATCCACGTTGGTTAGAATTTTCCCATTTTGGCTTTGGTAATCCTACCTTTGTCTTTTATCCATCAACATGGGCGCTAGCTACGTTACCTTTTAGTCTTGTAGGCATGGATGTTCCCACATCCCTAGTCGGCAGTATGGTTTTGGCATCTCTCACTCTTGCCGTGGGTGTATACCTTTATGCTGCTCAATACTTCCCATCTTGGTTAGCTTTGGTGATTTCTGGATTAGCGGTTGCTTCTCCTTACTTCCTAATTGACGTTTATCAACGGGGGACGATGGCTGAGGCTTGGGCAATCGCCTTTATTCCTTGGGTCTTACTTGCAACTCATAAGCTGATTAGCCAAGCTCATCTACCACAGATGAGACGAACTCATACCATTAGTTTAGCGATCGCTTGGGGAATGCTAGGGCTATCGCACTTGCCAACATTGTTAGTTAGTTTCTTGGCTTGGCTTCCTATGCCTTTGTTTATTCTAAAAGATTTGCTAAAGGATAAGTCTCTAAAAAACTATTTTATTGAAGTTGGTCGCTGCTATCTCAGTGCTAGCTTAGGATTTATCGGTATTAGCTTTTTCCTATTACCAGTTATATTCGATCAAAAGCTAGTACATATTGAATGGGTGAATCCTGGACTGGAATATTTTCCCCAAAATCGTCTCATGCTGGATGGCTTGCTAAATCTGCATCCACACCTCCCTACTCATTGGTTTGAGACTAGTTCAGGACTAATTCCATATTTCTGGATATGCCTTTCAGTAGTGATGATTAACATTATCCTCTGGATAGCCAAAAGATTTTTCTTCTCAAACATATTTTCTTCTCAGCTATTAACTAGCAATGTAAATTCATCAGGATTTGGTCAATTAAGATTAGATTCTGCTGCACTCTTTTGGTTGATTGCTAGCGCGATCGTTGTGTTGATGACCACAGATTTAACATCATGGATTTATCAACTATCACCAACCTTGCAAAAGATACAATTCTCTTGGCGTTGGTATAGTGTAGTTATAACTACAATCCCCTTATTATGGGGATATCTCATGGGGCAGTTATGGCAACAATTTCCTAGCAACAAACTTGCTCAAAATCTAATACAAGTATATATATTCAAATTCATTGTTATTGTTTCTTTAATTAGTATAATAGCTGGCTATATTTACACCGATAAAATTGTATTCAAACACACTGGATTTGATCCAGCGAGAGCTTCTAAATTTGATCAGCTTGTTAATGAGATTAGATTTCCTAAGGAATTTAACAATAAGCTTGAAGAACAATCAATCCCTGAATGGAGTTGGTTTTTTCCAGCAGATTTATCCATCATAGATGCAGGAGAATATCGACCTAAGAGCGTAATTTTGCCTCTGTCACCTTATGAAACTGCGCCCTTAGCTATATGGAAACCAGATGATAGTGAGGAGCATATTCAAATTAAGCGATGGCAATATGGACTACGTGAAATTCTAGTAGATAATCCCTCATCTGAGCAGTTATATCTGGCTTTGCGAATGTTCTATTATCCCGCATGGCAAGTATGGATTGATGGTAAAAAGGGTTTGCTAGAGCAAACCTCACAAGGACAAGCTCAAATTGCGATCGCAAATGGTCAGCACCTAGTTCTAGTTAAGTATGTTGGTACTCTTGCAGAACAATTAGGTAGAGCGATTAGCTGGTTTAGCATTATCCTTACAAGCTATATATTCTGGCGAATTAAATCTATAGTGATCGCCAAGTGATGCCAAAACCCAAAAGAGAGGTGCGGCGCAAAGCGCCGCACCTCTCTTTTGGGTTTGATCAAATCCAGTTGAATCCTGGGAACGGGCTATTGGGAAGAAACCACATTCGTTGATAAAACGCTTGTGGCGACAGGGGTAATCCTAACCAGATCGGCATAAAAAACATTTGAGATGACATCACCCCCGTGATTATAATCACCACTATAAATTTGCCCCAAATCTGCTTTTGTTGGTACAAAAAAGAGATGATTCCTGCCAACGCCATAAAGCTAAATACAGAAGGACTCATGTAGTGATAGATAAACAGGCAGCGCTTGACAGCTAACCAAGGTAAGTAATTAGCAGCATATCCCACTGTTAAATAAATAAATTCTGGACGCACTTGCATGATTCCCCAAAATGCGATCGCAATAATCGCTAAAGTTGATAACCACCACAAAATCGGATTGCCCAAAGCATGAACATCTTGCCAAATATCGCCATTGGGCTGGAAGTAGTAGCCAACAGGTCGCATTGATAGCGGCCAAGAGATGGCACTAGAACAGTAAGGATGGATAGGATAATCTGGAGAACCTACAGAACTCGCAGATGTATTCCACTGATAAATATATTGGTTGCTAATTACTAAATGTTTACCAAAGGCTTGCAACCACTGCCATCCTGTCGCATTAGGGGCAAAGGTTTTCAATACCATGATTACATGCGGAGTCCATTGCCCAACATAGGCGATCGCTGGCAAGATGATAAAACAAACTAGATATTGATACCAAGATAGCTTGCCGAGGTTGCCAAGAATGCCGAGGTTGGCTGTCATTTTGGGTATGAATTTCTGAATAGGCATACTTCTTGAAAGCAAGGCGATTGCCACCAAAACCCAAGTCATTAGCCAAAAACCCGCCCCATTCCATTTCACTCCAGCACAAAAACCCATCATCATTCCCGCCAAACTCAGCATCAGCCAACGTCCTTTAGTCTGTCGTTCTAGCCCAACTAATAAAAAAATTTGGGATGCTAAACCCACAGCCACTAGAAAAACATTTAACAACCCATAGCGTGACTCGACCAATAGCAGTCCATCGGTAAAAGTCAGTAGCCCAGCCAATATAGCTAGCCCTCGCCTTGCTGTCAGTCGATAGATCAAGCCTGTGGCGAGCAAAGGAATACAAGCACCAATAGTAATGCTAGCAATGCGGTAGCCAGTTTCATTATGCCCAAACAACAAAATACCTAGGGCAATCAAGTATTTACCCAATGGCGGATGTCCATCATTAGGTGGGTTTCCCAACAGATAACCTTCGGCAAACTTGGGGAAATGAACTTCATCGAATACAGGATAGGCGAAGCGATCAAGATCCCATAGCCTTAAAGCTAGTGAAGCTAAAAATATTAGCAAACTCACCCCGATTAATAGCCAATTGTGTTTACTTTGCTTTGCTAACATGATGGGTAAAATTTATGTAATGGATGGAAAATTCCATTCGTATTTATTAGGAAACTGAAAATTAGTAAAAGACATGGAAATACTGATATCGAGAGACTTAACAGCGTGCCACCAACCAACAGGCATAAAAATAGCATCCCCTGGTTCGAGGGTTACTTCAATAATTGGCACTTTTTGAAATAGGGGGTATTTTTGATAGTCGGGATTCTCGATATCCACTTCACTGAATACGCCGCGATAGTTATAAAGCAGATGGGTGTAATACGGCGGGATAATTTTCCAAACTTTGTGCCCATAGACCTGTACAAAGATGAGATTAACTGGATCATGATGAAGGGGGGTGATTGTTCCACCTGAACCAAACCAAAAGAAGGCTTTTCCATCAGTATTCAGAGGATCTAGATATTCGGGAAATATCTCTAGATCATCAAGTAATCCCCGCAATTCTGTTTTTTCAAGGTTGCCGTTATTGGCCACCATGTAGTAGTCATTGGTTGCACCGTTCTTAACGACAGCATCGACATAATCTGCCATTTGCATTTTTTTGCGATGCTTTTCGATATTGATTTCGTAGAGGCGATCGCAACAGCGATCGCTCTGTACTTCTATTTCAATTTGTCCATAATTTGTTTTTAAATATTCAGGGTTCCAACGGTTAAGGGCTGACCAGTTGTGCGTGATTCCAGTCAGAATGAGAGGCATGTTTTTAGCATAGTAATTTTCTAGAAAATCATGGCGGCAAATTGTTTCTCGTCTCTCAATGGTTCGCGATCGGGGCGATAGTGTTGCTAATTCGGCGAGAATATTCGCGTGGGATTCGTGTTTTTTTAGTAATTGGACAAATTTCTGCCCTGATTGAAAGTAAGGATTTTGTCTAACAATAGCTACTTCGTGCTTAGCCGCACTAGGACTAATGCCATGATTTATTAACTCCTGCACTAACAAGCGATCGTCACTCCCCGCAAATTTATTCTCTGCAATCCATCGCCTCAGTTCATCGGTCATTGGCGCTGAAGTAACTCGGATTTGTGACGAAAAGTAACGGGGATCAAATGTTGAGAAGTATTGCTGTTTTTTTTTGAGGGATGAATTTGCCTGCATAAAATCCTCTTTCAGCGATCGCCACGATTAATTAATTTGCCACAGAGCGACATAACTGTCATAAGTCTAGATAAATTTCATTAAACTGCTTGCAATTTTTACCTCTGTCTTGGGTAGTATATTGCAGTCAGGTTGGTAAAAGTGTATGTCTGATTCTAAGCAAAGCCGTAAAATTAATCGCTTTTTCGCCGAATTTATTGCCAAGTTAAGAAAATGGCTCAATAAAATCGGTAGTCCTGTGCGGATTAGTCGGCGCTTTGTCAGGCAATTACTAGGCGCGTCGAGGGGGCGTGGCAAAGGTTCAGCAGGCTTTGTCTTGCCAACCGTAACCTTAGTGACCCTAATTGTCACACTTTTAGTGGTCACCACCGTATCTAGATCATCCGAACGCGCCCAAACTGCTGCCAATGCAAGGCAAGAACAAGTCTTTAGAAGCGCCGCCACCCCAATCATTGATCGCGCTAGGGTCAAAATTGATGCCCTACTAAATGACGATAAATTACCACGTACTACGCCACCTGAAGAAGTCTTAGATAGTGTAATCACCAACGATAGTGGCAAATATACCTTCCCAGATGAAACACGCTTACAGCTAGTTTATAACTTTCCTGGCACTGCAAACTCGATCGTTACTGGCGGCAATATTGAAAACAAGGAATACATCTCGACAGCATGGAAGTTTCCGATTGACACCGACAACAACGGCAAATTTGACTCCTATGGCATCTACAGCATTCTCCTTCGCGCTCGTCCGTCAGCAACGGTAAATCGTCCCGTACTTCCCATTGAGTCAAGAGCCTTGCCAATGGATGAAACCACTCTGGTAGGGGCTTGTACTCAGGCTAGCAGTGGCGCTAATGTGGCGAGCGATGGCGGTTGGACTCTATCGGGTAATCGCCTCCGCAAAGCATTTTTTGTTTACTCTGTCACCGTTCCCATTACAGCTAGGGACAGCTTCCCTACGGAACTGACTGAAGCTCAGAAGGATGCTTCTTACGAAATATTCAATGGCATTACATCAATCAGCGCTCTTGAACTTCAGCAAGATCGAGCTAGATCTCCTCAAAACAATAATGCTGTATTTTTTGAAGGAGATTTAGAATTAGTAGATGTCGCGACCTTCCGCCTTAATGGAAGAGTTTATACCGCAGGTAGCATGATGGTTGCGGCTGGACAAAATAGACCGATTACTTTCTATCAAGTTAGTAGCTCTGGCGGAAATACTGCCAATCCTGCCCAATCAACAACCAATCCCAATGAGTATGGCTCCTGCTACTATGAGAAGAAGAATAGTGAAATTGTTGTTGCTGGTCAACTAGTTGATGGGGATGCGGTTACCGATTCTTTAGAAAATAAAGATCGAGTTAATGTTGATTTATTCTTTGGTGCAGGACCTGGGGTTCCGCCGTTTGACCCTACTGCCACCAACCCTCCAGGACGAAAAGTTATAGACAGTAGTAATAAAAGTGTCTCTGACCTTAGTTCTAAAGTTGCACTCAATGACTTTGCCTACAACAATCGCATCGCGGCTCTAGTTACAGAAGCTGTTCGCAAAAATGGGAATGTAACAGTTCCATCGCCCATACCTGCAAACTTTAGTGTTGAGAACCTCACTTATGCAAATGCGTCGACTAAAGATCCTATCTCTGTTCAAGAAGACCTCGTTAAGCGCATCAAGGATGAGGCGCTGACTTCTTCAGATGAAGTTGCCACTGCCAGAAGAGCCGCTTTTACAGCCTATTTTGGTGAAAGAACTCGCCGTGTTTCCTTTGGTCAAATTCCTTTTACGACTGTTGAAACGTTTAATCCGACAACTTCTAATCTATTGACCCGCATCCCTGTTGCGGGTAAGCCTGGGGAAGACGAGCTAGCGCCCCCTGTGGACTGGATGCTGCCTGTTTTTACCAATCCTAATTTTGGTAAAGCTGTTACAGCTTATAACTTGGCGACTGGGGCTGGCTTTGACGGCAAGGGCGTAATCACAGGAGCTGCCGCTGCGCCTGTGGGCGGACTAACACTTCTCAATACAGCGAACAGACTGAACTTGAGCGCTAGCGATCCTGACTCGGTAATCACTACCAATGAAGTTGAGCTAGGCGATCGCGTTCTAGTTGGTAATGGCTTGCCTGCGAGATGGCTCAAGAGAAATGACATTACCAATCAACTCGAATTTGTTGGCGATCGTGAACGCAACATGATTTCTACCATATCAGGGGCGAGTGGCGTTAGCTGGGATAACCCATCAAATGCAGGAGATCGCTATCGAAATACTCGATCAATTACTCTCAATAGTCTTGGCGTGACCGATCGCGGTGGATTTTGGGAGCTATCGGCATCACTAGATCCTGCGGTATCAGATTTGGCTGACACCACTAAGCCATTAATTTCTGAATTGTCTCCCCGCACTGGTGGCTTGCGAGTCGTCACCAATGCAGGTATTTACAGCCGCCTCAGCAGTCAGACATTTTTACCTCGGTTCCGCACTGGATTTGTCGACGACCCTGCCACCCCTGCCAATGAGTCTAGTATGCCTCTTTGGGATGGCAAGCCTATCAACAACCCTATTACAGAGATTAACGAAGCTAAGTTCGCTGAAAAAAGCTGTAATACTGCGGGCTGTGTCGATGACGGCAGCAAAAACTTTGTGGTTTGGCAAGACTCGATGCCAATGACAGGAGGCACTGGTGACAATCGCAAAGGCGACTTGCAAATGCGGGCTTCGGCGATCTATCACTACAAATATGACGCTTACAACCCCATTGGCGCGGCAGCAAATTATCAAACACCGATCGCCTGTGTCAGTAGTTATTACGATCCATCGACTTCAATTACTGCTAGAAATGGCTTAGTGCCAAGTGGCGGAACATCTGTTAATGCACCTTGGAATTTTAACGCTGCTGGGCGCTCCAACAATGGTCTAGTTTATAGGGTTGGACAAACGGCGGCAGGCTTTAACTTTAGTGGTATCAGCATTAATGCTGATGGTGTATTTAGCGGATTTAGCGCAAACGCAAATAATCCCGCAAGTACGGCGGCAACACTCAAGGATCGTCTTACCTATCAAGCTAACTTGATTTTCCCCAATGGCAGATTTGTTAATGAGCCTTTGCGAGAGGTAATCAAGAAACTGATCGCCACGCCCTCAGCAACCCTAACTCTGCCACAGCAGTCCACCCTTGACTCCAATTTATGCGCTTTACAAATCCTTGATGGCACGCTCACCCTAGCCAATACCAGTGGCACGAGCGCCACAATCACACCTGCGGCGGTGACAGGCAATCCTGCCGTTACCGCAGTGCAGCTTCCCCACGGTGCTTTCCGCGAAAGTTCCTTCCTAGATGGTCGTGAGGTCAAGTCTCTCAACCGTAATGAGTCCCTTACAGAGGGTGCTGTTGGTAATGATCCCCGCACTACTGGTCTAGCTAGCACTGACCCTACGGCTGCGGCTAAACAGGGGCTAGCGATCGCCACTAAAAATCGTGCTGATATCTATGACCTAGAGCTAGAACAGCGTCAACCCCTAGAGATTCGCACCACTGACATTGACATGGATCGTCTGCGTGGCTCTAAGATCTCTGGCGGCAACAATGCAGGACTGGCAACCGATTACTTACTGCCCTATAGCGGTCTAATCTATGCCACTCGTGAAGATGCCCTTGAGGATCTCAGCTATTTTGACAAAGATCCCACTACTGGCGATCCTGTGCAGACTGACGATGTTAAGCGCAAAAATCTTAGTTCTACCGACTTCTTGCTTGACCCCACCCGCAAGCCTAGCAGTATCCGCTTGATCAATGGCTATCGCCTCTGGCGCAGTGACCTAGTGACGGCTAATTTGACTGCCACCCCCTCCCAAAACTTAGCAGTATCCAATACTAGCTATATTTCTTATCCTGTAACTGATGCAACTCGCGGCGAAAAGGGACTGGCTCTAGTTTCTAATTTGCCAGTTTACATCAAGGCTCAGGTTGACCCATCTACTACCGTAGATTCAACGGTAGTGATACCACCAATTCCTAGCTTTAACAGGCATACCAGACAGGAGTTTACACAACTCTTGATTGAAGATATTGCCAATCCCAATAATATTTGGGACAACTTCTATCGCCGCCATGCCAATGTCAGTGCTGCTGACAGACTAGACCCCAACTTTGCCTGTCGTCCTGGCTCATCTACTAGCTGCACCCGAGGCGATGAGTGGCGACCTGCGACAGTACTTGCCGACTCGGTGACGGTGCTGTCGTCGAACTTCCGTGATGGCTATCGTACCGATGGCGACTTTGACCTTCGCAATAATGCCAATACCTCGACTAGCATTAATTGGCAGTCGCAGCTAAATCCTGCTCGTTATCCTAATGATCCGATTAAGGACAGTAGCTATGTATTGGATCGCCGCCGTTCGGGATTCTTTAACAATAGCTTTGTGACTAGCTCCCCTTGGTTGCAACGACTCAACTCTGACGGCGCAACTGTGCCAGATTCCAATCTATGGCCTGCATCTCCAGCGAGCAATCCGCCTAACAATGGCAACTTGGCAAGCTATAACGCCAATGGTGTGACCCCAATCCAACGGCGCATCAGTTTCCCTGAGTATGGGATGGAGATTTGTCGCAAGGTTCCTGTGGGTGAATGTACTTTCTCGGACTGGGTGAAGGCTGGGGCAGGTACAACGACCTTGCCAAGCTTTAATACCAATGGCACGATCAGCACCGACGCTGCTGCACCTAGATTTATTTCTAGTGCAGATTCTCGATTTGCCAGACGTTTATCCTTCTTGCGTTTTGATGATATTTACAAAGATGGCAACCAACAGCTAATTTTTGCGGGTAGTTGCCTAAATCCTGCCAGTCCTCCAGTAATTTGGCCAATGGCGATCGGGGTGGCTAACGGCGATAACGCCACTACTGGCTTCACCTATCCACAGGTAATGGGCGATCGCGCAACTCCGTTTGATGTAAGCAACAACAATAACAACAACAGTTACGGCACTGTGCCATGTCCTGAGCGCGGTATCAGAGTCACGATCAGTTCGGGCAACCAAGATATCGCAGAAGGTCGCAGACGCGATCAGAACCAAAGAACAGGTGGAACTGCTATTGGTTCTTTAGAAGCTCAGCTAAATGGTTCGGATGACCTTCCCCGAGTCACTTGGGGAACAGGCAACGACAATGGGGCAACAACTATCCCAACAACTCCGCTTATAATCGGCAGTGTAACTAATAGTAATGATAACAACAGTGGTCAAAGCAGTACTAGTACAACCAATCCTGCAAACAACCCTACTAACAGGTCGCGTAGCACTAATAATGCTGTTTACCGAAGGTTTAACTTTGATGTGAGGATTCAAGATTCTGATAGAGCCAATCTCCCCGCAGGGCAAACAATACGGGTTAGAGTTACGCTCAGGAGAACTGGAACCGCTCAACCAGGAGAAATAGGAGCATCTAATTTTCCAAATTTACCTTCTAAGTTCCCAGTCATAGGTGACGACGTAACCACAGCCCAAACTAAAGCTGACTATCTCAATCGCTTAGTTAACCCTGCAACTACAGCATTGGCGATGACTGTGCCTAGCACTGTCAATACTCAGACGCTAGACGCTACTACGGGAGCAGTCACCAACACCACTGGCACTATCGCTTCGAGCATTCCTGTGCCAGCGAATGGTGGTCAATACCCTCGTTTGAGAATTGGTCCTAGTAGTGCAGAAACTGTCGCCCCTGAACTAGCAACCTGCGAAGCCGATCGCTACTGTACTGTCCTGACTTGGACAGGACCCACGGAACCAACGAATGGCAGTGACCCAACTATCAAGACTGTGACTGTGCTAGTAGTTCGAGATAGTGCTGATGAGCCAAATAATGAAGACTTTGAGATTCGTCTTGATAATATCAGGGGACCTCAAGCTACCTATGGCTCCAACCGCACTAGACGCGGACGTATTCTTTCTCGAAATCCCAATAGCGATGAGAATCAAGCTCCTAATTGTGAAACTGGGTTAACTTTTACAAATAACGACGATCGCGCAATTACAGCGCCAGCTACTTGCCCCACACCGACTCCCACACCGACTCCCACACCGACTCCCACACCGACACCAACTCCCACGCCAACGCCTACCCCCACGCCAACGCCTACCCCCACGCCAGGTACAGGTACAGGTTCTTTCCTTCCTCCTCCAGTATTTGCTAGTCTGCCCACCACCTCTAAATTGCCATTGGCAATGATGACATCCCCTGCGGCGGCTTATCCATTCCCCCATGCATCAGGAGATATCTTTAACCGTCCGTTTTCGCCACCATCTGACTTTGAAAACGGAGGTACTGAAAGTATGCGCTATGTATGGGGCGATGATACTAATGGTGATGGGGTATTAAATACTACTCCTGTAAATGGTGTTACTGATAACCTGAACATCTTCCCGAATATTCCACCCCGCCCAGCATCTGGCGGAGAAATCCCGATGTTGCCTGGCAGGTTCAACTTAGATCCTGTCACCAATAACAACAATAACAATCAGATGACTAGGAGTCGTCCTGCTTCACAGAATCGAACTTTGTGGTACAGAACTGCCAATAGTGATGGTAACTATACTGGTGAAAACGAAAGTATCCGCTATAGCAATGGTGCGAACCTGTTTATCAATAACCTCAGTTTCCCTATCATCGGTGGGGGTAGCACTGGCGGTTTGAGAGCCAACCTTAGCTCCACAGGGTCGTTGGTGTTGCCACCCACGCCATGTATTAGCCTAGTCGATGGCACTGTCGATGCACGTTGTACTACCAAGTCCTATACGTTTGGTCAAAATACTACATTTACCCTCGGCACTACTACCACCGAAACTGCCAGCACAACCTTACTCAACCTCAACCTTCCATACAACCCTCATTTCCCATCTGACAATAGAAGTACCCCGAATACAACTAGTTCGGTGCAACCAGCCAGCAGCTTTACAGTATGCGGTGGTACTGGTAATACTCGCAAATATCAAGCAATCGAACGTCCATCTTTGAGTAAATTTGATATCAGTGCTAGTAGCTGTTCTCAAGGAAACGATACACCAGGTCAGGCTATTAGAAACTTTGTCGGAAGAATCACAACCACAACCACGGCAGGTTCTGGTAAAGATTTTGACACCTTAAATCTTACAGGTGGCACTGGGTTATTGAGCTTCAACTTCTTACCAGGAAATGCCGCCTTTAAAGGACTAAATCCTGATGCTACTAAGCGGAACGATATTACACAAAATAGTAATCTAGGTACTACCGCTGGCAGCAATATTGACGTGGCTCTAAGAGCAGTTAACACCTATGCTGACAATAGAGTTCATGTATATAATGTTGCTAACTTAGGAATACTAGACGGTGGTACTCGTGACTTGACTGGCACGATCACATTCAGAGCTAATTGCGCTGATCCAGTGACAGGAGCTACTAGCACTTGCACACCAACTAGTGTAAGGCTCGGCCCTAGCCCTGTATTTATCATGAGAGGTGATTACCAAGAAAGCATCAGGTTTAAGGGCTTGCGGGTAAATCTAGATGGAGTTGATCCCAACAATATTTTCTGGATATCTTCGCGTGTGCAGAAGAGAATAGAAGCTAAAACTAGTAGCGGCAATTTTGTCCTTGCCCCTGGGGACGGAAAAAATCCGTTAATCGCAGTGGGTAAGAAGATTGTATTTTCAGATAAGGATGATCCTGTCCCACCACCACTTAGTGCAAACACTACTTACTACATCCTGACAAATAACGGCGGAAGTGGTCAGTCTTCTAAAATTACCCTTTCATTAACTCCGCCACCAGCAGGAGTAGATTGTTCAGTAAATAATCCACCTGCAAGTTGTCCTCCTGAGATCGCAAATATTGCAGGGAATACAGATTTTGCAGTTAGTGCTGAGCCTAGCTTTATCTTTGAAGGGTCTAAGTTATCGCCCAATATTTTAACTGGTAACTTTTTAGGTAACACTAACCCTGATAGTTCTACTCTTACGGAAGATAACACTTCTGTATTCATGGTCAGAAAAGATCCTGCCGAGGATAAAGACTACAACTCATTCAGAGGTGTGCGCTTCCTTGGACTATGGGGTGATGCCGCTAAGATCAACAACGAAACTCTGTTTGTGGCGATGACCTCCGTTGACCAGCCAGCCCTACTGCCAGTCTTGCAACTCAATGTCCCAAATGCCGCTAGCGGCTCTGATAATATTAGTCAGCCAAATCCACGTTTTGAGAATGCATTCAATGGCATTCCTGACGACAGCAGCACAGACCGCAAAGGACAATGGGCGATTCGACCAAGAAGTACCGAAATCAATGTTTACTTTGTGGCGGGTAGCACACCATCTAGAAATGGAGTTCCCTATAAGGTTTCTAGCACTAGATTTAATGATCCCGATCTTGCCCCACCTGCGGCGGATACTGTGCTAACTCCTCCAGATGATGGTATTGGTGAAACTGGCGGCGGACTAGCGAACTTTGTGCGATTCATCGAAAACTGGCAAGGACTGTCAGCCAAAATTACAGGGGGATTTATTCAAAATACTAAGAGTCGATTTGCCACTGCGCCTTGGTCTCCATCGTCACTCATCTCTGGTGTTGCTGATACCACAACTGTATTTTTAAATCCTGCTTTACCAAGCACAGATCAAACCAACGGCAGAAGTATGAGTGGTTTTAATTTGCAATATATGTCTAGGACTCCTAACCGCGTTCCCTACTACACAGCACCAATTCGTCTCTGGGGCTATGACGTGGGCTTGCTGACACAACAGCCCGATCGCTTTGCCGAGCGCTTTGCTGTCCCAATCCCAGGGGCAAATGAATACTTTAGAGAAGTCACACCAGATGACCCTTGGGTAGAAGCACTACTTTGCGCCCTAGAGCCAACTAATCCCGCTATCAATAAGACAGGTGCGGTACCAAGTGCTTACACTAGAAGAGCATTGCGTGGTACTGATCTGCGGAGTGGGTGTAATGATGCTAAGTACGGTACGACCACCCCAGGCGCAAATCCCAACATCACCTATACTCCATAGTTGACAATAAATGTATGCCTACATTTATACCGAAGGTCTAAAACAATGAAAAAACAAGACATCGAAACTCAAGATAATCTCTATATAGGCGGCACTAGGTACGGGGCGATCGCTCTGTATCTACAATTCCTAGCAAATCGTAGTAGATTAAAACCACAAGAGTCAGGCTTTTCATTGTTAGAGTCATTGATTGCGGTAGCCGTTGTCAGCATTTTGATCGTGGCGATCGCGCCGATGATAGCCCTCTCTACCTCCGCAAGAATTAATGCCAGACGTATCGATCAGGCAACTCAAGCCGCAAGATCCTATGTGGATGCAGTGCGTGGCGGCGTGATTGACACAGTCGCATTTCCTACCAATTTGATTAGAAATACCCCCAATGCTCAAGGGCAGTACACATTTGAGGCGATCGCCCCACCCACTAACGTTCCAACCCTTGCGGCCAGTTCTACCTGTAGCCAAGTCAATACAGCAGTTTTGGGGAGTGCCGCCGTACTGGGAACTTGCGTAGATGTTAATGCTAATGGTTTCTCTGTAAATGATCCACAGGACTTATTCATTCAACCAATGCGGAGTGGTCCGACTGATCCAAGCGAGTTAAGAGGGCAAGGGTATTGGTTGGCAGTAAGAGTTTATCGCAGTGACGCTCTGACCAGTGCTAGTGCAATTAGAACAGGTACTGAAGAGAGCTGTAACTCAGGGGCAAATGCAACTGCTTTCTCTAGCACTAGTTCGATCACCTGCCCAATTGTAACCATCCGATCGCAGATTCCCCCTGTGGGAAGCTCGATTAATATCAATGAGGTCAGCAAAGGTATTGGCTCAAATTAATTTGGAAATCCATAATTCACGCTAACAATTATGAAAAGCCCATTCTGCAAAATAGTTAAATTCTGGCAAAGGGCAATTTTGCGATCGCCCAAAAGATCAAACATCAAGGGCAATCGCCATAAGCGATTAGCCTTTGGTTTTACGCTGATTGAGTTACTCGTGGCGGCTTTGATTGCGTCTTTACTGGTTTCTGTTTTGCTGGGCTTTTTGCTCGGTGTGTTAGATAGCGATCGCAAAGAAACTGCAAAGTCTAACGCCCAAGAAGAATTGCAAGCTGCAATTAGTTATATTTCTGACGACTTACAAGAAGCAATCTATATCTATGGCGCTGATGCCCTCGCCAGCATTAACAGTCAGTTACCTCACACTCAAACTACTGACCCAAGTGGTGATTGCAACCCAACTACTAATACTTGTACGCCAGTTTTAGTCTTTTGGAAAAGATACAATTACAATCCAAATGCTGAGGCAAATTACACGGCTCCAACCGCACCAACCACAAAACAATACATTGGCTGTATGCCCTATGAAGATAGCAATCCCGCTTCAGTTTTGACAGCTTGTCGAGCTTCAGAGACTAAATTTGGGCGCGATACTTACACTTACTCCCTAGTTGCTTACTACCTCAAAAATGATACGAATTTGGGTGGTTCTGTCTGGTCCAATACAGCCCGAATTTTGCGATGGGAGCTTAAAGATGGCTACGTGGCTTATTGTGCTGCTGGAGGAGCAATTACTAAATCGACTACAGGCTTGCCAGTAAGTCCAGCAGGCTGTCCTGCGGTAGCAAAGCTAAGTACGAGAGCTAACTCCACACTGCTACCTATTACATCTCAAGTTGACTCCAATGTTTACTTCATCGCTCCTGACAAAGGGTTTGCCCGTCCAGATTTCTCTAGTGCTGGCACTTTGTCAAGTCTAGCGGCAGGTTGGAGAAAATACGATGACTTCAGTTTTAGCACCAACCCATTTGTAACGTTAGTAGATTTTATGGATGACACTGCTTACAACGTCAACCAAGGTGGCGATAACCTTGCTAGCGCAGCAAGCAGTGCTACGACTGACTCAGCAATTAAAATCCCCATTGGTAAAAATGTGTCGATTGCAGGACTACCAAGCACTAACCCCAATTGTGACGATCCCTCCGTTGGCGTTGGCAATACTAACCCTGCAACGACAACTAATCCGTCAGGCACTGTGACTCAGCGAGTACCTGCCGACTTTTCAGACGCAACTAGTAACCCTGCGAGGTTAACAAGCTTCTATGCCTGTGTCGCTCCTGAGAATGTAACGGTGAGACTATTTATGAGGGGAAATGCGATCGCTCGTTTAGCAACCCCAGCAGTTGATCGCACTGCTCGTCAGCCAACAACCAACAATCTTTCATTTTTCCCGACTGCCGATGTCCGAGCCTTTGGGCGTAGCGCTGTGGGCTTGAAGACTAGATAAATTTATAGGGTAATTGTAAAAAGCAATGAAAAGAAATAGAAAACAACGCGATCGTTACAGTTTAGGCTTCACTCTTATTGAAGTTCTAGTGGTGATGATTATTGTTGGTATCTTGAGTGCGATCGCCGCCCCATCTTGGCTAGGTTTTGTCAATAATCAACGGATTAATTCTTCTCAAACTAAAATTTTTCAAGCCATTAAAGTTGCTCAGTCAGATGCAAAAGTTCGTAAGGTAAATAATGCTACGGGCAGGACTAAAATTACTTTTACATTTCCTGCAAGTGGAGATCCTACATTCAAGTTAGATAATGTTCGTGCTAACAGTGGTCAAGAACAGAGGCTAGAATCAGGAGTAATAATTGCTTCAGTGACTAAAGGGAATATAACTGCTAATCCCGCCGATCCACCACCTCCTGCAAATGTACTTCCTAGCCCTGTTGCTATTGAATTTGATTCTCGGGGGTTTTTAGTTGACGGAAGCAATCTTCCTATATGTATTAATCTATCCAACGATACTACTGCGAATAAAAAAGCCAAAAAGTGGATTAAAATTCAGACCATTCTTGGTGCTGTTACCACAGGAGCCGTGGAATCAGAGCAGAGTATTTGTGGAAAAACATAAAAACAATCTAAAAATCATAGAGAAGTATGATCGGGCGTAAAAAGATCTATCGTCTATATCGTCAAGGCATTATTGGGCGCAGATATTTACAGCGAGCAATGATTGGCTTTACCCTGATCGAAGTTTTAGTTGTCATGGCAATGATTGGCATCTTGGCAGCCATCGCTGCACCATCTTGGCAAGCATTCGCCAATAATCAAAGGATTAACTCAGCCCAGAGTATAGCTTTTAGCAGTTTACGACTAGCCCAAAGCAATGCTAAACGCACTCAAAATATATGGCAAGCAACTTTTAGAAATACCCCCACGTTTGCTCAATATGCTGTACATCCTGCACCTCCTTCAAGCATGAATGCAGCCGATTGGAATAACTTGCCTTGGCAAAACTTTGATGAAGGGGTCAGAATTGTCGAAAATACCGAAGCCCCGCCAAGAACAACTCTAACAAAACTAACTATTCCTGAGCCAGATGTATACCGCATCCAGTTTAAATCTCAAGGTAATCCCAATGGTTTAGGCGAGTTAGGAAGAATTACCTTTGGAACCAGCTCTGGCAATAATAGAAAATGTGTAATTGTCTCCACATTACTAGGCTCATTACGACTAGCCGAAAATTCGGCATGTAACTAAACGTTTAGGAAAAAGATGGGGAAATTTACTTTTTTCGAGTTCGAGGTGGCGGAATCACGGTGTCAATGGATAAGTCCTCACTGAGCAGATAATTAGCGGCTTTTTCACTGATGACCATGGCTTTAGAAATTTGCGATCGCGCCGTACTGTTGGCGGGCAAATAAAGTTGAATAATTTTGCGCTTAATTAAGGGTGATGTGGCGCAGAGAGAGTTACGAGCATTACGCCATTCCGCATCGGAGCGACAGAATAGGCGCAAGGCAAGATCAACGGTGGGCTGTCGGCAATTGGTTTCATCATTGTTGAGGAAGGAATAGAGCTTTTCATAGCGGCGGCTGATTTCGGGTGCGATGCAAAGAACCAGCAGATCGCGCTCAAAAAGCCCTAATTCTAGGCGATTGCAAAGGGTGGGAATGGCAAGCCGAATATTTTGTTCTTGGCTAGCTTGAATGCGATCGCCATAACGACCGAGGGGATGGATAATCGGTGTTTTTGGGGCAACACTGCCACCTTTGGCGGGATCGATGGCAATAAACCCCTTCCACCAATGACTCGTAGCCCGATCGGCTGCATTTCTGGCAACCCGTTCAATTTCTTGATTGCTTTGACGTTGTTTCGATAGCGATCGCATTAATATGCGATCGAGCCATGCCAGCTCGGCTTTGAGATATGACCAATTGTCCGCAAAGGGTTGTGCCTTAGGCAAAGCAGGGACTTCACCTGTTTCTGCAATCATGCTACGCCTCGGCGTAATGTCCCCCGAATAAATACAGCCACGAATATACCAAAGCTCAATAATGCGATCGCAGATGTCAAAATGGTCATGCTGCCCCAAGGCGCGGTAAATACGACGCTATCCCATGCCCATGTGCTGTGGCTATAGACATAGCGAATTGGCTCAATTGCCCAAGAGAGTGGGTTGAGGCTCGCGATCCATTGTAACCAAGTGGGCATAAATGCAAGGGGGGCAAGGGCGGTGCTAGAGAACATCAGGGGCAAATTTACTAGGAAAATAAAGGCAAGCATTTCTTGGTGACCGGGCATCGCAAAGGCTAGCCCTAAGCTCAACATGGTGAAGTCAACGATCAGCAGAGTCAAGATCAGCGACATCACCGCTAAGCCTGTCACACTCGGTAAACCTGCGCCCATCAGTCCACTGACGGAGACGATTGCTGCTGTTTGTACCATACTCAGGGCAATGATGAAAATGGCGGAGGCGGCGATGATCGAGAATCTGGATACAAGTGGGGCGACAAGGATGCGATTGAGAAATCCAAATTCACGATCAAATAGCATTGGCAGTCCTGAATTGAGGGCGCTACTGAAGGCGGTAAAGACAATTATTCCTGCTGCTAAAAACTGCACATAGGTCTGGTCATCGCCGACTAAGCCTTTGGGTAAACCACTAAATAGCGCCCCAAACAGTAGTAACCACATTAGGGGCTGCAATACACCTGCGATTAATGTGGTGGGGCGGCGACGTAGTTGGATAAACAGGCGGGTGGTTAGGGCTGTTACTTCTTGGCGAAAGTCCGCCGACCAAAAATTAGGGCTAGGATCTGCGGGTTGGATAATTTGCGGCGGCTCTGAGGTAGATAGCGGTGGGAGAGAGGTTTGGGTCATCGATGTATGTTAGCGAAAAAGTTCTATCTCTATTCTATTTGCCAAGTCCCAAATTATAGCCATAGCCATTTACGTTAGGACAAATCCAAACCCCAAAATAGAGTCGCGGTATTTCGCGCCGCAACTCTATTTTGGGGTTCACAATCCAGACCGGTAAATCACTGTGAATTTCTCCTATAATTTTTATAGGGTGCAGTTAACTATCGATAGCTGCTAATGCGAGGGATTTATGAACAGACATTATCAATACATTGCTCCAGTAGCGATGATGGCAATTATGGCTATTAGTGCGATTGCCCCAGCCTTCGCGCAGTCCATCCAGCCCCGTCGTGGGGACGCAGATCAGTTACGCCCTGCCCAAGGACAACCAATCTCGCCGACCAATCAGGATCAGTTTGCGCCTAACCAAGTACAACCTGATGCCAGTTTGCAAATTCAAAACATTGAGCTTGATACTGAGGAAATCCAGCCTGTAATTCCCGGAAATTACAACGCTTCACCGCAGAGGGTGAATAAGTCAGGAACTTTTAGTAGTGATCCTCTCAATGCGATTCTGATTTTCCAAGACACAAATACATCATCAAAAGGTAATTAAGTAGCTACTTAGTAATGTATTACAGAGAAAGCCTTGAGAACTCTGCTTCGCAGAGTTCTCAAGGCTTTCTCTGTTTTTTATCCAGCGCTTTGGGCTGTAGCCAAAAAATGACCCGTTGCTAAACCACAGGCGCGTTGGATGGGGAGTGATGCAGCGAAGTTCAAGGCGGCTTGTCTGGCGATTTCGCCTTCAATGGTGGTGGTTACGACTATATCTAAGCCAGCCTTAAGGGCAAGTGTCGCAGCATGGTGAGCAGTCAAAATCCCTCCTAATGCCATGGGTTTAAGGATGACCAGATCAGCAGCTTGGGTGTTAATCACCTGTTGCAATTGGGCAAGATTATTCACAGATTCATCGGCGGCAATAGGGATTGATTGCGATTGTTTTACCCTTGCCAGACCTGCTAAATCTGAAGCAATTACAGGTTGCTCGACATATTCGATGTCGAGGGCGGCAAGTTTTTGTAAATTTGCGATCGCAGTTTCCACATCCCAGCCCTGATTGGCATCAATGCGAATTTGGATCTGATTACCAACTTGCGAGCGCACTGCCGCTACGCGCTGCAAATCAGCTACAAAATCTTGAGTGCCGACCTTGATTTTGAGACACCGATAGCCTTGATTAATATATGCTTGAGCCTTGGCGGCGGCAAGTTGCGGACTAATTGCACCAATCACCGCATTGATTGCTACGTCTGGGTGAACTGTGCCACCAAAATGATTGACAAGTAATTGGGAAAGAGAAATATTTTGCCTTTGGGCTAGTAAGTTCAAGAGCGCTAACTCAACGCCATGCTTTGCCGCAGGATTGCGATCGCAATCTCTTAGTAAGCCTTCGATATCCTGTACATTGCCGATTTCGACATCAATTAGGGATTTTTGAAATTTGCTTAAAACCTCTGCTGTTTCCGCTAGTGATTCCATCCCAAAGCCATCGAGAGGGGCAGCTTCGCCTAAGCTCATATGATGATTGCGATCGAAAATTTTAATCACAAATCCTTCTCGATGGGAAAGAATACCCCGCGCCGTTTGCCAAGGTTCGCGAAAGGATAATCGATAGGGTTGAAAACTAACTGACTGAATAGCTAAATTCACAGGTAAAAATCACCATAAGTTATGCTGTCTGAACAAGGGGCTTAAGACCCTTGTCTGTATTTCACTAGCATGAAGGCTGCGAACAGTGGCTCAAAGCTACCTTTGCTGATGGCAGTGAAAGCACTTCTGAGATATTTAATTTCTGTCAAGACCTCGATGAGCCGATTGTTTTTGAATAAATACAGCACTGAAATCTTCTCTAGTTAAATAAAAAAGTGCCGCGCAGAGTGCGGCACTTTTTTATTTAACTTTTTTATTTAACTAGGGAGTTGACTCAAGCACGCGATCGATCAGACCATAGTCAAGAGCCTCTTGCGAAGACATGTAATAATCACGATTCATATCCCGCTCGATTTTCTCTAGGGGTTGCCCTGTGCGCTTGGCATATTCTTCATTCAACTTGTGCCGAATCCGAATAATTTCTCTCGCTTCAATCTCAATATCTGAAGCTTGACCACGAGTACCACCCGATGGCTGGTGAATCATAATTCTGGCATTGGGTAGGGCATAACGCTTGCCCTTAGTACCAGCCATCAGTAAGTATGAACCCATCGATGCAGCGAGTCCGACGCAAATTGTGGTTACCTCAGACTTGATATGTTGCATCGTATCGAATATCGCCAAACCTGCTGATACTGAACCACCAGGGGAGTTGATATACATGTAAATATCTTTATTCTGATCTTCAGAATCGAAGTACAGCAGGCGGGCAATGATTGAGTTTGCCATACCGTCCGACACTTCACCGCTCAGAAAAATAATCCGCTCCATTGACAGACGCTCGTAGATGCTAATCCACTGCGTATATGAGTCACCAGGATAGCGATAGGGAACTCTAGGAACACCGATAGGCATAGTTTTAGAATTAGTATTTGGTACTTGGGAATGGGCTTTTAGCTTTTAGCTTTTAGCTTTTAGCTTTTAGCTTTTAGCTTTTAGCTTTTGGCTCTTAGCTTTTAGATCTTGATGTTGGCTATGGAATTTGAAATCAACTGAGCTAACAGCTAATGGCTAACAGCTAACAGCTAACAACTAAACAAGGGCAGGAATGGCTTTAGGCAAGTCTTTTGTACTTTCAAGAACGCGATCGATAATGCCGTATTCTTTGGCTTGTTCTGGTGTCATATAGAACATGCGATCCATATCCTTGGTAATCACTTCAGGAGCCTTGCCTGTGTTGCGCGACAGGATTCTCAGCATCGCTTCACGGTTAGTTAGCACTTCCTTGGCTTGAATCTGCAAATCGGAAGCTTGACCTCTAGTTTGACGACGAGCTTGGTGAAGTACGATCGTGGCGTTGGGCAAACTGGCACGGAAGCCCTTAGTGCCGCTAGAGAGAATCATCGCTGCTGTTCCCATCGCTTGACCAAGGCAGATGGTATGCACTGGGGGCTTGATGTAGTTGAGGGTGTCGCAAATGGCAAATGCTTCAGTTTCAAAGCCGATCGCATCGCCTGTATACCAAGATGTCCCCGTGGAGTTGATATACAGAAAAATTGGTTTTTCGGGATCTTCGTATTGCAAATAGAGGAGTTGGGCGATGAGCAATTCTGTAACATCGACACCAAGCTGCTGTTTGTATTCGTCGGGTGATACAAGAGGCAACCCAAAGTAAATGATTCGCTCTTTTAGTAGCAGCGAAGGTAAGTCAGGCGGCGGTGTGCGTCCGTATGACGAATCCCCTGAATAGGCGGCTTGTGCGGCTTGGGGAACAGAGCGAGAAGGTCGATCCATGTTTATTCGTGTTAATGACACTAACACTGCTAGCTTATCACAGCGATCCCACTGCTATGGTTGCTCTAGGCAAGATTGAGGTGTGGTTAGCCGTCTACTGCGATCGCAATTAAATTTCTTATTATTTGCAATTCATAAATCACGGCAAAATAACAGAATTAAATCTATATAAACTATAGCTTTCAGTCATGAAAACCTATCAGCCTAGTAATATTGCGCCATCACAGGGTGTGGCAATTCTGGCAGCATCTTCGCTAGTGTCAGGAGCAGCGATCGGCGGAGCCACAGCATTCGTCAGCAAGTTTATTTACTTTATTGTGTTGTTTCCGATTGGTATGGGGTTTGCGACGGGTGCAGTATTGGGATTTGCGGTCAAAAAAGGCAAAATTCGCAATCCTGTCACGGCGCTAGGACTCGGTATTCTTGGGGGGGTAGTTGCCTATGGGGCTTTGATGTATGGGCAGTACATGAATTTTCAGGATGAAACTGAACGGATCATGGCAACTGAATATCAAATTACGGATCAGCAAAAAGCAAAGGAAGGGATTGAGACTTTTTTAAAGGAAGAAACTGGCTCGTCTGGTTTTGTTGGCTTCTTGAAATTGGCGGCGAAGGAAGGGACAAGCATTAGTCGCGGCAGCAGTAAAATTAAGCTGAATGAAACCTTTACCTATTTGCTATGGTTGATTGAGTTGGGCATTGTGGGCTTTTTGGCAGCTTCGATTCCTTTTGGGGCGGCAGGTGAACCGTTTAATGAAGAAGGCAATGAATGGTATGGCGACAAGAAATTAGTGGGTAGCGCTCCCGCAGAGTCTCAGGATGAACTGATTCGCTTGCTGAATATGGATGATATGGCAGGTGCGGCGGCGCTATTGTCGAGTCAGCCTGATTTGCCGATGCCGAGGATTGATGTTTATGCTCAGTCCTGTGAGGCTGTCCCCTATAGTGACTCGGTGATTATTGTGAGTCGGGTTTCGACCAATGCTAAAAAACAGCAGGAATCTAAGGATCTTTTATCAGGGCTAGTCTCAGCATCACAGCGATCGCAACTTGTGCCGCAGATTGCAGACACAGCAACAGAGGCAGCACCAGAGGCTTAAAATTTAGCTACAGCCCGTTACGTTAAAACCGACCAAAACCCAAAATAGAGTTGCGGCGCTTCGCGCCGCAACTCTATTTTGGGTTCTTCATAGGAGAGGCTGTGCTTAGCACAGCTCTTCTTATTTAAACGGTGGGAATTGGGAAAGTTGCGCCTTGTTGATATGCCTCAAAATGCTGTTTGAAATATTGCCAAGATGTCATTTCTTCACCTTCAACTTTGGCTGGAGGCGCATCTTTAAATAGAGGTATGCGAGTTTCGATTTCTTTTTTAAGAATGTGTGGCAGCGCATCAAAATCTTTCACTTTCTTGCCAGAGGCACTATAAATCAGATTGCCCTCACGCTGTCCCATTTTCATCCAAGGTAACCATGGCCCCACTCGATGCCAAGATAGGGATAGTTTGGAGACAGTGGTGGTATCAGGACTTTCGAGATCGGCTAGGGGGACTGATAGCTTAAATAGCTCTGCGGCATTGTAGAGATCGCGATCGCAATATTCAGCAAATTTAGGATCATCAGCTAGGGGGTTGGGATAGTGAGCAAAGAGGTCAAAAACAAAGGTGGCAGTGTCGCCATCGACTTCGGCAGGAATATTGCGGCGAAAAGTGCCTTGAATGGGGCTATTAGCAACATGCATTACGGGCAACATCTCGCCAGTCCAAGGGTTTTGCCAATGGCGTTGAATCTTGCCAGTTTCAGGATCAAGGTATAAGTTCACCTCACGGGAGGCGAAGTCCCATACACCATCGCCTTTATCAATACACCTTGCGACATTCATACCCACGATTTGAAATAGTTTCCGTTTGGGTTGATCTGGTGTAAATGAATAGAGGTAGCCACTCCACCCCAAAAATGTCGGTGTGCCGTCGGTGGCACATCTGGTTTTGACAAATTGTGTAGCCGAAAATTCTCTCGTTTCTGCAAACATTGATTTTCTCGCTATTTTAGATTTTGATCACTTATCGCTAGCTTCAGTGTACAAAATTTAGGCAAAGTAAAAAATATATAAGCACCCCCATTTATGAAAATCGCTCTAGTCTGTACGTCAATTTTTTACTTTGGCAATAAAAAATTGTCTCGCTAGTTGTAATTAGATGATCTTCTGCCAGAGATGACCCACTTCAAGGATTAGTGTTGCAGCCCACACAAAGATGCTGATGCCAGCCGCAGCGGCGGCAATATCCTTGATAATACCAATTTGCATATCTTTTCGTGGTTGCACAAAATCACACAAAATTTCGATCGCACTATTTAATAGTTCTGCCACTAACATCATTCCTGTCGCCAGCAAAATCAAGGTGAAATCAACCCATTGCTGAAGAATAAATGACAAGAGAAAGACAGGAACTGACAAGACTAGTTTATAAGCAACACTAAAATCAGAGACTGCAAAATGAAGCCCTGAAAATATGATTTTTAACTTCCTTATGGGATCATATTTAGATTTTGGCAGTTTAGACATACATGCATAGACAAGGGATCTAGGGACAGTCAACCATATCTTAATCTCTAAGTGATAGCTAAAAAACGAAATGCTGTTTAATCACATCAAGTTTGCTACATTCCCAGTAATCAACATGGGAAATAATTAATTCGCGATCGCTTTCTCCATTGCCCCAAGTATCTGCAAATTTATTTACAGTCAGATCACTCCAACCTGTAACACTAATCCGAGGTTTCCAAGGTAAAGGTGCGTCCCAACTCATTGTCCAGCGAGCTTTGACGAGGTTGTCGGTGCGGGTGATGTCGTGCAGTTCTAGTTTGAGATTTTTAAACCAAAAGGTGATGAAGCCAATCATCTTTTGATATTGCTTGATGCCCCGAAAGTTATAGACAGGATCTTTAAAATAGACATCTTCGCTATAGATGCTATAGGTTTGCGCGGCGGGGAATTTGGCATAGTCCGCCTTAATGATGTCGAGAATATTAGGCTTTGATGTGGTCATTTTGCGATCATCTTTAAAAAAAATAAGTAAGTTTAGCTTTATGAAAATAGGATAAATCTAAATTTGATAGCGCCAAGCTCGAATTGCAAGATCAACAAACCAACTTAATTTATCAGTTTCTTGATTCTGAAACTCTTCCCACCAAACTTGAGAATTTTGGGAGACTAATTCTGGATAAAGGGCTTCAAAAACAGATCGGTTATTGTAAGCAAAACTTAGCTGTGCAAAGTATCCTTTACCAGTACACCATTTAGGCATACAATCTCTTCCATAAATTGAACTGTTTTTTTCAAAACTTGCGGATAGGTTTTCTCGTTCTTTTAAACTTATGCCACGAGTTGAAATCAATGCTACATATTCAACTTTACTCCCAAGTTTAAATAAATTTTCTGATTCAGAAAAAATGATTTCAAATCTCTTCGTTTTTACAGGATTACCTGTTGTGTAGTAATGACTCATCGCAGTATGTTTACTTGGAAGATGTAAGAAGAAAGAGATCTGTTTATCTGAAATGCAAATCTCAGACAGATTTTTACTGCCTGTCCTGTCACTTGTTGCATAAAAAACACGAGTACCCAAAGAGTTAACTATTTCTTTAACTTTAGGTTGAGCTAAAAATAGTTTTCTTAAATTCCAAAAATCGTCTCTATTTTTGTCAGAAATATTGTGCGTTAAAGCTGCTAAATTTGGTGCTGTTTCACGCATTTCACTCCATTTTGGAGCAGATTCGTATGATAATTCATCAGCTAATCCAGCAATTGAATATGGAATGTAATGATTGCGCCCTGATAGATGAAGAATCTTCTGTGAAACTGTGAAACTAAAAGTCAGCAGTGTGATGTTTAATTCAAACTTGCAAGCCTCCTTATCAGTGAGACTATCTTCATGAAATGAAGGTGCGATTGCAATTAAATCAATAGGAAGTGCATAATTAATTTGATCTGCAAATGGTCTCTGAGTAACAATTAATTTTCTATATCTTACTAACTGCCAGACAATCCCCCGATCCTCTTCATTTTTCAACTCAAGAAGAACTGCTTGATGCGTTTGTTTATGACGGCACAGCAAATCATAACGCTGAGTTTTTAGCCTGAATTGACGTTGAAGTAACTCTAAATCAGGAAAAAGCTCATCAAGATGATTTTCAACATATATTTCTAAATCTTCCTCTGATTGAAATCTTAGAGCATTAGCTGTGTAGGCAATTCTAGGTATTTTGTTCTCCCCATGACCAAAATACTTAGGCGTTATAGATTTTCTACGCGGAGCCATATTGAATAACAATTAGATTTTAAGATGTTAATTAGAAGATTATATTATAAATAAAGTTAAAATCCTATAAATTTTCGCGAATATCATAGATTATCATTGTTATCTATCAAAAATCATGATAAAGCTCAATTGTAATGATAATCTTGAAAATAAATTATAGGAGAATCTTATGTGGGCGAATGCGATCGCAGCTTACTTACATTACTTGAGCTTAGGTCTCATCTTTGCAGCTTTATCTACTGAATTGTTTACTCTCAAACAAGACCTAAGCAATCGTGATGGCTGGCGAATTCTCATTGCTGATACTATTTATGGCATCGCAGGAATTACGGTCTTAGTAACAGGAA
This sequence comes from Pseudanabaena mucicola FACHB-723, assembly GCF_014696385.1. GTDB lineage: Bacteria > Cyanobacteriota > Cyanobacteriia > Pseudanabaenales > Pseudanabaenaceae > Pseudanabaena. Next base: position 52,071 of record NZ_JACJQB010000025.1, read on the forward strand.
TTTTAAGATATTTATATTTTGAAAAAGGCGCAGATTACTATTCGCATCAGCCCGTTTTTTGGATCAAAATATCCCTATTTATTGTGGTTGGCTTATTGTCGCTATATCCCACAGTCTCATTCTTGATGTGGATTAAAAACCTTCGTGCGGAAAAGCCCCCAGAGGTCAGTCCAGAAAAAGTCAAAACCTTAAAAACAATCATTCACGTTGAGCTTGTGGGATTTAGTCTCATTCCTCTCCTTGCTTCCATGATGGCAAGAGGAATTACATTAGGCTTATAAACAAAGGGGACGCTTAGCGTCCCCTTTGTTTACGAAAGAGCATTCCTTAACATCGCTAACTTTTCAGGCAAAATGCGATAGTAAATCCAAGTGCCACGCCGATCTTTGGTGAGTAAACCTGCCTCATAGAGGACTTTGAGATGGTGACTAACGGTAGGCTGCGCTAATCCCAGAGTTTCCACTAATTCACAGGCACAAACTTCTTGACTAGGCTGAGCTGCAATCAAGCTCAAGATTTGTAAACGCGCAGGTTCCCCCAATACGCGAAAAATACTGGCTAAATAACTCGCATCGCTGGAGGTAAGACGACCTTCCAACAAGGGTGGACAACAGGTGATCAATTGATTTGAATTCATAAACTTATACTGCCATGAATCAAGCTGAAATAGCAAATATCGATTATCATAAATATTGATATTAGCTGATATTGAGTAAATCATGGCACATGTACAGCCAATTAAGAAACTCTCCCTACTCGATCGCTTTTTGACGCTGTGGATTTTTTTGGCGATGGCGGTAGGTGTGGCGATCGGTGTACTTTTTCCTGCGGTTGATCGGGTAATCAATCAGTTTCAAATTGGCACTACGAATATTGCGATTGCGATCGGTTTAATTTTGATGATGTATCCACCCTTTGCGAAAGTACGTTACGAAGAGTTAGGCGATGTCTTCCGCAATGGCAAAATTCTGGCTCTAAGTAGCTAAGCAAAATTAATTACATAAGTTGAACCAAAGTCTCGAAGAACTTTTTCAACATAAGAGACTAAACTTTCCCAAGATTCATATGCATTGAGTTCAATCCACTCATACTTCATGAAACGCCACAAAATTTCAATCAAGTTCAACTGGGGACTATAAGGGGGTAACTGGAAAATCTCAACTTGCTGGTTCTTCCACTGCTCTAATTTCTCTTGAATCAGTTGACTGGTATGAATAGAGGCTTTATCCATAACAATCACTGTTGGCTTGGTAGATTGACGAGCAAAGTCATCGATACAAGCGAGAATGACTGCACTGGTGATACTGCGTTCAAAAACATAAGCAGATAAGTCATTGTTTCGATTCATCAAACCCACGACATTTAACCTCTTACTGCGTTGACTGGGTAAGCTTAAACCCGTCCCTTTCTCTTGCCAAGCATAGGGAA
>NZ_JACJQB010000026.1 GCF_014696385.1 Pseudanabaena mucicola FACHB-723
GTGGCTCAATTAGTCTCACAGTAATTAGTTCGGATATGGTGATTCTTAGAATCTTCCCATTAGTTCGGATATGTGTAAATAATTCTGCATGGCTACTTATTGGCTTGGGTATCGCTCTTGATTGGGGTGATCACAAGAATGTCAAGAAAATTTTCACTTCTCTGATATACCCCGCAAAGATAGAATAAGTATCACAAGAAGATAAGCAATCTATTTCTCAATGGCAGTACCAGATTATCAAAGTCTCATGTTACCTCTGCTCAAGTATGCAGGAACTCATAATGGCGAGGTAACTACAAGTGAGGCAGTTGAGGTTTTAGCGCAAGAATTAAATTTATCAGAGGAAGACCTGAGAGAAATGCTGCCTAGTGGTACTCAGTCCACCTTTGGTAACCGAGTCGGTTGGGCTGCAACGCATATTAAAAAAGCTGGACTTCTAGAACCTACTCGCAGAGGGTACTACCAAATCACAACAAGAGGACGTGAACTTCTCGCCAAGCAGCCCAAGGTCTTAAATGTCAAATTCCTTGAAAAATATCCTGAATTTCTTGAATTTAAGAAATTAAAAGGCACAAGGACGAGAAATGGCAAAGGCAATACTGAAAACAAATCAATACCTGACATCTCGGTTGCTACTCCCTCCGAAGCTTTAGAAGCCGCCTATGAAAATCTTCGGGATGAATTAGCAGATGAGTTACTTGCCAAACTCAAGACAACCTCACCCGCATTTTTTGAGCGCGTAGTCGTCGAACTCTTGGTGAAAATGGGTTATGGCGGCTCTCGCACTGACGCTGGAAGAGCGATCGGGAAAAGTGGAGATGGCGGTATCGACGGCATTATCAAAGAGGATAAGCTTGGTCTTGACGTTGTTTATATTCAGGCAAAGCGCTGGGGTAGCACGTCTGTAGGTAGACCTGACGTAATGCAATTTGCTGGCGCACTGCAAGCCCAGAGAGCTAATAAGGGGATTTTTATCACTACATCCCGATTTACGGAAGAGGCAAGAAATTATGTATCTCAAATTGGCAGCAAAATTGTCTTGATTGATGGTGAGCAGTTAACCAGTTTAATGATCGAAAACGACGTTGGCGTTTCAACGATATCCCTCTATCCAGTTAAGAAGATAGACAGCGATTACTTTGATGAAAGCATCTAATCTCAAAAAGTGCCGCGCTACTTGCATCGCACAAAGCGCTGTATTGGGAGAAGATACAATGTAAATCTATCGTCTTGTTGATGGCAAATATTAATAGGCTAAGCTCATGACACAGACATTATTAGTTGAGCAACATTTATCCGACCTGTACGATCGTGACTTTAATTTGTGGCTTGTCATGACCGTAGAATTACTACGCCAAGGCAGGCTTGCGGAATTGGATGTGGCGAATCTATTAGAAGAGATTGAGACGATGGGTCGGAGTGAAAAATCAGCGCTAAAAAGCAACTTAGTTGTGGTTTTGTGGCATTTATTAAAGTGGAAATATCAACCAGAAAAGCGCTCAACCAGTTGGGAATTAACCATTGCCGAACATCGCCGTCGTCTCCGTGATGCCTTTGAGGACAGCCCTAGCCTTAAGCGATATTTTCATCAATATTTTGAGCAATGCTATCAAGACGCAAGGAGACAAGCCAAAATTGAAACACAATTGGCGATCGCCACATTTCCTGAAACTTCACCTTTTACCCCTGAACAATCCCTAGATCAAGATTTCTTGCCATAGACAAAAAAGAGAATGGCAGCGCTCCCGCGCTGCCATTCTCTTTAAACCTTAGCCACCACTTGCTCGACAACTGCATTTCTTGCCCATTTGTCAGCTTCGAGAATATCCTCAAGCTCTGGCTTAGACACACAATTGTGTCGATCGCAAACATGTTTAATCAAATCGGCAATCTGCACATAACGAATCCGCTCTTGCAGAAATAGTTCTACCACCTGCTCATTAGCAGCATTCAACACCGCAGGCATTGTGCCACCTGCGCGACCTGCGGCATAGGCGAGATCCATACAGGGATATTTCTGGTGGTCGGGTTCGCGGAAGGTGAGTGTGCCACATTTGACCAGATCGAGGCGCTCCCATTGGGTAGGGATGCGATCGGGATAGGAGAGGGAATAGAGCAGAGGTAAACGCATATCAGGAATACCAAGTTGCGCTAATACGGAAGTATCCTCTAGTTCGATCAGGGAATGAATAATACTTTGGGGATGAATCACAATCTCGATCTTGTCGTAATCGACACCAAAGAGATAATGCGCTTCGATGACTTCTAATCCTTTGTTCATCAAAGTTGCTGAGTCAATCGTGATTTTGCGACCCATTGCCCAGTTTGGATGCTTGAGGGCATCAGCAACAGTGACGGATGCTAGCTCCTCGGTGGGGCGATCGCGAAATGCACCACCCGAAGCCGTGAGAATAATCCGCCGCAGTCCACCTTCAGGTACTCCTTGCAAGCATTGGAAAATTGCCGAATGTTCGGAGTCCGCAGGCAATAGTTTTACACCATGTTTTTTGACCAATGGCACGACTACCTCGCCCCCTGCAATCAATGTCTCCTTATTGGCAAGGGCTATGTTTTTACCCGCCTTAATTGCCGCTATCGTCGGTAATAGTCCTGCACAACCCACGATTCCCGTTATCACTGCCTCAGAGTCTCCATAGGCTGCCACGGTTTCTACCCCTTCGGCTCCTGCTAGCAAAATTGGCTTCACGGCTAAATCTGCGATCGCATCCTTGAGTTCACTTAACCTAGACTCATTGGCAATTGCCACAATTTCGGGCTGAAACTGACGAATCTGTTGAGCGAATAGATCAATATTTCCTCCTGCGGTCATCCCCACTACTTGAAACTTTTCAGGGTATTCCGCCACGATGTCTAATGTTTGTGTGCCAATCGAGCCAGTGGAGCCAAGCAGGGTGATGCGTTTCATAGGAAATTTCTTATTAACATTTGTTATTTAATTATTTAAAGTCTTGCATAGTTTTTTGAGCGATCGCTTTAAAATCTGCAAAAAGGTGGGGCGGTGCTAAGCACCGCCCCACCTTTTTATAGCTATAGCCAAGCAAGTTAAGACCAAAACTCAAAATAGAGTAGCGCCGCAACTCTATTTTGGGTTTAACCTCGATCACAGCCTCAAATATTAATTTGTTTTAAGTTATCTCACAATCTGAGCATTGAATGTAAACCTCTACGATAAACTTGGTTTTAAACATCCCGTGCCTATTTTTTATTTTGAATAGGTACATATATTGATTGGAGCAATAGCAATATGTCGCATGCAGTCAAAATTTATGACACCTGTATCGGCTGCACACAATGCGTGCGTGCCTGTCCTTGTGATGTTTTGGAAATGGTTCCTTGGGATGGATGCAAAGCGGGTCAAATCGCTTCTTCTCCACGTACCGAGGACTGCATTGGTTGCAAACGTTGCGAAACTGCTTGCCCCACTGACTTCCTAAGCGTCCGTGTCTACTTGGGAGCTGAAACCTCCCGCAGCATGGGTCTTACCTACTAATTTCATAATATTTTTATTAAGCTTAGTTAGTAAGATTCTGGTTTATTTTTCATTAAGTGCAATTATTCTTTATCCTGCATTTAAATTTAGGCGCACCAATTGGCACGCCTAAATTGTTTTTAAAAAGCAAAAGGCACGCATAGCGTGCCTTTTGCTTTAATAGAGACGGCGCTACGCGCCGTCTCTATATGAATATATTTTTTATGCTTGATATTTTTGATCGCATTCCTGACGGTTTACTAGAACTCGACTCGACTCAACTTTGGCAATTACTTGAGCGCCCCACATTGATTCACCTCGAAGGTGAACGCCAACCACCCTTATTTGTTTCGATTTTGTTACATGGCAATGAAACCACAAGCTGGCTAGCCATGCGCGAGTTATTACACAAATATCAGCATCAAAAACTACCGCGATCGCTATCGTTATTTATCGGGAATATTGAGGGGGCAAGATATCGTCAAAGGCATTTAGTAAACCAGCCCGATTACAATCGCATTTGGCAAATGAGCGATTGCCCATTGCCAGAGCAAATTATGGCGCAAAAGGTAATTGCGGAGATGCGATCGCAAGGTGTATTTGCCAGTATCGACATTCACAACAATACGGGTAGAAATCCGCACTATGGCTGTATTACGCGCTTAGATAAACATTCTCGTCATTTGGCACGACTATTCGATAAAAATGTGGTGTATTACACCAATCCCAAAACCGTGCAGTCCTACGCCTTTGGTGAATTTTGTCCTGCGATTGTTTTGGAATGTGGACAGCCTGACAAAGCTGATGGCACGGCACACGCTTTGGAATATGTGGAGACTTGTCTCAATCTTGATAGCTTTGATAGTTTGCCCGACGGTGCGATCGCGGATATTGACCTGTTTCACACGGTGGCGATCGTCAAAGTACCTGAAGAGATTAACTTTAGTTTTACGGGTACTCCTAATGATGACATTACTTTTCCTGACGAGATGGATTGCTTGAATTTTTGCGAGTTACCAGTGGGCGCAAAATTTGGCAAAGCCAAAACGGAGCAAGCTCGCTTAATCGCTGTTAGTGAAGATGGGCAGGAAAATTGCGATCGCTATTTCCAGATTGTCGATGGCGAAATTATCCTCAAAACTGCCGTGATGCCATCAATGCTGACCCTCAACACCGACATCGTGCGCCAAGATTGTCTTTGTTACCTCATGGAAAGACTGACGGTTGAGCAAAAAAGATAAAGTATAAGTACCTTGCCACTATGGAGGTGACAGTATGACAGTTGCAGCACCAGTTAAAGTAATCTCTCCTGCAGAATATCTAAACTTGGAGGTCAAATCCACAAACCGCCATGAATATCGTCAAGGAGAAATTATTGAGATGACAGGCGGCACTCCTACCCATAATGAAATTATTGGCGCACTCACAGTAATTCTGAGGGTATCTCTGAAAGGTAAACCCTTACAGGTCTTTGTGACCGATCAAAGACTATTTATTCCCGATCGCCAAGCCTATACGTACCCCGATGTGATGGTTGTATCGCGCCCAATCGCCTTGCAAGAAGGACGCAAAGACACCGTAACAGAGCCAATCTTGATTGTGGAAGTGCTATCAAATTCCACCAAAAACTATGATCGCGGCGAAAAGTTTGCTGATTATCGCAGTATTCCCTCCTTTCAAGAATATTTACTGATTGACCAAACTAAGCCCCATGTTGAGCATTATCTGAAACAGGGGGCTAATCAATGGTTATTAAGGGAATATTCACAGTTAGAAAATCGACTTGAACTAACATCATTGGGTATTGAGATTAGCCTGTCAGAAATTTACGAAAATGTAGAGTTCTAACGTCCAAAGGGAAACTTAAAGGGCAAAGGCTTAACTAGTGACAACTCATCAATCATCTGTTGATGCAAATGACCATTAGTTGCTAACAACCTTCCTGAGTTGGGAATATGGGCGCTGCCATCGTAAGCCGTCACCATACCGCCCGCCTCGCGCACAATCACCACACCCGCCGCTAAGTCCCACAGCGACAGACCTCTTTCCCAATAACCATCTAAACGTCCACAAGCAACATAGGCTAAGTCCATCGCCGCCGATCCACCACGTCTTACGCCTTGGGTGAGATGGGTGAAATGGCAAAATTCAGCGTAATTGTTATCTTCAACAAGGGTGCGATCGTAGGCAAAACCAGTGACTAAGAGACTGCGGCTGAGTTCTGAGGTGTTAGAAACATGAATTGGCAAACGATTACGGGTTGCGCCCAAACCTGTGGCGGCTCGGAAAATCTCATCACGAAATGGGTCATAAATTGCCCCAACGGATGGCACTCCATCAATTAATAAAGCAATCGAAACCGAAGAAAAAGGATATTGGTGCGCGTAATTAGTTGTGCCATCAAGGGGATCAATTGCCCATAAATATCGGCTTTCGGTATTGCCTAATACCCCTGATTCTTCCGCCAAAATTCCATGATCAGGAAAATGACGCTGCAAAATTGATAACACCATGGCTTCCGATTGTTTATCGGCAATCGTCACCAAATCTCCAGGGCGTTTTTCTTCAATTTCCTGCAAATTTCCCCAGTAAGATTTTAAAATCGCTCCCCCCGCACAGGCAGCCTCAGTAGCAACATCTAAGCAGGTTTGTAGTAGCTCTTTACTAACAGAAGCCGAATTAGTCATATATTCCCAAATTTTATAGATCCTGTTTGTCAAGTTAGAACTTGACCCTCAAGACTGTCAAGCAAAATATGTACTGTGACGGCACAAATTACCGCCGCTCATTTCTTGGGTTTTACATCTTAAGCAAAACTTTAATTTCTATACAAAGATGGGTCAGTGCCTAGCACTGCCCCATCTTTGTAAGTTTTTTAAATATACTTTTGCAAAATCACTTTCAGTCGTTCACGGCTTTCCGTGGAAATCTGGCTCAAATCTGTGAGGATAGAAGTCTTTAGCGCATGGTGTGCTTCAGATTTAGGCGGATTTGCCGCAATCTTGGCAACTGCATTTTGAATTACCTGTTGGGCATTCACCGCGTTTTTATGTAAATTTTGAATGATCATATCGACAGTGACACTTTCATGATCATCATGCCAACAATCATAGTCAGTAACTAAAGCAATCGTGGCATAGGCAATTTCAGCTTCACGGGCGAGCTTTGCTTCAGTGAGATTAGTCATGCCAATCACCTTTGCCCCCCAACTGCGATATAGCACCGATTCGGCTTTAGTCGAAAAAGCTGGCCCCTCCATACATAGATAAATACCGCCTTTATGGACTTTATTACGACCAAGGTCAATCCCTTCAGCCGCCGCGGCAACAACCGATAGCAAAGACTTACAAATTGGCTCGCCAAAGGCAACGTGAGCAACTACCCCTTGACCAAAAAATGTCGAGGTGCGGCTCGTAGTGCGATCGATGAATTGATCGGGCAACACAATATCAAGGGGACGCGCATATTCCTGCAAAGAGCCAACTGCTGATGCAGAAATAATATATTCCACACCAAGACTCTTGAGCGCATAGATATTGGCACGATAGGGAACTTCCGAAGGCAATAGGTGATGTGAGCGACCATGCCTTGCGAGAAATAACACAGGAGTTCCTGATAACTTGCCATAGATAAAGGCATCGGAGGTTTTGCCAAAGGGAGTATCGATATTAACTTCTTGAATATCAGTCAGGGCAGACATTTTGTAGAGTCCACTGCCACCGATGATGCCAATTTGTGCATTAACTGTCATAGATTTGTAAATTATGCAAATTGTGATTAGAGACTGGGAGTCGGAATATCCGTAAATATAGCTGTCTTCAAGTGTATTAAGTAGCTAAACATAATTAAAACCCAAAATCGTGAGTCGCTCGCTTCGCGGGCGACTCACGATTTTGGGTTTTAAGCAGTTGCTCCGACCTGTGCATCTGGCAGTAAAGACTGCAACTGCTCGGTAGTAGCGTGATAAACCTCGCTGCAAAAATGACAAGTTGCTTCAGCGCCATTTCCCTCAGCAATCATTGACTCTAGCTCTTCCTTACCAAACATCCTCATGGCGGCTAACATGCGTTCAAAACTACAAGGGCAATGGAATTTGACATCTTTAGTCATTGGCAAAATATCTAAATTCATATCCGCAAATAACTCCGTCATTACCGCTTCGATTTCTTTGCCTTCAAGCAAGAGATCGGTAAGTTGTTGAGGATTATTTTTAGTTTCTAGTTGCGCCAATAGCTCCTCTTGCGATCGATTTTTAGCTTTGGCAGCCCGCAATGTTGCCTTAGGCATAATCTGCATTAAAATTCCTGCGGCAACCTTCACAGGCGACTGACTATCATTTTGATCGATTACTTCCGTTAGGATTAGCTTAGAAAAAGTTTGCTCCGAAGAAGCCAAATACCAAGCAACATCGTTGGCAATATCTCCTGTAATTAACTCAACGGTACTGCTATAGGGATCACCATAGCCAACATCACGCATTACTTTTAAGAGTCCTGTTTGACCGATACCCTGACTCACATTTTGCTGCCCATTCGCTAAGGGAGCTAAATCGTAATGGGCATTAGATACAAAGCCGCGTACCGTTCCATCAAAGCCAGCATCCGCATAAACAAGCCCAAGACCACTATCATCTCCTGCGGCCCTAACATTAACTCTTGCTTGGGCTTGTTTCATATTTGAGGCAAGCAATAGACTGGCGCTCATGGTACGTCCGAGGGCTGCTGTGGCTAAGGGCGAGAGCTTGTGCCGACGATGAGCTTCGGCAAGAGATTGGGCAATATTTACCCCAATGACACGAACTCGACCATCAGCGGTGAGAGCGCGAACTAAGCGATCAGTCATGAAATTTTCCTAACTTAATAAATAAGAAGCTAAATGTAAGAATAAACGTAAAACTCAATGCCCTATAGGGCAGTCCAAGTATTAACTGATTTAACATCTATGTTAGCTTGATGTTAGCTTGAGTTTGCGTATGCAAAGATTGAGCGTAAGCATACAGATCAGGCTTTAGGATAGAAAAATAGCCACCTTTGTGGATGATGTGAATGATTTGCTATGACCATAATTCCTCCTCCTTCTCAACCCAGTCGTCCAAACACATCTGTGGGAATCGTCAATAGCAATAATGTCAATTGCCAGAATATTAAGGGGTTTAAAATTCCGTTAAGTCTGTTGATTATTGTCCCTTTTTTGGTAAGCACTTTTGGCATTGTGGGGCTAATTGGCTGGCTATCTTTTCGGAATGGTCATGATGCCGTGACTCAACTCGCGGGGCAACTTCGCAGCAAGGTGACCGAGCAGGTCAAAAATCGCCTGCATTCATATTTAGAACTGCCCTATATCCTCAATGATCTCAATGCCAACAGTATTGATGTCGAGAATATGGATGCGGAACAGGGAAGCAAAATCCAGAATCACTTTTCCAAGCAGTTACGCAGCTTTTCACAGATTAATAATATCTATGTGGCAAATACTTCAGGACAGTATTTTGGGGTAAGACGCATCCATCAAAATTTAGCGTTAGAGAGTTTATCTTCAACTTACATGGCTGATACTAAGGGCAATCCACAGATGCTTCTATTGCCTAGGGGAGGATTTAATCTTGTTGAGCGACCTTGGTATCAGGAATTAGTAAAAGCTAAAAAAAACACATGGTATGAAATTTACACTGATTTAATCACCGAGGAAATGGCAATCACGGCGATTAAGACAATATATGAACCCACGGGGGAAATTCGAGGGGTGTTAGGGGTGTCGATGTTGTTGGGGGATATTAATCTATTTTTGCAAAACACTAAAGCTAGTGAACGTGGTCAGACTTTTATCATTGACCCATCAGGTAAGCTAGTGGCGACTTCTAGTTTTGACTTAATCAGAAATATCGCTATTTCTTGGAAAACTAAGCCTGAGCCGATTTTGGCAATTAACAGTCTAGATCCTTTAACAAGGGTAGCGGCGGCAAGTCTTGCGAGTGACTTTAAGCTCTCCAGTGTAAATTCTGATCAGATTCAACAGTCAAGTATTTATGTGGATGGAGAGAAATATTTTATTCAGGTGGGGAAACTCAATGATACCTATGGTCTGAATTGGCGAATTGTGGTGGTGGTTCCTGAATCTGAGTTTATGTCACAGATTTTCTTTAACACCCGATTTACGCTGGTATTGTGTGTGTTGGCATTGGGATTGACAACAGTTTGTGGGATTTTTGCCGCTCGGTGGATTAGCCGTCCGATTACGCAACTGAGCCTCGCCAGTCAATCGATTGCCAATGGGAATCTCGATCAAAAGGTGGAATATTCATGTTTGGTAAAGGAACTAGCAATATTGGCAACTTCTTTTAATCAGATGATTCGTCAAATGAAAAAAGATCACCTTCGTCAAGAGGAATATTCAGACCTATTGATGCAGAAGGTGGCGGAGCGAACGCAAGCTTTGCAACAGGAGATTTTGGAGCATGAAGTTACGGAAGCTGCCTTGAGGGCTTCGGAGGAAAAATTTGCGAAGGCTTTCCGCTCTAGCCCTGATGGAATGGCGTTACTATCGACGGAGACCCGCAAGCATATTGAGGTGAATGATAAGTGGAGCGAGATTACTGGCTATAGCCGCGAGGAGGCCATTGGTGCAAATCCCACAGAGTTAAATCTTTGGTTTGATTTGCAAGAACGCGATCGCATGTTGGAGATTTTAGAGCGCGAAAATCGGGTTGCGGATTTTGAAGCTACCTTTGTGTCTAAGAGTGGTAAGAAAATTATTGGTTTGGTTTCTTCGGAATGTATTGAATTTGGCGAAAGATCCTTTGCAATTTATGCCCTTAAAGATATTAGCGATCGCAAATCTATTGAAGAAAGTATTAAGGAAAGTGAAAAGAAATATCGTGACCTTGTGGAATCGGCAAACTGCATCATTTTACGCTGGGATGCCCAAGGGCATATTTGTTTTTTGAATGATTATGGCTTAAAGTTCTTTGGCTATCAATTAGAAGAGATCATCGGCACATATATATTAGATACGATTGTCTCTGTCCAAGATGTATCGGGGGAAGATCTACGGGGCATGATTGCAGATATATGTTGTGCGCCCGAAAAATATCAACTCAATGAGAATGAAAATATCTGTAAAGACGGTCGCAGGGTATGGGTAACTTGGTCAAACAAAGCAATTTATAACGATCAAGGTGAACTGATTGAAATTTTATCAGTGGGAACTGATATCACCGATCGCAAACGCGCTGAGAAGGAATTGCAGGCGGCTAAGGAAGTTGCGGATATGGCAAACCGTGCCAAGAGCGAATTTCTTGCCAACATGAGCCATGAATTACGCACGCCGCTCAATGGCATTCTTGGCTATGCCCAAATCCTCAAACGTAATTACGATCCTGATAAACACAAGGCAGGTTTAGAGATTATTCAACGCAGTGGTGAGCATTTGTTGACATTGCTTAATGATATTCTCGACCTTTCTAAAATTGAAGCTAAAAAATTGGAACTAAACCTCAGCGAGTTTGAGCTATCCAAATTGATGCAAAGCATTACGGATATGTTCCAATTGCAAGTTTCAACACAGGATGTGCAGTTGGTCTATCAGCAACTCAGTGACTTGCCAAGGGTGATGTATGGCGATGAAAAGCGGTTACGACAGGTATTAATCAATTTATTGGGCAATGCAGTGAAATTTACCGATCGTGGTACAGTTTCGCTGTCTGTGAGCGCTCAGCCCACGGGCAATGCCAATACTTATAAAGTATGTTTTGCGATCGCAGATACAGGTGTGGGAATTGCCCCCGATCGTTTGGAAGAGATCTTTTTGCCATTTCAACAGGTGGGCGATCGGGCGCGGCGCTATTCTGGCACAGGTTTGGGCTTACCAATTTGTCAAAAAATTGTCGAGATGATGGGCGGTAAGTTACAAGTTGAGAGTCAACTCAATGTTGGCAGTAAATTCTGGTTTGAAATTGAACTGGCGGAAGTTTCCCACTCTACCCCCAATCCCAAAATGGATAGCCGCACGATTACGGGTTATGTGGGTAAGCGGCGCAAAATCTTGATTGTGGATGACAAAGTTGAGAATCGGATGGTCTTGCAAGACTTGCTGAATCCCCTTGGTTTTATTTTGGCAGAAGCCGTTGATGGCGATGACTGCATTAGGCAAGCCCAGCAATTTCAGCCAGATCTGATCTTGCTTGATATGGTAATGCCCAATCTCGACGGGCATGAGACGACCAAGCAATTACGTCAATTGCCGATGTTCCAGAACACAGCAATTGTGATGGTTTCCGCCAGTGTCTTTAATCAAGATCGCAGTCTGAGTATGGCGGTGGGCTGTGATGACTTCATCGCGAAACCGATTGATCCTGATTCTTTGTTCTACACTTTGCGATCGCTATTACATTTGGAATGGCAACAGGAAGAATCAGGCCACAATTCTAACAATCAAAATAATCACTCGGAAATAAGTAACACTGCGATCACCCAACCCCTGATTTTTCCATCTGAGCCAACTATCGAGCAGCTATTAAAACTAGCGCGGATGGGTGATGTTTTGGCAATTCAGGATGAAGTGACGATACTTAAAGAGCATGACAGTAACTTGATTCCCTTTGCCAATCAAGTTCTCCATTATGCTCGTGATTTTCAAATCAAAAAGATTCGCGAGCTTTTGGAATCTCAAACCCTAAAAATTGCGATCGCGCCAAAAAAATAACTGAGCAAAAAAAAGTGGCGGCGCTTAGCGCCGCCACTTTTTTTATTTTCTAGGACATTGCTTGAATGATGTAATCAAAATAAGGCTCAGTGGTCGCAGCATCATCTTTGCTCAGCAATGCTAGAGACGCATTTTTGAGGCAACGAACAGCATCTGCCATACCCACCAAAGGCACACCCAGAGAGTTGTACATTTCACGGACACCAATGATGCCAATTTTTTCGATAGGATCTTTATCACCTGCCAATACGCCATAGGTGGTGAGGCGGATATACCATGTGAAATCTCTCAGACATTGATTGCGCTGTCTCTGACCATAGGCATTACCACCGGGGGCGATGTAGTCGGGATGGATTCTAAATAGTTCTTCGGTAGCCTTTTTGACGATTTTCTCTTCGCTTTCTGCCAAGATTGTCGCAATACGTACTCTTTGAGCACCAGTGGCGAGGAAGTTCTGCACGCCTTGCAACTCAGAAATGGTGGGATAACGCAGTTCTTCGTCGGCTCTTTCTAAAACTTGACTAACTACACTCATGATTAAAATAAAAAATTTAATATATTCGCCATCTAGTCTACCAAAAGCGGTGAATGAGCCAAGATATTGTAATAAAATCACAAATCTTCATCTAAAAGTAGTCACTTCATCTACTGACTTAGATCTTAGCTTTCAGTTGGTTCAGTAACATTTTTAGCTCTGTAGCTAGGTTATAGCCAATTTCCCGATCGCCATAGCGCCAGTCTTGATAGATCTGGGTGATTTTTGCGATCGCAGTTGCCTGTTGCTCAGATACGCGATTTCCAAGACTCGCCACATATTCTTGGGGGGTTTGATAGGAGGATTTTGGTTTACCCTGCTCCGATAGCCACTGCAACATCTGTTGATAGGTACGCTGCGGAATTGGCATTTTTTGAAGCCGACGCAGTTGCCACCACCAAATCATTAATTGCCACAGCGCCCAGCCACCAATGCCGAAACCAAAGGCGATCGCCAGTCCAAAGGCAATCCCAATCCAACCCATTTCGATCAACCAACTAATGATCCCGCCCACAAACTTGGCGATACTATTAAATAGATTTTCAAAAAAGTTATTGACAGGGCTAGGCAAAAATTGAGCAACCCAATTCCAAAAGGTTTGAATTACCCCAAAAGTGCGATTATTTTCGATGGAGGGGGGAAAGAGTGGTCGGTTGGGGACAGGATCGAAAGAAACCCAGCCATAAACGGGGAAAAATACTTCTACTAACGACTGCGTATCAATATTCTGGACTTCGTATAGTCCTGTAAATGGATTAAATTTTCCGGGAGCAAACCCAACCACATAGCGACTGGGAATGCCAATAGCACGCAACATCACCGCCATTGTGGACACAAAATGACTCTCTTCACCGCCACCCTGCTCAATAAATTGAGAAACAAGATCACCCCTAGACTCATCAAAATTGAGGGTTTTGACAGCATAGTTTTGCTTCAACCCTTGGGCAATCTGAATCACCCGATCGTAATTATTATTCAAAGCAATCGGCTTGCCAGACTGATCCTGAGCGCTCACTAGCAAACGTAGCGCCGCGTTCCTGACTTCAGGCGACAAATTGGCAGGAACATCCAAGTAATGTTCACGAATTGAGCGGGGATATTCGTCAGGCATTTGTCGCAATTGCTGAGGATTGCGAGCAATAACATTGGAAATGACGGTGTAGGTTAAATTTTCAGGCAATGGGCCGGGGCCTCGAATCATGCCTTCAGCATCAATATCTAGCTCTTCGCTAGGAAAATAAACCTGATTGGGAACAGCCGCCGCAGGCACAAGATTTGGAAAATTAGTTGAAGTAATTGTGTAGGTTTGCACCACCTCTCGGCGAGTGGGCGCTTGGATTTCTTTGTTTAAACCAATTGAGCTATGAATTGGCGATGGGATAAAGAATTCGTAATTAAAAGGATTGCGCTTGATTGTGCGAAGTTGGGATGGCTCATTGCGAGAAATCCGCCAACCCTTGCCCGTATATTCATCGTATGCCATCACTCGCCAAAATAACTCCGCTTGCGATCGCACTCGCATCACCAATTCGGGTGGACGCTGCGAACCTTTACCCCCCGATGAAGCCGTATCAATTTCAGGGGCAAATAAAGGTGGCAAAGTGTCCAATTCCCCACTTCCACCTGTGCCATCAGTGCCAGTTCCCGTGCCGTTATTACCCTGTTGCTGTTGATTTTGCTGTTGTTGTCTAGATAGGATTTCTCCACGCGGTACTTGGCGCTGTACCGAGAGATTCACACTGATAGGAAAGTTACGGAGCTGAAACCCTGGTAAACGGGGCAGAAAGGCAAAAATCGTCAAGCCCAACACCAATACGATCGCCAGTAGCCCTGATAAGGGCAGCAGGGAAATTCCCATTTTTTCGGGCTGAAAGCTCTCGGTTTTCACCCCCAGTCGTGAACGGTGATCGAGTAATAAAATGGGGACACCCACACATAAAAAGGCAATCAACCATAGGGCAAACACCATGGTTTGGCTGAGAGTTGCCGCCAATGCCATCAGAATCAAGCCAATGATGATCGAATAGCCTAAATCTTTGCGGCGCGGTAGGTCAAAGCTATGCAAAACCTGCAATTGGATCAGGAGTCTTGCCAGCAATAGCCTTGTTTCGTCAGTATTTCGCACCAAGTCATTCAGAAATATGACCAGCATCGCAATCATGGCGATCGCAATGAATAGTTTCACAATTACATTACGCTTGCGTCGGGCATACCATGCCCAGACTGCGGCAATCGCACTGAGGGGAATTGCCCAAACACTGTTACTAGAACTGGCGATCGTGTCCATTGCGCCAATGCTAATAAATACAAAAACCTGTACCAGAACCCGCAATGGAATCGAATCTTCAACCCCCGACACTGTAAATTCCGAGGCTTTTCGCAATTTCTCAAAAGCACCAACCTTGGGATGAGGCTGTCGAATTGTATTCATATTGGCTGAATTTCTTGACTATCAACAATCTTAGCGCCAGTTCTCAAGAACTGGCTGAATTTTGGCTCATGCTGCCATCAAAAAAGAGAGTTGCCTTGCACAAGGCAACTCTCTTTTCGTTACTTAAGACCCGTAAATCTGTGGCGCACGCTGCGCGTGCGCCACAGATTTACGGGTTTTATATTTAAAAATCATCTCGAACCGCAAAAGTGAGAGTCTGCTTAGTTACGACGTTAATAACTAGACTTGGCTCAATCACCGTCACCTGTGGCGCGGTGACATTACCGATAATTGCACCTGCGGCTGCACCACCAAGAATATCTATGATCTGCACATTGCCACGCAAGACACCACCCAGCACTGCACCTGCGGCTCCCCCCAGTCCAGAGTCAACTAGGATTGCACCTGCATTAGTTTCACGCGGATCTTTTACGTCATTAATTAATGCTGATTCAGCCTGCAAGGTGACAGTTGCGCCACGACTAGTAAATTTTTGCGCCACAAATTTAGAACCACCCTCAGCAGGGACAAACTGTCCCTCAATCACTGCCCCTGATGGAATTAAAACCGTGCCATTATTGGCAACCACATCTTTGGCAACGACAAGATTCGCACTAACAGTTTCCCCCTTGGCAATATACAGAGTCTCTTGCCGATTGATTTTTGTGGCAATCTCTTGACCCACAGGTAGGCTGACCGTAGAGCGAAAAACTTGGGCGATTTGATAATTTGGCGATGTTTGGAATATATCCGATTGGTTACGTGCAGCAGCAAAGATCGGACTCGCCATTAGTAAGGAAGTTGCAGCGAGGCTAATTGTCATACTTAGAGATGAAATGGCTGCAAACTTGATGTTTTGTGTAGCGCTCATACGTGCCTCTGGCAATGTCCATAGAGTTGAGATCTACCTAGGTATGACTAGCTCTGGCTCATTTTTGTTCCGATGCGATCGCAATTTAAATTATGTCAGCACTAACTTTTAGATTGATAATAATTCTTGCCAAGATACAATATTAAACAATTGAAGCAAACGCCCATACAGATGCGTAAATATTCATCCTTATTATTTAGTATCTATATAGGTTCATTTCTACTGCTTTTACTGGGTTTAGTAGTTATTTTTGGCTGGTTGACAGGTTCAGTTAATTTAATTCAGATTAATCCACAATTTGTGCCGATGCAGTTTAATACGGCATTGGGGTTTGTATTGATTAGCATCGCCATTATTGGAGTTGCGGATAAACTCAATAAACTAACTCGATATATTAGTATTGTTTTAATTTTGTTGGGTGGAAGTACCCTAATTCAACAAATATTTGGAATCAATCTTTTTATTGACGAATTATTCATCAAGCATTACATTACAGTCGCTACCTCTCAAGCGGGACGAATGGCTCCGAATACCGCTTTAAATTTTGTATTAAGTGGAATTACTCTTTATACCCTATCCCAAAACAAAATTCACTTAAATCATCTTTTGGTTGGCAGTTTACTAGGTGCGGTCACGATGGGGTTAGGAACCGTTGCTTTTTTAGGGTATTTGTCGAATGTCGAAACAGCTTATGGGTGGGGGCAACTAACCCGTATGGCGATCCATACTTCATTTGGATTTATGGTGGTAGGACTGCTCTTAATTCTGGAAACTAGGGAGTTGAGCCGACGCTTTCATCAGAAGATACCGACTTTAGTTTTGCCATTGACTTTAAATTTGGTAGGGATGACGATTACGGTCTGTCTATGGCAAGCCCTTTATAGTTCAGAAATGAACATCACCAATCGTTATGGCATTCAAACTACAACTTTGGTGATATCGGGCGTTTTAATTTTTGGATGTATATTTTCGGTGGTGATTGCGATCGCAACTTGGTTTGCGATGCGATCCCATGAGCAGTTACAAGCTTTAAGGTCAGCTCAGTCAGAGATTTTATTGCTTAATCAACAATTGGAAAAACTATCCTATCTCGATGGTCTAACGGAAATTGCCAACCGTCGTGCCTTTGATATTGCAATTCAGAAAGAATTAAGTCGTGCTTATCGTTATCAATATTCGATCTCTTTAATCCTGCTCGATATTGATTATTTCAAAGCCTACAATGATTACTATGGGCATCAGTTAGGCGATGAATGTATCAAAAAAATTGCCCATGCGCTGAATGTACTTGCCAAACGAACAACTGACATGGCAGCGCGTTATGGTGGCGAAGAATTTGTGCTGTTATTGCCTGAAGCTAAAGCTGAGGATGTCGAGAAAATTGTGGAGAAAACTTTAAATGCGATCGCAGATTTGAGGATTCCCCATGCCGTTTCCCCCATTAACTCCTTCGTGACAATTAGTGCGGGGATAGTGGCGCTAATTCCCGATGCGGATACCACCCCTGAAGTTTTAATTGAGCAGGCTGACCAAGCTCTATATCAAGCTAAAGCAAATGGGCGCAACTGTTTTGTGGCAGTTCGCAACCAATAAAAAAGCGGCGCTTCGCGCCGCTTTTTTATTGCATTCTAAAGACTCTTCACAGTCTCAAAGAAGAATCGAGCATTATCTTCAGGTGTGGTGGACAGGATGCCATGTCCAAGATTCATGATGTGGCCCTTCTTGCCAGCCTTCGCCACAACTTCCAGAATCCTCTCGCGAATGTAACTTTGATCTGCAAAGAGAACACAGGGATCGAGGTTGCCTTGCACAGGAATATGACGACCAATACGATCGCGAGCTTCTGCCATATCCACAGTCCAGTCAACGCTAACAATATCGACACCAGACTTGGGCATACGATCAAGAATGCCTGCACTGCCGCTAATGTAAAGAATCATTGGGGTATCAGGATACTTTGCCTTGACCTGATCCACGACCATCTTTTGATAGGGCAGAGCAAAAATTTCATAATCCGTTGGGCAGAGATGTCCAGCCCAAGAGTCAAACATCTGGACAACTTGAGCGCCACACTCGATCTGATGGATGACATACGCGCCAATCATATTAGCGAGCTTGGTCAAGAAGCTATGAATGATCGCAGGTTCTCTGTATGCCATCGACTTGATTACGGAATAGTCCTTAGAGCCTTTACCTTCGACGGAGTAAGCCGCTAAAGTCCAAGGTGCACCGACAAATCCGAGAATAGTTGCTTGATCCTTAACTTCTTCTTTAATAGCGCTGAGGATCTTGCGAATGAAGGGAACAGCGGTATCAGGATCAAAATCTTGGAGCGCGTCAACTTGAGCTTGGGTACGAATTGGTGACTCAATAATGGGGCCACGGCTTTCGATAATGTCAAAGTTAATACCAATGCCTGCGAGGGGAGTCAGGATATCGGAAAACATGATTACGCCATCGGGCTGGAAGGCGCGAAAGGGCTGTAAAGAAATTTCGGCGGCGAGTTCAGGGATCTCTGATCGCTCTCTAAATGTAGGATATTTTTCGCGCAAGTCACGATATACCTTCATGTATCTTCCTGCTTGGCGCATCATCCAGACTGGTGGACGATCCAGTTCTTCACCTCTTGCTGCCCTTAGCAAGCGATCATTTCCTCCCATAATTAACTCTTTCCTATGTTTTTAAACTTTATTTATGATTGTGCTTTTGAATTATAGAACGTCACGTACCAGACACTAACGCTTTAGCGGCTAGGCTGAGTCATGATTTTGCGATGTTATAGACTGTGATCACCTCACCAAATCTGAAGCTGAGACAACATTGGTCTAGAAAATTTAGGCTTTATTTAACCTCTAATTATGGTTTAGGTACTTATACTTTCTTTAAGATATGTTATTAATACTTAAGCTACTAACTTTTAACGATGAAGTATAGGCTCAGTAAAAGTTTGAGCGAATCAATGCATAGGTTTAAAAACTGTGAGTAATGAAGGGGCAAATTTGACAAAGGAAGCTTGTGTGGTGGCAGATACAGCAGAGCAGGTAACGATATCTCCTAAAAAGTCGCCTTTCAATTCAGGGATGGCGATCGCAGTGACTTGTTTGGTAGTTGTCGTTAGCATATTGCTATGGGTGATGCGCCCACCCCTAGATTTGTATACCCAGTCAGTCTTAAATCTATCGGGTGATCCCGTGCAGGGACGCTCTATTTTTGTGATGAATTGCGTTGCCTGTCATGGGCAATGGGCAAATGGCAAGGTTGGACCAAGTTTGCAGGGTGTATCCGATCGCAAATCTGACGCGAGACTGATTCAGCAGGTTGTTAGTGGCGAAACCCCACCAATGCCCCAGTTCCAGCCCAGTCCACAGGATATGGCAGATTTATTAAGCTATCTCAAACAGCTTTAAACCAAAAATCCTCGCAATGCGAGGATTTTTGGTTTAAAGCATAGCAATCAGAGTTTTAACAACTCACCGATTCCCTTTTCAGCAACATCAAGCATTTGGTTTAATTGCGATCGCGAAAATGTTTTGGATTCCGCAGTGCCTTGCACCTCGATCAGATTACCTGTGTCGTCCATCACCACATTTAGGTCAACACTAACCGCCAAGTCCTCTTTGTAGTTCAGATCTAAAATTGGCTGATCATCCCATAAACCCACAGATACTGCGGCTACGGCATTCCGAATTGGCGATCGCAGAATTTTGCCCTCTGCCAGTAAGCGATCGCAAGCAGCTTTTAGGGCGATAAATCCACCCGTGATCCCGCCTGTGCGTGTGCCGCCATCGGCTTGTAACACATCAATATCGACGGTGAAAGTATAATTTGCGATCGCAGTCATATCCAGAGCTGCCCGTAAGCTGCGCCCAATCAGTCGTTGAATTTCCTGAGTCCGCCCCGATAGTTTCGTAAACTCGCGCTGTTGCCGTGGAATCGTCGCCGCAGGGAGCATTCGATATTCTGCCGTCAGCCAGCCTTGATTGCTACCAGCCAAAAATTTGGGTACGCCTTCTTCGATGGAAACAGTGCAGATTAATTGGGTATCACCAAACTTTGCCAAGACTGAACCCGCAGGGGCTTGAGTAAATGGCATCTGTAACTGCACAGGGCGCAATTGATCCCAAGCTCTCCCATCAGGACGCTGGAGAATGGGTAAATCGCTCATGGGTCACTCTTCGTTAAGGTATGTCATCACAATCATATAGCAATGCAAGTTTTGCTTGCTTTTGCTTAGGTTTACTTTTTTTTGCCCTTTTTAGATGGCGGATCACGAAGGCGTGGAGGCGTAATTACTGGTTCGGTAGGAGCTATCTGTTCGGTAGGAGCAGTCTGTTCGGTAGGAGCTATCTGTTCTTGAGGACTAAGTTCTACTGCTTTTGCAAAGGCAGCGATCGCCTCCTCCTCCCGTCCTAGCCTTCTCAGTAATAACCCCTTCGCGCCCCAAATCTTTGGATTTGTTGGATCAATTTTTAGTGCTTCTTCTACTTTCGCCAAAGCTTCTTGAGGTTTATTGTTGCGATTAAGCACCAGTGCCTGAGCCAATAATTCTTCAACGGATAAAGGCGTTGGTGCAACAGTCGGAGTTGGCGTTGGGCTAGATGATGGCGTTGTTATGGGACTTATCGATGGAGTAGTTGCGGTGGGACTACTGGTAACTTCCGTAATTGGTGATTTGTTACTAAATTTAGCGAACACAAAGCTGATAATTAACAGAATTAAAGCGCTACTTCCCGCAATCCATAGCCAAAGTGGAAGCCGACGAGTTGCCACACTTTGGAACGGGATGGTATGCAGTTGACTCGGATGCTCTTTTTGCAAATAGACATCTGGCGACTGCGGCGAGACAACCACGGTTTCAAGGTTACTAACAGTATTGTTAGCATTGATTACAGTAGGTAAGTCATTGTCCTGAGCAATTGTGGCGATCGCTGCCAGTACCTGCTGGGCAGTTTGATAGCGCTGACGAAAATCATAGCGAACCATCTTGTCGAGAATGTCAAGAAATTTTGCTGAGTAAACACCCTGCGGGACGAGATCGCGCCAAAGTAGCTCGGCAGTTTCAGGATGTTCATGAAAGCGACGCGGCTCTGCGCCAGTGATCGCTTGAATACCCATCATCCCCACTGCATAGATATCGCTACTAAAGCGAGGCTTACCATTCAGTTGTTCTGTCGGCATGTACCCAGGGGAGCCGATCGCAATCGTCAGATTGGTATTTCCCTGTGAATCTCCTGCCAGACCACCAATTTCTTTAACTGCGCCAAAATCGATTAACACAATTTTTTGGTCAGACTTACGCCTGATTAAGTTCGCAGGCTTAATGTCACGGTGGACTACACCTTGACCATGGACAAAAACTAAAATTTCTAATAGCTCTTTTAGCAAGGTCAGCACTGTCGATTCAGGCAGGTGCTTGCCAGTCCCAATCTCTTTGCTGAGATCTGAACCATCAGCAAATTCTTGAACTAGATAAAATTCATTACCTTCTTGAAAATGGGCAAGTAAACGGGGAATGCGATCGTGATTGCCTAGGGCATAGAGAATTTCTGCTTCTTGATCAAACAAGCGCTTAGCAGTTTCCAAGACAAATGGCTCACTAGAGATCGGTTTGAGTTGCTTGACGACGCAAGTGGGCTGTGTTGGCAGATCAATGTCTTGGGCTAGATATGTTTGTCCAAAGCCACCACCACCAAGGTGACTCACGATTTTGTAATGCCCTCTAAGCGTTGTGTTTAGCACAATTAATCTGCATTACCTCTAGATCCAAAGTAAAAACCAAGTGCTGTACCTATTAATCCAGTCTGGGCAGTCAATATGAATGTGATTAGATCTTTCGCTAACGTACTAGTTTTATCAAACGAACTATTCTTTTTCTCATCAACAATAAATCCTGACATTATTATCAGGGAAATGATCAGACAAAAGCTAGCCGCTATAGTGCCAGCAAGTGTATAAGTTAAAAAGGTGGCTAACCATGAACGAGTTGTCTCTTGTCTAGCTGGAATATCAACTTCTTCGCCCTGTGTTGGAGTAATGTCTTTAAGACTAACTCCCTCAATATTTTTATTTGTCCGAATATAATCCCTATTTATTTCAACATCAGGTAAATTGGAAATCTTGTTTGTCTCCAAAGGTTGCGAAATAGGCGTATTTTTTTCTTCAGGATTCATGACCACAATTGCTGGTTGATATTCCAAATATATTTCTCTTACTTTAAGTCAATCCTACGAACTGAATTATCTTTGTGCTGGACTAAAAGCTTACCGCCTTGCTTAGCCGTAAGATCGTGAATATATGCGGCAATAGCGATCGCTTTTTTGAGAGCAACTTCTGGACTGATACCTTGCTCTTCTGCAAGCCAATTAATTAGATTTACTGTTTCGTTATCAATTTTGCTAGGGGTTGGAGAATCAACTGTCAAATGAGTCTCGCCTTGAGAAATTGAATAAACATTTCGATTAGATAAATCATCAGACATAAAATACATTTTATCGTCTGCAATTCTAGTCCCAGACCTTGTATATTTTGGCATAGGTTTACAAATTACATTCTTTGTACTTTCAGTATAGCCTTGGGTAATTACCACCAAGATAGATCTCTGACTTGTATCTTAAAACAAAAAATAGGAAAGCGTAAAACGCTTTCCTATTTTTTTGAGGTTAGTTTTTGAGGTTAGCTTTACAAAACACTTGCCAGCTTTACATAGAAGCAAGTGCGGCGATCTTAGAAATCTTGTCCGTGCTTAGCCCCTCTAGCTCATCAATGCTTAACCACCCGTCTTTAACCAACCCCGCAAACACAAACACCAACATCGACAACTGATAGTCATAGCGTCCATCGACTTCATGGCGTTTAATGCTCAAAAAGTCATGTAAGCGCCACATGTCATCAATTTCATTGACAGAGCTAGCTCTGTGACGCACTGAGTCAATCAGAGCGCCAATTTCACGCTTGTAGGCAATATCAAACGCCTTTCTAGCTGCGGTTTCTTCAGTCGTTGTCCATTCGGCATTCATTACTTGCATTTTAAAGTTGGTCTAATAGAAAAGATTTATTTATATTAAGAATAATAACAACTTATGCTTAGATCTTGCAATTACCACTAGATCTCTTTATTTTTTGCTGCCTTTTGGGGATCAATTTTAATTTTTGGGTTGTCCGCGTCTTTGGTGGAGAAAACCCCAAAATTTAGTTGCAACTTTTGTTATGTATTTGTGCAAACATTTGCTAGTATATAAATCGCTCTTTTGACGAACGAGCAAATTTAGGGTGACTGGCGCAGTGGTAGCGCATCGGACTCTTAATCCGCTGGTCCTGGGTTCGAATCCCAGGTCACCCATATTTACGATTTAAGTTAGAGGAAGCGCTTCCTCTAACTTTTGGCGAAACACTACAAAAATCAAAGCGATCGCATACACTAGTAACAAATCTTTACGATTATTGCTAGCGATGCCAGACCATACCCACATCCATGTTAGAGGTGCAAAACAGCACAATCTTAAAAATGTTGACCTCACCATTCCTCGGGACAAATTAATTGTATTTACAGGGGTGTCTGGCTCTGGCAAATCGTCTTTAGCCTTCGATACGATTTTTGCGGAGGGGCAACGGCGTTACGTGGAATCGCTGAGTGCCTATGCACGACAATTTTTAGGACAAGTTGATAAGCCCGATGTGGACTACATCGAGGGTTTGAGTCCTGCGATTTCGATTGACCAAAAATCGACTTCCCATAATCCCCGCTCTACGGTTGGCACGGTTACCGAGATTTATGATTATTTACGATTGCTATTTGGGCGGGCAGGTTCGCCCCATTGCCCGATTTGCGATCGCAATATTGCACCGCAAACCATTGATTGGATGGTTGATGCAATTATGGAAATTAGCGATCGCACTAAATTTCAACTACTTGCACCAGTTATTCGCGGTAAAAAGGGAACTCACAAAAAACTATTAGCCAGCCTTGCCTCTGAAGGATTTGGACGAGTGCGGATTGATGGCGAAGTGCGGGAACTCAGCGACAATATTGAACTTGATAAAAATAAGCTCCATGACATTGAAATTGTCGTTGATCGCCTTGCGCGAAAAGATGGCATTCAAGAACGATTAACCGATTCCTTAGCAACTTGTTTGAAACGTGCCGAAGGGATTGCGATGGTGGAGATTATGTCTGCATCTCCAGAGAACGATGGGAGCAAGAATCATATTCTTACTTTCTCGGAAAACTTTGCCTGTCCCGAACATGGCGCAGTAATGGAAGAACTATCGCCACGAATGTTTTCCTTCAATTCTCCCTATGGAGCTTGCCCTGCCTGTCACGGTTTGGGAAGTATTAAAACCTTTAATCCCGAATTGATTGTGCCTGATCCGTCACTACCCGTCTATGCCGCGATCGCGCCTTGGGCAGATAAGACCCATACCTATTACATTTCTTTGTTATCCAGTGTTGGCGAATATGCAGGTTTTGAGATTAATACCCCTTGGCAAGATCTGTCACAGGCGCAGATTGACATCATTTTGCATGGCACTACCGAAAAGATTTTAATTAAACCCGACTCGTTATATCGCGATCGCAGTGAGGGATATTACAAACGCTATGAGGGTGCGATCGCAATTTTAGAGCAACAGTACAAAGAGGCAGGGGAATCACAAAGGCAGAAGTTAGAGAACTACCTAATTGAGCAACCCTGCGCCACTTGTGAAGGCACGCGACTCAAGCCCGAATCCCTTGCAGTAAGGATTGGGGGCTATCATATTATTGATTTTGTCTCCGTTCCCATTGGCACTTGTTTAGAACGTCTACAAAATCTCAATCTTGATGCGCGAACAAGACAAATTGGCGATCGGGTATTACAGGAAATTGAAGCCAGACTGCAATTTCTCTTAGATGTTGGCTTAGACTATCTCACCCTCGATCGCTCCACGATGTCTCTCTCTGGCGGAGAAGCCCAACGGATTCGTCTCGCCACTCAGATTGGGTCAGGGCTAACAGGTGTTCTTTATGTATTAGATGAGCCGAGCATTGGACTGCATCAGAGGGATAATTCCCGACTCCTCGCCACCTTAACGAAACTACGCGATCTCGGTAACACCTTGATTGTGGTAGAACATGACGAGGAAACGATCCGTGCTGCCGACTATCTTGTCGATATTGGTCCTGGGGCAGGGGTGCATGGTGGTCGCGTCATCGCCCAAGGCAATGTCAAAGATATTGAGGAACATCCCGAATCCCTCACAGGGGCTTATCTCTCGAAACGGAAGCAGATCCATACACCCACAGAACGTCGTGAAGGAAATGGGAAGCACCTCGAAATTTGTAATGCCTACTTAAACAATCTCAAAAACATCAATGTCAAACTGCCTTTGGGAAAACTGGTCTGCATCACAGGCGTATCAGGCTCTGGCAAATCAACACTCATCAATGACCTGCTGCACCATTCCCTTGATCACCATTTCTCTCGCAAAGTACCAGCACCCAAAGGACTTGATGAGGTCAAAGGACTCCAAGCTCTTGATAAATTCATCGTCATTGATCAGTCCCCAATCGGACGGACTCCCCGTTCCAATCCTGCTACCTATACAGGGCTATTTGATGTCATTCGGGAAACCTTCGCCCTCACAACGGCGGCAAAAACTAGAGGCTATAAAGCAGGGCAGTTCTCTTTTAATGTCAAAGGTGGACGCTGTGAAGCCTGTGCAGGACAGGGGGTGAATATCATTTCCATGAATTTTCTACCCGATGTCTATGTGCAGTGCGATGTTTGCAAAGGGGCAAGATATAACCGTGAAACTTTGCAAGTGAAGTATAAAGACAAGACGATCGCCGATGTTTTAGATATGACGATCGAAGAGGCGAGACAATTCTTTGAAAATATTCCCTCAGCACATACGAAATTGGGAATGTTAGTGGATGTGGGGCTAGGCTATGTGAGGTTGGGACAGTCTGCACCGACCCTCTCTGGTGGTGAGGCGCAACGGGTGAAGCTAGCCACAGAGCTATCCCGTCGAGCGACGGGTAAAACCCTCTATCTGATTGATGAACCCACGACGGGTTTAAGTTTCTACGATGTCCATAAATTACTGGATGTGATGCAGCGCCTTGTTGATAAGGGCAATAGCATTATCACGATTGAGCATAATCTCGATGTGATTCGCTGTGCGGATTGGATTATTGATTTGGGGCCAGAGGGTGGCAATTTGGGTGGTGAAGTGATTGCTGAGGGAACACCTGAGCAGGTTGCCAAGGTGAAGAAATCCTATACAGGTAAATATCTAAAGCAAGTTTTAGCAGCATATCCACGCACAATATCCGCGACATGATGTCTTTACCCAAATAGATAAAAGCATAGCTTTTATCTATTTGGGTTTGAGCTCAAAGCGCTGTGTTTTAGATGTAATACATAGTGGTGGCAATTTGGCGTTGCCGCTGCCGATCGCAGAGATCTTTGAGGGTACAGCTATCTAAAACATTAGAAGCAGCCTTTTGCGAAGCCTCCCATATTTCATGAATTACCGAAAGAGATGCACTTGTATGTGTCGATTTGTGGTTTTGTTCTGCGATCGCATCATACCCCTCAATACCTCGGACAACCTCTAATACACTGATTTCCCAAGGATCACGGGCTAGGATATATCCACCCTTAGCTCCGCGCTGACTTTTGACTAAACCTTGACGCTTGAGGGTGGCAAGTAATTGCTCTAAATAGCGATCGGGAATATTTTGTTGGACGGCAATTTGACGAATCTGGAGAGGCTGATCGAGCGCAAAATGATTAGCTAGCTCAAGCATAGCCAAGATTGCATATTCACTTTTAAGAGAAAGTTCCACAACAGACCGTAATTCTTGTTTAAAAACATTTTTCTGAACTGCATTCTATGATACTACGGTATGTCACTGTAAATTTAGAGCAAATATTCTCTAAAAATCCAAAAGACAAAACGCATTATTCTCCTTTTTACTTAACTACTGGTCGAATAAATCGGCTATTTGCTCTTACATAACATGCCTCTTCTGAGGAAGAGACATCACGAACTGGCATCCAAGGTCTACCATTTTGATCTCGAGGGTTTATGAAAACTTCGTCAGATCCACCTCGATAGATTTGTACTTCTAAAATATCATTGGCAAAATAAGTACGTTTTACAGGACTATCTATCCTTGGCTCTTGACGACAATTGAGTCTATCAACAACAACTCGCCAGAGCGATCCTGTCCCAAATCTATCTCCTCTTGGAGATTGTACATTAGTTTCATTTCTGTGGTAGTTGCCCTGTTTATCTGGGACAGCAACCTGAGCTTGGATGGCGGTGGCTGACAATAATGTCACTGGCAAGACAACGAGCAGCAGCATAGAATGTTTCAGGGAGATAGAAACAGTATTCATATTATGAAGAGATCGCAGCATGGGCAGTGTATATGAACAGTTCTAAGGATGCGGTAACAGTAGCAGGGTTGACGCAGGCGATTACGCTTTTGTTGCGGGACGAAATTGGTATTGTCAAAGTCACGGGGGAAATATCAGGATTCACCACTGCCGCCTCTGGACATCGCTACTTTACGCTCAAGGATGAGTCTGCCCAGATCGACTGTGTGATGTGGGCAAGCCGCACTTTATCATTTCGTCCTAAAAGTGGAATGCAGGTGGTCGTGCAGGGGCGGCTGACAGTCTATGCCACCCGTGGCAAATATCAAATCGATTGCGATCGCATGACTGCCGCAGGACAGGGGGATCTATATCTAGCCTTTGCCGCTCTCAAGGAAGACCTTACTGAACGGGGCTATTTCGCCCCAGAACGGAAACGCGAACTGCCCATATTACCGCTCAAAATTGGGGTGGTAACTTCATCAACGGGAGCTGTAGTTCAGGATATCCTCAGCACCCTGAATAGACGCTCGCCCCATTGTCACATTTATCTTTGCCCTGCTACGGTGCAAGGTGAAACTGCCCCCGAAGAGATTGCGGCGGCGATCAATGCTTTACAAAATACAGATGCCGATGTGTTGATCGTCGGGCGTGGTGGTGGCTCCATTGAAGACCTATGGGCTTTTAATACCTTGGTGGTTGCTGAGGCGATCTATAAATCGAGAATTCCGATTATTTCAGCAGTGGGGCATGAAACCGACTTTACGATCGCAGATTTTGTCGCCGATGTCCGCGCTGCCACCCCCACTGCCGCCGCCGAGCTAGTCTCCCAATGCGATCGCGATATGCTGTGGCAACAGGTCACAGCTTGGGAAAATCGGTTAACGCAGGTGGTGCATTTACAAATGCAGCAATATCAACAACGTCTTCAGGGAATTGTTAATAGCTATGCGTTGCAAAATTTTAGCGATCGCTTGCATGATCGCGCCCAACAGCTAGATGAAGCCGATCGCGATATGCAAAAGTCTCTAGGGCGACATCTGCGCTTATCTAACACCAAGCTCGATAGTATCACTGCCCATTTGCGATCGCTATATCCCCTCTCACCATTGCAGCGAGGATTTGCCCTGTTGCGTAGCGCTAATCGCACGCTCAGCAATGAGGATTCCCTAGCTGATTTTGATAAAGTAGAAATCGTGCGGCGATCGGAAATTGCCCAAGCCAAGATTGAGAAAGTAACTGAAAAAGCATATGACCGACCTGAATAAATCGTCCAAAAAATCTACTAAAAGTTCTCAAGAGTTGACCTTTGAAGAACAAATGCGACGACTTGAAGAAATTGTGGAAATTCTGGATGATGGGGAGGCTTCTCTGGATGAAATGTTGTTACTCTATGAAGAAGGTATGAAGCGATCGCAATATTGTCGTGAATATCTGGAAAGAGCAGAGCAAAAAATCACCCTCATTCAAAGTCAGAATAGTTTTTAAAAGTCCATATTCAGCACAAATACACTACTGGATCTATAACTATGCCTCCTCAATTACCTCTCCATATCCAAATGATGCAGATGATTTCTGGATATTGGGTATCTCAATGTATTTATGTGGCAGCGAAACTTGCGATCGCGGATCATCTCACCAAGTCGCCTCAAACCTATCAATCTCTTGCCACTGCCACCCATAGCAATCCCAGCGCTCTCTACCGTGTTCTTCGCGCCCTAGCTAGTGTTGGTATTTTTACAGAAACAGAATCAGGCAACTTTGCGATGACTCCCCTTGCGGAGTTTTTACGCAGTGATAGTCCCCAATCGATGCAACCAACTGCAATTATGATGGGTGAACCAGAACATTATCAAGCTTGGGGAGACTTGCTGCACAGTGTCAAAACAGGTGAGCCAGCCTTTGATCATCGCTTTGGTAAGGGGGTATTTGAATATTTTGGGACTAATCCTGAAGCTGCCCAAATCTTTGAACGCTCGATGAATAATTTCTCGGAGATTGAATTAAGGGCAATTGCCCCAGTCTATGATTTCTCAGATTTTAAAGTATTGATTGATGTGGGCGGTGGCTATGGGGAGTTACTCGCTGAGATTTTACAACAACACCCTGACAGCAAAGGGATTCTCTTTGATGAAAAATATGTGATTGAAAACGCTGCCGCCACCCTTGCAAAACATGGTATTGCCGATCGTTGTGAATGTGTAAGTGGTAGCTTTTTTGACTCTATACCCAGTGGTGGCGATGCTTATCTACTTAAGCATATTGTCCATGACTGGGATGACGAAAGAGCGATCGCAATTCTCAAGACTTGTCAGCAGGCAATGGATGCTCACAGCAAAATTTTGGTCATTGAGCAGGTTGTCCCTCAAGGCAATGAACCCTCTGGCGCGAAGATGTTAGACATCAATATGCTGGTCATGTGTCCTGGAGGCAAAGAGCGCACCGAGTCAGAGTTTAAATATATTTTTGAGCAAGCAGGCTTAAAATTGCTCCGCATTATCCCCACTGCTGAGGATATTCATATTATTGAAGGTTGCAAAGCTTAAATTTAGTCCCAAAAATCCAAAAATATGGCTCACAAGGGTAATAAGTCTTTTTTACCGAGCAAAGATTGCCTTGTCTGCGGCAAACCCTTTTCATGGCGCAAAAAATGGGAAAAGTGCTGGGATGAAGTCAAATACTGTAGCGATCGCTGTCGTAAGCAGAAATAATCTCAGCTATAAAAACCGATTTCTTGAAAGACCGCCTCAGGCGATCTTTCAAGAAATCCGATCCGTTTTATCAATAAACAGCACATGATCAAAACCTACACACAATCCCCAAAAGCCCAAACTTGGCTCGAAAACTATCGTGGTAAACGCCCAGTCTTTGCCTGTGTGTTAGGTTTTACCGCCACGGGACTCATCCCCAATATTTCCGCCGCAGGCGCAACACCCGAAGACCGCAAATACACAGCGATCGCTGACGCTGAGTTTTTAGCAACAGGAAAAAACCTCAACTTCCCTCTACCTCCCCTAATGGCGGGTGCATCGCCCGTACTGATTTCCCGCGCCGTCGTGGCGGCTCAAGACTTGCCCCTATATATTTTTGATGCAGGTTTAGCGATCGCAGCTACCCCTGAGACTAAGGCGATTGGCCTTGGTGGCAAGCCCGCCAATTGCTTAAGTACAGGTGAAGCATTACCCATGGAAACGGTAATACATTTATTCAAACAGGGCTTGCTGTGGGGAGAAAAACTAGCCCAAGCAGGAGCCTATGTGATCTTGAGTGAATGTGTTGTCGGTGGTACGACTACTGCTTTGGCTGTTCTGACTGCCTTGGGGATTAACGCGAAGGATAAAGTCAATAGCTCTCATCCCACCTGTAACCATGCCCAAAAATGGGAAATTGTGCAGTCAGGATTGCAACATCTAGCACCATCGGCTAATCCCTTGGAAATCGTGGCAGCCGTGGGCGACCCCATGCAAATCGTGGTTGCAGGTATGGCGATCGCCGCCAGTTGTCATGGTGGCGCATTACTGGCTGGTGGTACACAGATGTTAGCGGTCTATGCCCTTGCCTTTGCGATCGCAAATTATCAAAATCGGCAATGGCATCCCGAAGCTATCGTCATCGGCACAACTCGATGGGTTGCGGAAGATCCCACAGGGAATACTGTTGATTTAGCCCTTGCCGTGGGCGATGTCCCCTTGATCGCTACTCAGTTAAGCTTTGCTCAGTCACAGTTTCCACAACTCCGTGCCTATGAGCAGGGCTTTGTCAAAGAAGGTGTTGGTGCTGGTGGTGCGGCGATCGCTGCTCATTTGTACCAAAATTGGACTCAAGAGAGATTGTTAACTGCGATCGAATCACAGTTATAGCTGGGGTTCAATTCCCGCCGCACGCAGTTGGGCAATCAAGATCTCATTTTTTTGACGCTCTTGCTCTGCCCGTTGACGCTCCTGCTCGGCAACTAACCTTTCCTGTTGCGCGATTAACTTTTCTTGCTCAGAAGTTTCCCAGCCTGTTAACAGCAAATTGCCATCAGCATCCCACCAACGCAGCCAAGGCAGGTCAGAATTTTGATAAACACCTTTCCAAATACCAAGTTCTACACCTAATTCTGCGATCGGGAAATGTCCTCTTTCATTAGCTTCGACTAATTCAAAATGGTTGGTGACATGGCGATATAATTC
This sequence comes from Pseudanabaena mucicola FACHB-723, assembly GCF_014696385.1. Classification (GTDB taxonomy): domain Bacteria; phylum Cyanobacteriota; class Cyanobacteriia; order Pseudanabaenales; family Pseudanabaenaceae; genus Pseudanabaena. The sequence goes on from NZ_JACJQB010000026.1 coordinate 31,566, forward strand.
AATGCTCGATTTCTGCACCTCATAAATGCCATAAAAAGCAGGACGAATCACCTGCTCATAAATAAAAAATTTACCTGTCCAAGGAGTGCGATCGCGCTCTTCTTTGCCAGTACCAGACACAAATTCTAAAATGATCAGTGGGGCAATAAATTCTTGCCAAAGCACATAGGAGCGGCGAGACTGACCATCTAATGTCGGCGGTACATTCGGCACATAAAACCAATCAGGGGCTTCTGCACCTTTTTCGGGTGGTTCCGTCATCCGCCAATAGATGCCCGAATCTTGTCCAATCGCATACTGACCATCGGGATGATATTTTCGTAAAATCGGCTCAATCGAATCTGTGAGCAGGATACTTTGGGGATGCTCTTGAAAATTTTTCACAAATGTACCATCAGATTCGGGTAGTTGCGTATGGTCGGGAAGTGTGATGCGATCTCTAGATGGATCTAAGGTAAAAGTCATAGTTTTTCCTTTTGACGCATAGATAAATATTTCCCGCTATTTGTGCCGTGCTTTGATTGGTACAAATGGCATAGTCGAACTCATGTAAAAGCATCATAACTCAATACAAATCAATACTTCTGATCGTGAGATTACCTGAGAACTGAAGTATATATTTTCATTAATTGCTGATAATTGGTGGAGCGGGTATAAAGTTTTTCATAGGTTTGAGATGCATTCTTCCCTAAAATTGATAATGCTTCAGGATTTGTACCGCACCAATGTAATTTTTCTACCCATGCGCTAATGCGATCGCAAGAAATTAAAAAGCCGTTATGTTCTGAGGTAATTAATTCGGATAAAGCTCCTATGTCTGAGGCAAGGACAGGTTTGCCACAGGCAAAAGACTCAACTACTACTCGCCCGAAAGTTTCATGCCATTGTGACGGCACGGCGATTGCGGTTGCCGATTGGATTACTTCCATAATTTTAGTGGGCGGCAAATATCCTAGAAATTTAACATTCTTTAATCCTAACTCAAGAACAAACTGCTCTAGTTTTGATTTTTCTGCACCATCGCCAAGGATTTTTAATTGCCAGTCTGGTCTATCTAGAGCCGCCCAAGCTTTTAGCAATGTAAGTACGCCTTTCTCTGGGGATAGTCTACCAACAAATAAAAAATTAGGTTGATTAAAAATTTTTAATTCTAAGTCTTTCTGGACAGAGGAATTAATTACATTGGGTCTTACATGGAGGAGATTGCTATTAATGCCAATTTCTTTAAGTTTATCTGCGGCGAAGTGACTAGGTGTAATAAACCCACTGACATCTTTTTGCCAAGTGCGCCGCCAACGATTGAGGGTGATCATTGCCCAAACTGCTAAGGATGCGATCGCGGAGTCACGGTAACAACCATAAATCACGCCGCGCCAAGGATTTTGGCTCACACAGGCTTCGCAAATTTTGCCATTTCTTAATAAGTAGCCATTCAAGCAACCCAGTCGGAAATTGTGTAAATGTTGAATTGTGGGAATATTTAGCGATCGCGCTGCTGCATGGACAGAGGGTGAGAATAGCGGAAAAAAATTCTGGACATGGACAATATCTGGTTTAAGCTTTTGAAAATGCGATCGCATTTCCCAATAAACCTTAAAGTTCCAAGCTGTCTCTGCAAATAACTTTAGTTTTTTAAATGGCGAATAGGCTTTAATAATATCATTATGAACTTCAATGAGCGTCACTTGATGACCATATTCGCGTAACAATTCTACATCTGCATCGGTCGAGACATCTTCACCGCCAGCATATTGGTAGCGATTATGAATCATCACAATATGTAGAGGTTTAGACATAAAATTAATCACTTATTTTTGGCGAAAACACGACAGCTTGTAACGCTGCGCCCATACCAAAAACAGGCATTATTTTGTAGATAGAGCTTGCAATTATTTTTAATAGTTTGTTCCAAGTTGAGATAACTTCAATCTTGTAAGGAGCATTTGTAAATATTTTGAATTTATCAAATCCTGAAATTGTCAAACTGCTAGCAAGTGACTTGGAACTATAGTAGTTAATATGTTCAGGAGGGATAATATTTGACCAGTTTTTACCTCTAATTTTTGCTCCCAAACTATCTAAGTTCGGAGTTTCAATAAATAAGATTCCTTCAGGGCTGAGAAGTTTTTGTAGTTTTTTGAGAGTGGCAATAGGGTCGATTACATGTTCAATCACATGGTAGATCGTAATTAAATCAAAATGAGCTTCTGGTAGATCCAAGGATAAAATATCCCCAACTAAAATTTGCTCACGAATATTTATCTGAGCTTGCAGGACAGCTTTAGGAGAAATTTCAGTTCCATAGACCTGCCATCTGTCTGCGATCGCAAATTGCAATAGATCTCCTAAACCACAGCCAATGTCAAGAAATGTTTTATGTGGTTTATTGAATAAATTAGGTTGATGCTTAGAGACTATTTTCTTCAATTCTTGATATCTATTTTTCGTAAAGTCTTGACTAGACATGACACTTTGAGAGTAGTCCTGTCGATAGGATTGTTGATCGTAAAAATTGGCTAGTTCATCTTGTGTAGGTCGTGGCACATAAAACACTAATTGGCAATTTTGGCAAGTTAAGAGTTTTCCTTGGTCAATTGTATAAAGGTGTTTATGGTGGGTATGTTCACATACTGGGCATATATACATAGTTGAATCCATGTCTACAAATATTCTCTTAGCCTATTCTTAACTCGAGACCAGAGACTAAATAATTTTTTATGGGTAAAGTCATCAGCTTGGCGATCGCGCACGACAAATGGCGGATGTCTTAAGGGAAACTGCATAGTTTCTGTGGGCATATTTGCAAAAGGACTGTTTTTATTTTTTGTATGTGTACTTGATTCACGATCAAAACCAATATTAGAAACTAAGTTTTGATTTGGCAGAATAGTTAATCCACTTTGCATCCAGCAGCTTAATGTCCAAGGATAGCCCCAGTCATCAAACTTCCCTTTATGAGTCTGCTGAAGTTTATATTTCCAATACTTTACCGATGCATCATTTTGTAAAATATCATTCAGCCAACCCTCATCGCGAGCAGTTTCCCATAATTTCATTTCACCATCGTAATGTTGCCAAGCTCGCCGCCATGTAGCCCAACCCCAGACATGGGGATACAAAGAGTAATAATAGCTATAATCATTGCGCTTTCTGCCATCTTGAAAGTTATCACCTGATATGGCAAAAATACGCTGATCATCTCGATATTTTTCCAATAATTCTTCGCAAAATGGAAAGAAAGAGTGATCGGGTAAGCAATCATCATCAAAAATAATCGCTGAATCCACTTGACTAAATACCCAGTCTAGCCCTGTCGATGTTCTTATTTTGCATCCTAAATTAGTCTCTGAATAGTTCCTAAATACTTGGCAATTCCAATTAGTTTGTTCGAGAAATTGAATAACCGACTGACATTTGGCATGATCATCGTGCTTGAAATTTTTAGGGCCATCAGCAACCAAAAAAACTTGTGATGGTTTAGATTCTAAAATTCTAGAAACTACCATTTGAGTTTGCTTTAAGCGATTATAGACAATGAGAACGATGGGTGTATTAGTCATTTATCAAAATGTTTAAAATATTTATGATATAAATGTTTAAGAAATTTCAAAAAAAAGGTAGAGCGTAAACACGAATTATCTTTTCTGTAAACAAATTAAAATTTTCTCTGGCTTATATCTGTACCAAGGTGTTAGAGCTAAATATTTATAATATTCTTGCTTATAAGGATGATTGTCAACATAGTCTCAAGATTTCTCAAGAATCTTATGGTATAGGGCTAGAAAACTCTGTGATTGATTTAGTTCTGAAAAATATTCAGTTACCCTTTGCTTTCCCGCATCCCCCATGTGCTTCATTAAAGTTGTATTTTCTAGCAAGGTAAATAGCTTAGACACAAATTCATCAACATTTTGACTAGAACAAATGAATCCAGTTTTGCCATCTATAACTGATTCTGACAATCCGCCTACGTCAGAAACAACGCAGGGTAAACCGTAGCTCATAGCTTCCAAAACTGCAATCCCTTGACTTTCCACTAAACTAGGCTGAAGGTATATACAAGCTTCAACATAATACGAGTTAACGTCTTCACAACTACCTTTAAATAATATTTGATGACATAAACCAAGGTTATCAACCTCCTCTTTCATCTTATCCAATAGATCGCCCGTCCCTAACCAAATAAATTTTAGTGACGGCTTTCTCTGAATTGATTTTTGTGCTATCTTTAACCAAATATCAGGATTTTTGTACCACATAACATGACCTACAGTTAAAATCGTTTGTGAAGTTAGATTTGAGTAATTATCAGAATACGGCACTCCATTAGGTATAACGTCGATCAATTGACGAGGAATCTTAAAATATTTACTAATAATGACCGCTGAGGATTGAGACACAGTAACAAATTGCTTATTAAAACTCTTATTTTGTTTTGCAAAATGCGAAATTAAGTGATAGATTCCCACTAACAGAATTGATAGCTTACTAATAAACAATTTTGAGATGGGATAAGTATGCATGGTAAACACTACCGAACAAGGAAATAGAAGTACTCCCAACATCAATCCTGGAGTTCCGTTAGAAACATGGATGATATCTGGCTTAAATGTACTAAAGCAATTCCAGACAGTAAAAATATCAAAAGCTAGTGATAAGTAAGGAAGTTTAAATAACTTACTTCTATTAGATACTTCAAATATTTTAATATTCTGATCTTCTAATTGTTGAACTGGAGCAAAGCTTAATTGATATTTTTCTAGAATAACAGTCGTTTCAATTCCATCATTAATGTGGGTCTTTATTAGTGTCTTAAAAAAACGAAACGTCCCAGATTGTTGGGTACTAAATTCAGGAATAATTAGTACTTTCATTTTCTAAATCTTTGTTTAATCATTAAAATATCTTCTTGGATTTGAGCTTTATCCATGCTCGAAAATACCCATATGCTTCACCGATGTTAATAACTATCCATGACATCAGGTATATTTTGATTTTTGTGGCTAAAGATATTTGCTGATGAGGAAATGGCAACAGTTTCCAGTTTGGTTTACGAGGCGAGACTAGTATTTTAATGCATCTTAGTGGATGTTTCCATCCGTATTTACCAGCCCATTTGGAATTATGTTCACACAAGATAAAAGTTCCTTTCCCATTTCTTTTGGACTTATGCCACATTTCCTTAAAAGTTTGGCGAGGGGGATGCCAGACGATCGCCTTATCAGCATAGGCTAGAGTGATCCCCAATCGAGTCGCTCTCATCCCAAATTCCATGTCTTCAACTGATGCTTCAGGAAAAGTTTCGTTAAATGTACCAACCTTCTCAAAAACATCTCGTTTCACAAACAAGTTAGGTGTGATACAAGCACCTACACCATTTATTGCACTTTCTTGATCGTAGCAAAGTAGAGCCTCAATCAAAGAATAAATTGAACTGTTACAGGTAAGAGATCTAATATTAATTCGCCCACCTACTCTATCTACCTTGTTGTCTTGCATACATTGAATACCTTGTCGTAACCAGTCAGATTCTGGAATACAATCACCATCAATAAAAGCAAGTATATTTCCCGTAGCAATCTCAATACCTTTATTGCGAGTGGCGGCAACACTTTGGATTTGGATTTGATTAACGACTGTAATGTTAGAGAAATACGTGAATTTTTTAGCGATTTCTAATGAGTTATCGATTGAATTATTATCAACAATAATAATTTCTATTCTCTGTTCATTATCTGGATTATCTTGAGATTGTAATGCTAAAATAAGATCTACAATATTAAATGAACAATTATATATAGGTGTGATAATGCTGACCGTAGGGTATTGATCCATGTTGTTTAATTCTGCCTAAAAATATGTGATAAATCTGCGTTTGAACTCTGATACTCGCAATCGAAAAGACTGCGAGAAAAATCGCAGAAATGTTATAAATACAATTGGAACAAAATATTGACATCCGTAATATTTGATAAAACTTATGAGCCCTTTAAAATATGAGTATTCTGTTAAATGATAAACCAACCATACACGCCAAGATAAGAGAGATTGATGCGTAAACATTAGTCTAAAAATATCAAGAGTTTTCCCTTCTTGAATCAGCCAATTCTGAGGATTTAAATTAGAAAATCCTGACAACATATTAAGGATTAAATACTGGTTGCTTACATATATTTTAAATCTCTGCTTCTGAACTTGAGTAATATAAATAAAGTCTCCAAGATAGTGAGGATATAAGTTAGATTTTGGATATCCAGTTGTATCAATAACACTTCTGGGTAAGCATACAAAATTACCGTTCAACATATCACATTCCTCAATTTCATTCTGTGAACAATTGATGGGTTCAAATAGGGGTTTACTTGGATATTTTAAAATTTGTTTGTTTTTTCGATGTCCTCCAAAAGCAATTTGCTGATAGTTTGTAGATTGATAACCTTGATAGCCAATGATCGTCTTAGTATTTTGTTTGCAAAAAACAATTAGATTATTGATTGATTCTTTTGCTACTAAACAATCATCATTTAGCCAAATAAAATATTCTGCACCTTTTTCATAAGCATATTCCATCCCCTTTTTAATTGCACCTGTCCACCACAAATTACCATCTCCTTCTAATATAACCACTTCTGGATAAAGAGATTTGATAGCTTCACTAGTGCCATCTGTTGAACCATCATCAACAACAATCACATAATACTTTGCAAGATCACCGTTATGCTCTAAGGTATTTAAGCAATTCAGAGTAATATCCTTACGGTTATGGACGGGAATGATAATGTGGATATTTTCTTTGATCATACTTAAGATTTGTTATTAATTAGATATCTTTAATAATTTTATGAGTGGTATCTCAAACAAAAAATTTCCCAAGTTTTTTAAAATACTCTTGACGAAACAATAAATCTCTAATGACTAAAAAATATTTTCTCATCACAGCATCAGGTAAAGTCAATTTCCCCACCCCATTGTGCCCAATAATGCCAACCCTGTCCCCCTGCTTGATCTCAAAAGACACATCCTTCAGCGCCCAAAACTCCTCATGGGTAGGATTTGCAACCTTTTGATTAAAGTTAAAAATTCTTTGTGTTAAAGACCTTGCTCCATTTGCGATCGCATCCCGTAAAGTCACATTACTATTCTGCGCCTGATGTCCAATCACATAGCGCTTACTCAAATTTTCGACCTTGATCACAGTATCGGACATATTTAACTTAAAACCGCCAAAACTTGTTCAGGAAACCGATCTAATACCTTTAAAAGTGCCTTAGCCGTACCAACAGGATAGCGCTTGCCATGCTCCCAGTTATTTACAGTATCCACCGAAACACTAATCAACCGAGAAAATTCTATTTGACTTAACCCCAATCGAGATCGCACTCGACGCACAAATTTCGCCATTTCCTGCATCGTTTCCGCATCATCTAGAGCCTGTTGCAACGCAATCTCTTCATCCGTAGTTGCATCAACCCGCACAGGATCAATACGTCCGATTTCAAAAAAAGCAGTATCAGTAGGATCAATCCTTAGCCTTGTCATTTTCATATAGTTTGACCTCTCTAGAGTTGGCTTTACGGGCTGAAATAATCCGAATCACATCCTTACGGTAAGTATAGATCACAACAAACAAGCGATTATCGATCATCCCCATTAGTTGATAACGGTTTTCTCCATAGCTATACCTCCTATCAAGATGAATAATGCGATCGCGATCAAAAAATGCTCTTACTGCATAGGCAAAATCAAAACCCCTATCTCTGAAGCATCTTTCGTTCTTAAAATCGTCCCACTCGAAATCCATAGATCCCTATGTCAAATTAACATCGCATTTCAGTACATCCTTCAGCGCCCAAAACTCCTCATGGGTAGGATCTTCAAACTTTTGACTAGGGTTGAAAGACCTTTTTTTTAAAGACCTTGCACTATCTGCGATCGCATACCGCAAAGTCACATTACTATTCTGCGCCTGATGCCCAATCACATAGCGCTTACTCAGATTTTCAACCTTGATTACCGTATCCGACATATTTAGCTAGAAATTTTTTGGTAATAACTTAATCACAAAACTTAAAACCGAATCAGCCATTATCAAAGTCTCTTCTGCCTCAGATATATCAGGCGCAACTATATCACTAGGATATCGGAACTCTGTTGCATAGGGGGTAAGAACTTCTGCTGAAGTCCGTAATATCTCAAAACTAGGATCAAAATCAAGGCAACTTTCTAACAACACAACAAGATTATGTGTTTTTTACAAGGTAACTTGTTGATACACCAAATAAGCCTTTAACGCTTTCTCCGCAGATTGTTGGCAATGATAAACGACAACATCGAAAAATTCATGGTCAAACAATACTTTAGCTGATTCTAAATCTCGCTGACTTTTGAACAACCAATCTTGTATTTCCTGATAAAGCTCATCATCCATAGAGAATCTTCCCATCATGAATAACTCGACTTATCAAGGAACTTTTCACCTTGATCTTCCTTGTTACCTCCTCTCGCGTTACGACAATCACATCAGTAGGTATTCTAAGTCCACGCAAAGCCCTATAAGCTGAACGCGATCGCCGATAGCGTGGCTCATCAGAATGCGACACAATCACCATCAAGTCAATGTCGCTATCCTCATTAGGTTCACCATAGGCATAGGAGCCAAACAAAATTATCTGCTCTGGGTTCAGAGTTGCCGCCAGCTTTTGAGTAATCTGCCCTAATAACTCACTGGTTACTTGTTGCATCATCAAATCACTTTATAACTAAGTCAAATTAATATCACGTTCCAACACATCGGCGATCGCATAAGGACAAACCACAGGCATATCTAAATCTGTGTCAATGATTGCATCCAATCGAGCAATTTTGTACACATCGCACAAATATTCATCAGTTAAATATCGCTTTAAGCTGGGACTATCCCTTAGATAATCATCAATATGCAGTCTCTCTATTTGAATCGTTCCCAACCAACTCGGCACTGAACCGTTAAAGAATGATCGACGTATTTGCGTCTTTTTCGTTTGCATGAAATGGACGTTTCAGAACCCATCCCCGATTAGCTGACCAGTGCCCCTAAGAAGCGAGTTGCGGCGCAAAGCGCCGCAACTCATCTTCTGGTTTTGTGTCCTAATAAGATTGGCAACAGCTATAGCTTTACAAATAGTTGCGTACTAAAACTCTAACCCATACGCTCAAGCGTTAAGATAGTCATTGGTTCGTAGATGCGGTTTCGGGATATCCCAACTCAATGGCTGTTAAACTTGCGCTGAATGATAAACAAGAAATACTTCGCCTCTATCGTGAGTCTGATGCGACCACGACCCAGTTGGCGAAGCAGTTTGGCATTAGTACGAGTACAGTCTTGCGACTGCTACAAGAGCTAATTCCTGCTGAGGAGTATCGACAATTGGTCAGTCAGAAGAAGGCTGAAGGTAAAAGAGGATCGCGGATTAGTCATGAAGTGGTAAGTTTTCAGGTAAATCAACTGGCGTTGATTCCTGACGATTTGTCAATGGCTGCCGACGATCGCAATCATAATTTTGACCAAGGTGATGAAACGGCGATCGCAATGGATGACTTAGATGAGACCCTAGATATAACAGATAGCGACATCGAAGAAGAGTTAGATGATGATGACGATGAAGCTGAGGATGATTTAGTCGATGAAGATAACCTAGAAGATCTGGGTGAAGATGAGCTAGAAGACTTTGCCGACGAAGATAGCGAGTCTAGCTTGCCGATGTTTGCAGAGCTAAGTGGTGGTCATAGCCTCACCGAAAGCCTTGAAATACTGCCGCTCGATCGGGCAGATCTGCCATTGATTTGCTATATCGTTGTTGATCGCATTGCCGAGATTATTACCCGTCCACTCAAAGACTTTAAGGATCTTGGTGCAATTCCACCTGAAGAGTCCATGTCAAAGACGATTCCTATTTTTGACAATCATCGGGTGGCCAGAAGATTTTCGTATCACAATCAGCGTGTGATCAAGTTTCCTAGCAATTTGATTCATATTACCCGTCCCCAACTTGTGCAGAAGGGCATCACCCGCATTTTATTTAGCGGTCAAGTGTATACATTGAACTAGCGTTATCGCCACAAGTCCCACTTAATCGCGGGACTTGTGACAACAAGTATTGATAAGGATCTTGATAAGAATACTGTGTTAACTCTTTCGCCAGCGAGGCAGAAATTTTGGCAAATTGCCCATACGCCTGATTCCCAAATGACGGTTGACCATTTGCTCGAAGGGGCTTTGGCGATCGCATGGGAAGAATATCCACGTATGGATTTAGGGCATTATCGAGAAATTTGCGATCGCATGGTGGCGGATTTACAACCCCGCATTGCCAAAATCCCTTACCCGCTCAAGGTGGTACAGGAAATTAATCAATACCTATTTGTGGAGCTGGGCTTTAGGGGCAATGACCATGACTATTACGAGCCTCGCAATAGCTTTATTAATGATGTATTAGATCGGCGGTTGGGGATTCCCCTATCGCTATCATTGATTTACATATTGGTGGGCGATCGATTGGGTTTTCCCATGGATGGCGTGAGTTTCCCCGGCCATTTTATTATTCGTCCGCAACATCCTGACCTAGAGATTTTTATTGATCCTTACAATAAAGGCGAAATCCTTTTTCCTGAAGATTGTGCGGCAAAGCTGACGCAGCTCTATGGCTACGAAATTCCGTTGCAGCCTGAATATTTGCAGCCTGTTACGGTGCGCCGCATCCTCGATCGCATGTTGAATAACCTCAAGCTGATCTACTTGCGCCGCCGTGACCCTGCTAAAGCATTGGCAGCTATTGAACGATCGCTAATGCTTAATCCTGATGTGCCTACCCAGTGGCGCGATCGTGGCTTAATTTGCTATCAACTTGACCGCCACACTGAGGCAAGAATTGATCTGGAAAACTATTTGCAGCATGTCCCCTATGCCGAGGATAGCCGCATCATTTTGCAGCTAATTGCGGAAATGAAGGGTTAGACACTTTACTTTAATAAGTCTTGAAGTGCGATCGCAAATTTAGCGCGATCTTGCCAACCCGTATAGGCACTGTAAACACAGCGCTCATCAACGCTGATGAAAACATGAACTATTTGCAGAGGATTTGTCCATGTCCAGAGCTTGATTCCCTCTGGATAGGTTTTGAGCAACTTTGCCTTTTTAAAATTTTGATTATGCGTTTCCGTTAAATCTTGCGATCGCAATTTAGCGATTAGCTGTGAGGCAAGGTCATTCGCCATCGGTGCGATCGTCGGATTTGCCCAAAACTGACGGATTGCGGCGGCGACTCGCGGATGATTTTTGAGGGTGGCATGACGAATCCCATCCAGATAGACCATGCTGGCATGGGTAAACTGCGAACAACCCACTGGCACAGTACCATCGGTATGATTGCCAATATCGCCAACGATCGAAAGGGTGGGGACTTGGGCAGCAACTGCCTCCGCAATCAGGCGACGATTTGTGCCGAGGTCGCGGGCAATCAGGGGAAATAGGCGCAAAGGGTCGTAAAGTCGTCCTAGATCGGAGCCGCCCACAGGTGAACCGACCACAACGAGGCTATGGACTTGGGGCAACCATTCAGGATGCCGATGCAAAAGCTCTAGCCAGATCAGTCCGCCCATGGAATGCCCCACAATCCGCCATGGCAAATCGGGATGTTTAAGCAGCACCGACCGCGCCACTTGTTCCACCTTTGTGATTAACGGCTCAATCATCAACCAAGTATCGATGATGCCAAGATCGGGGGCATAGATCAGGGTGTTTTCCCGTGATAGGGCGCGAGCCAAGTTGGTAATGTCTTTGGGAATATCTGCCCAGCCATGCTGAGCAAATAACACAAAGGGCTGACTTGAATTGTGGGTTGACAAATTCGCAGACATAAATTTTAGCTAAATTTAATCGTTGCCATGCCCTCTTGCCAATCGGCGGGGCAGACTTCATTTTGATGACGCTGTGTGTGCTGAATGGCTTTAAGGGTGCGGATAGTTTCATCAATGCTGCGTCCAAAGGCAAGATTATTAATCGTTGCATGTTGAACGATCCCTGATTTATCAATGATAAACAAACCCCGCAGAGCCACACCTGCCACGGGATCAAGTACGTTAAAGGAAGTTGCGATCGCCTTTGTTAAATCGGAAACCAATGGACATTTAATATCGCCGCCCAAACCGCCATCGGCAAGAGATGTCTGAATCCAAGCCAGATGGGCGTATTGACTATCCACAGAAATACCAATTACCTCAGTATTGAGTCTCGCAAATTCGTCGTAGCGATCGCTAAAGGCAATTACTTCTGTGGGGCAGACGAAGGTAAAGTCGAGGGGATAAAAAAACAGCACCACATACTTTTGCTGTTGATAACTAGACAGCCGAATTTTTGTAAATTCCTGATCGACAACCGCATCCGCCTCAAAATCTGGAGCAGGATTGCCCACACGCAAAAATTCTGCCATAACGCATTTAATCTCAACAAACTGATCTAGATTTTCGCATTTGCAAGCCTGCCTGCGGTGGGCTTGCAAAAAACTGATTTTGGGATTTTTGCACCCAAGGCAATACTTCCCTAAACTTCCCTAAAATTATGGCGATATTTTGTCTTGGTGCTATCCTATAAATCAATCAGCTTTCTACAATTGCCGCTATGTCACCAGTACAAGAAGCTACTTCTGCGATCGCAACCATGGTCAGTCTTGGTGGCGAAAGCACTCACCATATCCACAACACTGTCGAACGCCCTTGGGGTACATTTACGACCTTAGAAGAAGGTCGCGGCTACAAAATTAAGCGGATCGAGGTGAAATCAGGGCATCGTCTCAGTTTACAAATGCACCATCACCGCAGTGAGCATTGGATCGTAGTTTCAGGAACAGCGAAAGTTACCTGCGGCGACAAAGAAATGATGATTAGCTCCAATCAATCCACCTATGTCCCCAAATGTACTGCCCATCGCCTCGAAAATCCGGGAGTAATTCCGTTGATCTTGATCGAGGTGCAGAATGGTGAATATTTAGGTGAAGACGATATTATTCGCTTCCAAGATGACTATGCTCGTCACGAAAAGGGCTAATTCGCGATAATCGCGTTTAAAATAGTTGAGGCAACCTAGAATCGTTTCAACGTGAATAAAATCCCTCCCTTTGATGCATCGCAACAGTATCAGCAAATTGGTGACCAACTAAACAAAGCCGCTTTAGATGTACTAGCATCGGGACAATATATTGGCGGACAGGCGGTAAGCCAGTTTGAGGATGAATTTGCTCAATATATTGGCTCCAATTATGGTATTGGCTGCAATTCAGGTACTGACGCTCTGTATCTGGCACTGCGTGCCTTAGACATTGGCGAGGGCGATGAGGTGATTACATCACCATTCACATTTTTTGCCAGTGCCGAAACGATTAGTATGACGGGGGCAAAGCCAGTATTTGTCGATATTGAGGCGCATAGCTTCAATATGAATATGGACTTGCTAGAGGCAGCCATTACCGATCGCACTAAGGCGATTATGCCCGTACATTTGTTTGGTCGCGCCGCCGATATGACCAAGTTAATGGCAATCGCTAGCAAAGATGATCTCTATGTGATCGAAGACTGCGCTCAGGCAACAGGTACAACCTTTGCAGGTAAAACCGTTGGTGATATTGGTGATGTAGGCTGTTTTAGTTTTTATCCCACCAAAAATTTGGGCGGTTGTGGCGATGGTGGCATGATGACCGTAAATAGCGCCCAAATTGCCGAAAAATTAAAAATTTTGCGCGAACATGGTAGCCCCAAGCGCTATTACCACGAATACATCGGCATGAACTCACGGCTTGATGCGATCCAAGCAGCGCTGTTGCGAGTAAAACTGCCCTATCTCGATCAATGGAATCAGCAACGTCGCCAAATTAGCGATCGCTACACGCAGTTACTCAAGGATGCAAATATTCCCCACCTTGTCACACCACACCATTGTCCCGGAAGTGTCTGGAATCAGTACACAGTCTGTATCGGCGATGGCAAGCGCGACTATGTGCAGGCGCAACTCCGCGAACAAAATATCATCACGATGATTTACTATCCTTTGCCCTTGCATTTGCAATCGGTTTATCGCCATCTTGGCTATCAGAAGGGTGATTTTCCTGTGACTGAAGATATTTGCGATCGCGTTTTGTCGTTGCCCATGTTCCCAGAATTAACCGAGGAACAACAACAGCGTGTCGTCAGCACTTTAGCAAATATTCTTAAATAAATTAAGCCCTGTGACACACTCTGCACGTGCGGCACAGGGCTTAGATCTGGTTTTGAATTCAGGATCAACCCATGACCAAATTTGACTTTCTATCGGATATCCAAAAATCTTGGCATTCCATGGGTGTGGAACAAGTGTTAGCGGCTTTGGAATCTTCGGTAGAAGGCTTGTCCTATGTAAATGCAAGGCAAAGACTCAGGCAACTGGGAACGAATAAATTGCCGCGATCGCGCCCCCTTAGCAAAATTCTCTTACAGCCTTGGCGTAGCCCTTTAACCTATATGCTGCTGGGCGCAGCAGCATATTTACAATGGCAAGGGGCAGAGGGTTGGGCAATTATTTTTGTGGGTGGATTCCATAGTGCGATCGGTATTGGCATCTCGCTGTGGTCTGCAAAAACTAGAGAGAAAGTCAGTCGAGATCGTCCGCAACGTCGCCAAAATGAGCCATCTACTTCAGTGATAGTCTTGCGCGATCGCGAGGAAATAGAACTACCCGCGAGGGATTTGGTGTTGGGGGATGTGTTGGTGCTGCGAGAAGGGGAGCGCCCCAATGTGGATTTGCGGGTGATTGAAACCTCAGAGGATCTACGGGTCAATCAGACTAATTTGGGCGGCGAGGCAATTTGCTATAAACAAGCTGATCTTACCTTCGAGGAAAAAACGCCACCCCTTGAATGCAGCAATATGATCTATGCAGGGACAGAAATTTCCGCAGGCATGGCAAAGGGGGTTGTAATTGCGACGAGTCGCTTTACCCAAGAACAGTCCGCCTTAAATCACGAAAAGCCTTTTTCGGTAATTCATGCTGAACTCCAAAAGCTACGCCAAGTCTGGCTAGGGGTGTTATTGTTGGTGATCACGGCTGCGATCGCATTTTCATGGCAAAAGGGGATCGTAATCAATGCAATGATGGCGGCAGTGCTGATGGTGAGTACCTATCCGCAAAATCTGTTACGCATCGCCACTCAGGTACAATTGTCGGGAATGCTTGATCTCGCCAAACAGCGGCTATGGGCAAGATTTCCTTCAGTTTTAGATGCGATCGCCAGAACAACAACCATTGTGCCGATCGTTGAGTCGGATGTGGTGCTGAGCTTTGATAATTTGAGTCGCGCAGGCATCGAATGGAAAGGGCTAATTAGAGCTTCGGCGGATGATGCGGAAGCCTTTGGGCTGGCGATTGGAATTGCCACCTATAGCTATTTTGATGCCCCGCAAGAACGGATTCGGCAATGGCAAGGCAATTACTCAA
This sequence comes from Pseudanabaena mucicola FACHB-723, assembly GCF_014696385.1. GTDB lineage: Bacteria > Cyanobacteriota > Cyanobacteriia > Pseudanabaenales > Pseudanabaenaceae > Pseudanabaena. The sequence continues at coordinate 47,065 of NZ_JACJQB010000026.1, forward strand.
CTTCCAATCATGCTGTAGCGATTATTGGTAGCGATGTTGAAGATATTCCTCTATTGAGAACTGCGGATGTCGGAATTTGTGATCGCACCTGTCGCAAAGAATTACAAGATAGTGCGGGGCTAATTTTGCCCAAAGAAGACTTCCATTATTTACCGATCGCAATTCTCGAAAGTCGCGCCACCTTTGATCGGTTGCAACGCACAGCTCTAATGACAGCCGCAAGTTCTTTTACGCTGGCGAGCCTGACCCTGATTGATGCCGCAGCGGGTTTCTCCGCAGTACCCTTACAGTTACTTTGGATTGGAGCGATCGCCACACCGCTTGTTGCCTTCCCCCTCGTGCTAGAGCCAACCCATGAAAGTCTCTTAGGTCAACCAGCCCATCGCTTTCAAACGATGCTGCGCCCCAGCAATTATCTCCGCATCTTGTTGGCTGTCACCGCAACTGTCACCGCAGTTTCTCTAGTTTTTTGGATGAAATATCAAGGACAACCGTCATTACTATCTCAGGCAAGGTCAATGGCATTTGTCACCCTTGGCTTTAGCCAAATTTTTCACGCCTGTGCGATCGCTCGTCAAAGTGTCCTTGGCAATTTACCGTTACTACTCAGCATTTCCTTTGTCAGCACTTGTCAAATTGCCTTTGTCCAAGTGCCTTGGTTTAGTGACTGGATGGTGACAGTGCCTCTCAATGGTATCGAATGGACGATCGCTATTCTTAGTGCTACATCTGTATTTTGGGTGCAAGAGTTGATTAAAAACTAAGCCATCAAAAATCTTGGCAACTGTCAAATTTAAATCCACTCCACTGAGAAAGGGTATAGAACCCATTTGGTATCTTAGGAAGCTTTGGCAAGGCGCTTAAGCATAAGCCTAATAAAGCAAAGATGAATTCTCGCATTAGCGTTGTCTAAAGTTCT
>NZ_JACJQB010000027.1 GCF_014696385.1 Pseudanabaena mucicola FACHB-723
TGGACTGGAAAGCTACTTGTGATTTAACTCTTTCAGTTTTATTCCCTTCTGTCCTTTGGTTGAAACTTCTCAGGTATCTTCAAATTAGTGCCGATATTGCTGCTCGTCATGGCTTTGAAATTATTCTCAAACCCATTCCCACTTAACTCTTTTAGGAATGGTGCAAGATCTCAGTTATCTCAAAGTGATCAATGTTTTTATAGAATCAATCCACTTATTGATTTACCTGCTAGCATTGGTGGCTTGCATCTGGGATTTACCCAAGAGCAGGCTACCAATGTTTTTTCCTGAGAAGCTGTTCGCTTAGGACTATTGCGATCGCAATTGGGGTTATGGTGACGATGATTGACTAGTGACTAATAAAACCACTGACCTCTAGCAAATAGGTTGATGCCATATAGGGCTAGACCACCGCAAGCGAAAGCTAATACCCCATATGCGATCTGAAATGCACCCAAAATGGGCTATCAATTTTCTGGCTTACTTACGCAATCACCGTCAGCGCATTTCTGAGTATGGCTATTTACAGAATCAGGGAGTTACCATCGGCTCAGGCTCAGTTGAATCGACAATTAAGCAGATTGGTCGTCGGGGCAAGATTTCTGGCGCTCAGTGGAATAAAGACAATGTTGCTCAAGTTTTGAAATATCGTTGCGCTTATCTCAATGGCTATTGCTATTCTCCTAAGTATTTACTCAGTGCCTAATTGAGATGCTCCCTCTGTGATTTGTCCTAACTATCCTTTTTTTCTATATCATGAAAGAATTATCAGGAGTGATCAAGAGATACATTCCCTACGTGAGTATATTTTGACTAATCCTAAAAATTAGAAAATCACTCTTTAATTGACCATCGACCATTACGTTAAGAAGTAAAACGTTATTTAGCTATAGCCAAGTAAGCTAAGACATAAAACCCAAAGAAGAGTTGCGGCGCGAAGCGCCGCAACTCTTCTTTGGGTTTTGGGGTTGTCCTAACATAACTAGCTACTGCTATATTTCAAGATAAAAAGACTGGTGTAGCAAGAAAAATCTCACTACACCAGTCTTTAGTTTTCTATCTTTTTTATTAAGGCGCTAGAGCATTGCCACGCAGCAAGCTACCGATTGTCTTGAAGGTAATCTTTAACTGAGTTAAAGGATTAGCAGGAACGACAGTCTTGTAGAGATAGCTGTCAAAGGTGAGCTTCTGCACATCCTTATCCGCACACATTTCTACAAAAGCTTCACGGGTTGCATTGGTGGCGTAAAACACATTCTGAAGAATGTCTAAAACCTTGTAGGTCAAGCCATACTGCTTATCCCAACGCTTGATGTAAACCTTGAGATCGGCTTCGGTGGGGATGCGCTTACCTGCGGCAGCAAACTCAACAATCGCTTCAGCACACATCCGACCAGACTTAGCCGCAAAGTAAATACCTTCACCACTAGATTTAGTCACATAGCCAGCCGCATCGCCAACAAGGGCAATCCGACCAACGACACGACGAGGACGGGGATGCTCAGGAATTGGGTGAGCTTCAACTTTGATTACTTCGCCGCCTTCGATGCGAGGTAAAGCGCGGGCGCGAATACCAGCTTGCAATTGCTTGATCATGCGTTGGTTTTTGTGCATTGTGCCAGTACCAACGGCAACGTGATCGTATTTAGGGAAGACCCATGCGTAAAAATCGGGTGAAACGTCATCACCCACATACATTTCGGCAAGATCTTTGTAATATTCCATCTTGTCTGCGGGGATGCGAATGCGTTCTTGGAATGCGATCGCATAATTATAATCACCAGCATCCATAGCTTTAGCAACTACGGAGTTAGCGCCATCAGCACCCACAATCAGATCAATTTCGAGGGTACGGATTACACCTTCGTTACCACCTTCGGCAAAGTCGGAGTAGGTGATGACGTAGGGCTGATTCCCGTTGTTATTAATTTTGATATCAAGGACGCGACCATTGATCAGCTTTGCGCCGAGATCAGCAGCACGGTTACGCAAAAATGCATCGAGAACTTCGCGGCGACACATGCCGATATATTCATCGGGATTGTCTAATTTAATGTCTACTTCCACATTGCTGGGAGAGATCATTTTCATATTGCGAACGCGACGATCGATGATTTCGTCAGGCAACTCAAACTCAGAAACCATACATAGAGGAATTGCTCCACCGCAGGGTTTGGCGTTGTCCAGCTTACGCTCAAATATGTAGGTTTCAATTCCTGCTTTGGCAAGTGTTTCAGCCGCGCAAGAACCCGCAGGTCCGCCGCCTACAACAGCAACTCGTAATGTCAAAATGCGCTCCTAAAGCTTTATTTAATCAAGGTTTAACTACTCTGGATGTTAGCATTCACGCCCTAGAGATTGGGGCAAAATTGACGAATATTAACATTTGTATTGTTTTGTATAGTGCGATCGCAAAACACAAGAAGAGAGTTGCGGAATTAATTTGCGAGGTTGTGAAGAGAACTAATGACTTATTCAGGAAAATAAAATTTTGTGTTAGGTTGAATCATCCATCTGTTATATATAAGGCGATCCAAATATGAAATATCTCAACTCGCCGATTGGAAAAGTAATTGAAACTATTACGAAGCGGTTGATACCCCGTTCGGCTGCCTTGATGATTTTGTTAAGTGCGATCGCAAGTGTGGCGATGGTCAAGCCTAGTGAAGCTGCCGACACAGTTAACTTTCGTTATAGTCTTTTTGAAGTTTCCGTATCGGTTGATGACTTGGAAACTTTTGCGAAGTCAGGGGAATTGCGGGGAGCATTAGACATGGCATCTCGGTACATTCCTGCGGCGGATATGGCAAATTTTCGGCGGATTTTATCTGAACGTGCCGATGTGCCGATTGTTTTGCTATCACGATTTCTCTATACATCTCAAGGTGAGCGCTCCCTCGATATTCTCGGTGAGTTTATTACCACGGGACCCAACTTATCGGGAAATCGAGCAATTCGGGCGGCAGCGGTTTTGGCAACTGCTGATCGGGAAAATGGACTGACGTTATTAAACTTTTTACGCAAATTTCCGACTTCAGATATTTATTTTGATATTCAATCGGGATTACAAACTGTAAGTGAATTGACTGACCTATTGCAAAATACCCAAAAAGTGGTGCAAATGGTTAATGATCAAGCGAATACACAGTCTCAGGCAAGTGCGACAACACAGCCATTGCAGTTAGCTGATTTGCGAAATAAGGGGCAATCGCAGTGGGATCGCTATAGTCTCAATGCGCCATCTTTAGACCAAAAATATGAAATTCCCTTCTATTTATTTGTCCCCAAAAATTCTAGTCTGTCGGGCATTTCTGCACTTATACCAAATAAGATTAATGCGATCGTGATCTATCCTGGATTAATCTCTACTCGTGAGCCGTTGCTTTATTTAGCAGAACATTTAGCATCCTATGGCTTTGCGGTTGTCCTGACTATTTCACCCAATAGTAGCCAAGAACAGTTAGATAAATTGATTATTGGGGTCGCTAGTGAAATTGCGCCGCCAGAAAGTTTTATTGAGCGTCCTAATGACATTACAGCAGTGCTGAACTACATCGAAAAATCAGCACCAGTCGATAATCCGAATAGCCAGAAAATTGATTGGCAAAATGTCGGCATGATTGGTCACTCTTTTGGTGGCTATGCAGCCCTTGCTTTAGTTAGTGATGCCAAGATTCAATTTGCTGATTTGGCGGAAGCATGTCAAAAATCGAAATGGAATGCTTCTTTATTCCTGCAATGTGTGGCTTTGAAACTGCCAAATACTGCAAGCTATCAACTGGGTGATCCCCGCATTAAAGCTGTGATGGCGGTTAACCCTGTGACTAGCCATGTTTTAGGTAAACCAAATCTCAGCAAAATTACTGTACCGATCGCTCTAGTTGGTAGCTCTGATGATACTTTTGCCCCGCTAGTTTCTGAGCAAGTCGTGCCATTTACATGGCTAACGGCAACCAATCGTTATTTGTTACTGCTCAATCGGGCTGGACATACGGCGGTGACAGCAATTACATCAAGTGATCGCATTAGTCCTGAGATTAGTAATATCCTTGCGGGTCCCAATGCGATCGCAGCCCAAAATTACCTCAAGTTATTCAGCGTTGCTTTTTTTAAAAATCACCTTTCCCAAGAAAATAACTTTGCCGAATACCTAACCTCTGCATATTTTGCCAATATCTCAACACCTGCGGCACAGGTGAGCTTGTTGCGATCACTAAGTATAGAAACCGTGAGTAATGCGATCGCAAATTAATTAATTTAAATAAACCCCAGATATCCAAGCCGCCCGCCTAACGGGTGGCTTGGATAATATACTTAATGCTTCTTAACAAGCAAACCTTATTTCTAGATATAACTACCCATAAACTAGAGACTAGTCGTAAAATAGGCAGTCATATAGGTATATACACTGCAATTTATTAGCAAAATCCTTTAGCGGCATTTAAAAAATACGAACATATGGTAGCTACCCCTTCTAAACCCGATGTCCAGTCAAACCAAAAGGTGAACGGGACTGGCCGACGCGAAACTATCCTGACCCCACGCTTCTACACCACCGACTTTGAAGCGATGGCAAATATGGACATCTTCGATCTCAAGCCAGATTACGAAGCTATCCTTGAAGAATTTAAGTTTGACTATAACCGTCGTCACTTTGTACGGACTGCTGATTTTAATCAAGATTGGAGTCAAATCGATCCAACAGTGAAGGAACATTTCCGCGTCTTCCTTGAGGGATCTTGTACATCAGAATTTTCGGGATTTTTACTTTACAAGGAAATTGCTGTCAAAATCAAAGACAAGAACCCTTTGATGGCAGAAATTTTTAGCCTCATGAGCCGTGACGAAGCGCGTCATGCTGGCTTCTTGAATAAAGCTATGCCTGACTTTGATCTGCAACTAGATCTTTCCACACTTTCCAAGACCAAGAAATACGTTTACTTCGCACCGAAGTTTATTTTCTACGCCACCTATCTTTCAGAAAAGATTGGCTACTGGCGTTATATCAAGATTCACCAACATTTCCTTGCTCATCCTGAATATCGCATTTACCCAATCTTCAATTTCTTTGAAAATTGGTGTCAAGACGAGAGCCGCCATGGTGACTTCTGTAGCTTACTTCTCCGCAGTGAGCAGAATAATATCAAGGGCATCAGAGCTAATCTCTGGAGCAAGTTCTTCTTGCTCTCGGTATTTGCGACTATGTATCTCAACGATATTTGTGTTCGCAATGAGTTCTATGAATCGATTGGCATGGATACTCGCAAATATGTTGAAGAAGTTCTCCGCGAAACCAACCGTGACGCAGCCAAGGCTTTCCCTGTAATTATGGACTTGGAAAATCCTAAGTTCTGGTCTTGCCTGAAGAAGTGTGAAGAAAACAACGCTAAGTTAGTAGCGATCGACGAGTCTAATGCTCCTGAATGGCTCAAGAAGATTAAGAAACTGCCTTACCTTGCCAACAATGGGGTGCAGTTTTTGACTATGTATCTCCAGCCTTCAATTCCTGCTCCTAAGGGCGTAGTTCTCTAATCAGTCAATCAACAAAAAAGGTGGTGCTTTGCACCACCTTTTTTTCTGCGGATTTTAGCTGAAAATTTCACCCAACGCCCGATCAATATTGGGATATTTGAACGAGAACTTATTGATTTCGGCTTTGTGCGGTAATACCTTCTGACCATCCAGCAATACCGATGCGCCTTCCCCAAACACTAAAATTAGGGCGGCGGCGGGGACTGGTAAGAAAGCAGGTCGTTTAATCGCTTTGGCAAAAGCAACGGTAAACTCCTCATTAGTAACAGGTTGAGGAGCAGTGCCATTGAGCGCACCTGTAACTTGATCATTGTTGAGTGCATAAATAATTAGCTCCACCCAATCATCACGGTGAATCCAAGAAAACCACTGTTTCCCTGAGCCAATTTTGCCGCCACCACCAACTTGGAAAATCGGTAGCATTTTTGCGATCGCACCGCCCATTCCCAAGACAATACCTGTGCGGAGTTTAACTAGACGTACTCCCAAATTAGTGACAGGATCGGCTGCTGCTTCCCAATCACGACAGATATCGGCTAAAAAGTCATTACCGCGATCGCTATATTCATCAAAGGATTTATCTAAACTTGTCCCGTAATAGCCAATCGCCGAGCCACTGATTAATACCTTGGGCTTTACCTCAGCATTACTGATCGCCTCCACTAAGATCTTGGTAGTCAAAACGCGGCTATCACGAATTTCCTGCTTGCGTTTATCTGTCCAGCGCACACCTGCAATTGGTTCACCAGCAAGATTAATCACTGCATCACTGCCAGAGATCTCCTGAGTCCAATCACCTAAGGCAAAGGGCTTGTAGCCAACAATTTTGACATTAGGAAATGCCTCTGATGGAAACTGACGACTAGCTTTTTCGACATTACGGCATAGCACAACAATATGATCTCCTAAAGCCTGTAAGCGCTCAACTAGCTTTACGCCAACAAATCCCGTAGCACCCGTAATGACAATTTTCATAATCTAATTTGTAATCTAATTTGTAATCTGGTTGAGATGATTTGCTTAAGTAGCTAGCTAATTAAAACCCAGAGCTAGAACCTGTGGCGCATGCGCAGCGTGCGCCACAGGTTCTAAGGCTTTATATTTAATTATGCTTAGTTACTTAATATCCATAGTCATCCTAAATCACTTGGTTGGGAATTTTTTGATGTAGACTGTTCCTTACTTTGCTATTGCTGTAGACCGTAGCCTCACATTTCCCCATTTTCATGCCCAATACTAATATTACGATTCATCCTCGCGCTATCGTTCATCCCAACGCCAAAATTGGTGAAGGTACATCTATTGGTGCTGATGCCATTGTTGATGAATTTGTGGAAATTGGCGATCGCTGCGAAATTAGGGCAAGGGCGATCGTTACGGGGCATACCAAGCTTGGTAATGACAATCAAGTTGGCTATGGTGCAATTATTGGTTCTGAGCCGCAGGACACTTCCTATAAGGGGGCAGTGACCTTTGTAGAAATTGGCGATCGCAATATTTTTCGTGAATATGCCACCGTCAACCGTGGCACGAAGGAAGGCTCGGTTACCAAAATCGGTAATGACAATTTGCTATTTACTGGCGCACATGTCGCCCATAACTGCAAAATTGGCAATCGGGTCATTTTAGTCAACAACGTTTTGCTAGCGGGCTATGTCGAGGTAAATGATTACGCCTTTATGGGGGGCGACTCCGTGGTACATCAGTTTACGCGGATTGGCTCCTATGCAATGGTACGCGGACAAACTCGCCTTGGTATGGATGTCCCACCCTACTGCATGGCAGTAGACACAAATATGGTGCTGGGCTTAAATCGCCTTGGGTTACGTCGTAATGGTTTTAGCCATGAGCGCCGTCGTCAAATTTTGGCAGCCTATGATGTTATTTATCGGTCAGGACGCAATCGTTCTCAAGCTTTGCAATTCTTGGAGTCCTCTGCCGAGTTTGCAGAAAATCCCGATATTCAACTCTTTTGCAATTTTATTAAAGCTAGCTCACGCGGCATTTGTAAGCTCTATGAACGCGGCGCTAGTCGCATTGAAGAAGATCGTGAATAAAAAAAGAGCGCAGAGCGCTCTTTTTTTATTTATTTAGCTATTTGACTAAACCTGCTCGCAGAGCGCGGACAGCCGCCTGTGTTCGATCATCCGCACATAGTTTATTCAAAATGTTACGCACATGAGTCTTGACCGTGCCGACGGTGATATAAAGTCTTTCGGCAATTTCAGCATTGCTATTGCCATTGACGATCTCCGACAAAACTTCTAGCTCACGCTCGGTTAGAGGTGTCGCTTGTAACACCTGTTTGTAGTCTGCTTCGGCAGCATCAATCTCGACAGTTGCCTCACGGCGACGTACCTGTTGCAAAACAATATTTGCGATCGCAGGATCAATCCATGAGTTGCCCTCAGCAGTGAGTTTTAATGCTTGGACAAGATTATCGGAACTAATATCTTTGATGCAATAGGAATCTGCACCTGCGGCAAAGGCAGCCAAAACCGTCTCTTGATTATCGGTCAGGGTCAGAATTAAAACCTTAGTGGCTCTCCCTGCTTCCGTGGCAGCAGCCTTAATTTGGCGAGTTACCTCCACCCCATCGATATCAGGCAAACCTAAATCAACAATGGCTACATCAGGTTGTTGGCTATTTACTAAGGAAACGCCTTCATTCCCCGTTGCCGCCTCACCTACAAACACCAGATCGACCTGCTGTTGCAAAGCGATCTTCATGCCCATGCGGGTCAGGTCATGGTCTTCAATTAGGACAACACGAATCGAACTCATAAGCACTTGTGCAGATTATGCATAGTCAGTATTGATACCAGAATCTCATAGAAAGGTACAAAAACTAATATTAAGTAGTTAGGCTAGAAACCTTTGCCGCACACACAGCTTGCGGCAAAGGTTCAGGAAATATGCTGAGATCCTTAATTTTTTCCTACCACAAAGGCTTTGTCGATACTTTGGCTATATTTTGCGCCACTCTTGGTAATTTGATTGATCACAATGCCATAGGCGGCGTTGTTATTCTCCCTGAGCCAAGGTGAGCAATAGCGACCAATCGGCAAAGTATAGGTATTCCCACTAACGACAGCACCGTTATTTGGCTCAGCTTTGGGTGGAATTTTAAACGCAATCTTACGTCTGGATTGATAATCACTAGCCACTGCACCCGTTGCCGATTGCTTGCTAAAACATTCCACTTCGATCTCCGCCTCTTTGAGCAGTTCTCTGACATTGCCGCGATCGCTGAGGACGAGTTGGTTATCAGTGCTGACTCCTGAAATGCTTTGAAGTTGGAAGGCTTTGACGCGATCGGGGGCGAATCCTCCTGTAATTTTGATCACTTGCAAGCTGTCAGGGGACTGACTAGAAATAACTTGGTATTCCAACGTGCCTGGTAAGTCGTACTCAAGTTGAGCGATTTCATTGTTGACATTCACGGTTGCTCCAATTTCTACCCGCTCAATCCCTAACGATGCAGGTGTCATCGGTGCGGCCCATTCAAATTGATAGGCGAGTCGCGCCGTATCCTTTAAATAGGTGTAGCGATCAGGGACATCAGAACTAGGGCGCAACAGGCGCAATAGTCCACTGCGCTCAACCCAAATATTTTTGACGAGGGTCACTTTTTTGCCCAATGCAACTGCTAAGGGTTTGCGATCGCTAATAACTTCTGTAGGAATGTCTAAACGCGGGATGAGGGTGATTTTGCCGTAGCTGCCCGTAGTGCCAAGCCGCCCATTGTTGCCCGTTGCCCCATTCTCACCATCACTACATTGGTAATAACTAGTGCGAGCAACACCTTTGTTGAAACGACGATAGCGCCAGTTTCCTTCGACATATTCCGAGTTGCGCGTAAATCGTTCTGAATTGCGATCGTTGCGCCATTCATCGGAAGAGCGTCCACAGATTCTAGTTTCGCTAGAGTAAGCTTGCCAAACGACGTTTTTTTTGTCCGCCGATGCGGAATCTGCATCGAAGACGGGGCGACGCTCGGTTTCGATAGTGCAATACTGAACTCTCCATTTGTCCTCATTGCATTCACAGCCAGAGCCACCCAAGGCTCCGCGTCCATTGCGACCACCACGCCCACCTGAGTTGCGGATTTCCACTTGCTGTAAATTAGCAATATTGGTATAAAAAATCGTGGCATTGCCGCCATTACCGCCATTACCGCCGTTGCCGCCATTGCCGCCCCGTCCACCCGATGCACCTATAAGAGAAAATTCGGGTCTATAGGGTTGTTCACAACTACTTGCCGAGCGTCCTGATCTGCCATCCTCGCCATCTTCGCCGATTGTGCCAGTGAGATCATAGGTCGCAGGTCTACCATCAGCACTAATTCTCAAGTCTTGTCCATCTCGACCACTACGACCATCTCGACCAACTTCGCCATCTTGCCCAGTCCTTCCAAAACTAGTTTGGGCAATTGCCGATAGGCTAAATAAAGGCAGGGTCAAGCTTGCAAATACTAAAGCCTGAATAAGCGATCGATTATTACCCATTTTCCACATCATCGTTAAATGCCTTTGCCACTCTAGTTAGAACTGTATAGGTCGCTAGTCTTGTCAAGAACGAGTTCACTCGCTTAGATAGCTATATAAGCTATATATTGTATGGATTTACACTGCCTAGTCTAAAATTAAAATAAAGAATCTTTACTATGTCCGTAAATCAAGGTCAGCAATTAGAAAACTACACTAATAAACACCCTCAGGAAGTTCTACTGGTCAAGCTACAGGTCGACGACGAACTAGATGAGGTGATGATCTTCAGAGGTTTTTCTAGTTCGTTGATGCGCCCGACTGCCTTTGATCCTGATGTACCCATAATTTGCGATCGCGCCAAAATTTTGACCATCGATCGCCTCGCAGCTCCTTACAACCCCAGCCAGCCCAACTACCTTCAACAGGGGATAACATGGGAACAGTTTCAGGAAATTGAGAAGCTTTAAATTTGGACTAAATATGCTTGATCAGATGCGGCAATCCCTTTATGTAAAACAGGTCAAGATTGCGGCTTTGTTGCTTTATCAAAATGTTTTAGAGCAAGAAATTGGCGAAATCTACAAAAGACTCCTGCAATGTTTATCTAACTACGCTCCCAGTGACCATCAACAGGAATCTGCAAGTCGGCTAGATTATTTAACTGTCTATGGCAAATGGTTTAGGGAAATTGCTGCGACGGGATATAACTGGCGCGACTATATAATTTCTCAAATTCTTGCCTCAGAGAATCCTTTTAGCTTGCGATCGCAAAATCTTTCCCTTGAACAAATGCCGTCATCTTTAGTTGCCGCGTCAAATCATGACTTGCGAGTCTTAGAAGAAATTAGTCTCTGGGGTGGTGATAAATTAATTGGCTTGCTTGAGGACGATAGTTGTGCTGTGCCTTGGCAGTTGGAATTCAGTGATTTGTCCCATCTTTCCGAAACCAAGAGATCGCTAATCCGTAAATTTCAAGTAACCGACGACTGGACGCAGTTGTTGCCTGAATTAGCCAACTATTATCAACAGGCAGGCACAGGCATCTTTACCAATTACGATGCTTTCCGATGGAGTAAAGATCGTCTAGAGGGAATTACATATCCTGACTTGGTAAGAATATCTGACTTGGTAGGTTATGAACATCAACGGCAAACCCTTTACCGAAATACTGAAGCCTTTCTATCGGGATATCACGGGCTGCACACATTACTCTATGGCAGTCGTGGCACTGGCAAATCATCGCTAGTAAAATCATTAATGTATGCCTATCGCGATCGCGGTTTACGCCTGATCGAGGTTGCCAAGCATGATCTTAAGGACTTGCCAGTAATTGCTGATCTGCTGCGCCAAGTTCCACAGAAATTTATTATTTTTGTGGATGATTTATCCTTTGAAAAAGAAAGTGAAGACTACAAGGCTCTGAAAATAGTATTAGAGGGTAACCTCTCATCGCAGCCAGATAATTTATTGGTTTACGCCACTTCCAACCGCCGCCACTTACTGCGTGAATATTTTAGCGATCGGCCTAGTCTCAAAGATCTTAGTGATCAAAAAGAGATTAATCCTTGGGATACGATGCAGGAAAAATTATCTCTCAGCGATCGCTTTGGCTTAACACTGACATTTTTGCAAGCCGATCAAGAGATTTACCTTAAAATCGTCCATCATCTCGCTAAACGTGCAGGTATTGACCTATCACCATCCGATCTTGATTTTCGAGCCTTACAATGGGCAACTCGTCATAATGGTCAGTCAGGGCGTACTGCTCAGCAATTTATCAACTACTTACAAGCAGATCTCCAAGCTCAGAAATAGCCTAATCGAGGGGCAGCGCTTCGCGCCGACCCTCGATTCTTTTTTATTTTTGAAAATAAATTATTGTATTTAGCAATTTATGTAGTAACATAGATATTCGCAACGGGATGTAGCGCAGCTTGGTAGCGCGCCTGCTTTGGGAGCAGGATGCCGTAGGTTCGAATCCTATCATCCCGATTCAAAAATCTAAGCAACTCAAATATAATTAAAGCAAAGCGCACAATTCCAGATAGTCTTGTGCGCTTTGCTTTTTAGGTTTATTGCCTAATTTGCGATCGCTAGCCTACGATAGATATCTGAAGATATCTGACCTAAAATCTTTAGAGTCTAGATCTAAATCAACTAGCTGTAAAAATTCATTTTTTTAACAAATTAGTTGATAAATTTATTGTTTTGTCAAGCAGACAAAATCTATTTAACACTTTTTTAAGATTGTTTACCCCTCTATATGTGATCAGTAAATATACCTAAAACATCTGTGCTGAGAGCTTTTGACGATTTTAATTATTTGATCAGAAGTCAAACGTAAAGATGTGTTAAGCTATTTTCAAATCCATATAAATACTAGTAGTTAAAGCAGGATTTAAAATTATGACCATTGCAATGGGCAGGTCGCAGGAAGTCGAAAGAGGATGGTTTGACATCATCGACGACTGGCTAAAGCGCGACAGATTTGTATTTATTGGCTGGAGTGGCTTGTTGCTATTCCCCACCGCATTTTTATCTATTGGTGGTTGGTTTACTGGGATCACCTTCGTATCTTCTTGGTACACCCACGGTCTAGCTTCTAGCTTCCTCGAAGGATGCAACATCTTGACCGTAGCTGTATCTTCTCCCGCATTGAGTGTTGGTCACTCCTTGCTCTTGCTCTGGGGCCCTGAAGCCCAAGGCGACTTTACCCGTTGGTGCCAAATCGGTGGTCTTTGGACATTTTTGGCTTTGCACGGTGCGTTCGCTCTGATTGGCTTCATGCTACGTCAGTTTGAAATTGCGCGTCTAGTCGGTATCCGTCCTTACAATGCGATCGCCTTCTCTGGCCCCATCGCCGTATTCGTATCCGTCTTCTTGATGTACCCCTTGGGTCAGTCTGGTTGGTTCTTCGGTCCAACCTTCGGCGTAGCTGGTATCTTCCGTTTCATCTTGTTCCTACAAGGTTTCCACAACTGGACTTTGAACCCCTTCCACATGATGGGTGTTGCAGGTATCCTTGGTGGCGCATTGCTCTGTGCTATTCACGGCGCAACCGTTGAAAACACCTTATTTGAAGATGGCGAAGGCAGCAGCTCTAACACCTTCAAAGCTTTCAACCCCACCCAAGCTGAAGAAACTTACTCCATGGTTACAGCTAACCGCTTCTGGAGCCAAATCTTCGGTATTGCATTCTCCAACAAGCGTTGGTTGCACTTCTTCATGCTATTCGTACCTGTAACTGGCCTATGGTTCAGCAGTGTCGGTATTGTTGGTTTAGCATTAAACTTGCGCGCCTATGACTTCGTATCTCAAGAAGTCCGCGCTGCGGAAGATCCTGAATTTGAAACCTTCTACACCAAGAACTTGCTCTTGAATGAAGGTATTCGCGCTTGGATGGCTCCTCAAGACCAACCAGCCGAAAGATTCATCTTCCCTGAAGAAGTATTGCCTCGTGGTAACGCACTGTAATTTTCTTGAAACATTTTGTACAGCGCTTGTTGCTGTACAAAATCTCTTATTAGCTATTAGATGTCAGCGCAGTTCGACTAGTTTTTAGATTATGATGGATTTCATCAAACTTCTAAATGTTAGCAGCTACCTAAACTGGTATCTGATAGCTAAAAAATTATTTGCACTCTAAAAACCTATAAAAAGCTCTCTGGAGATACCCTCTCGTGACGACGACCATTAACTTAAACTCGCTAGGAGTGGGCGGGCGTACACAAGATACATCAGGTTTTGCTTGGTGGTCTGGCAACGCACGACTCATTAACCTTTCTGGCAAACTGCTGGGCGCTCACGTTGCTCACGCTGGTTTGATTGTATTCTGGGCTGGCGCAATGACTTTGTTTGAAGTCGCGCACTTTGTTCCCGAAAAGCCAATGTATGAGCAAGGCTTTATCCTTTTGCCTCACCTTGCAACCCAAGGTTGGGGTGTGGGTGCTGGCGGCGAAGTTGTTGACGTATTCCCATACTTCGTAGTTGGTGTTTTACACCTTATTTCTTCTGCAGTACTTGGCTTTGGTGGAATTTACCACGCATTGCGCGGTCCTGAAGTTCTTGAAAACTATTCCTCATTCTTCGGTTACGACTGGAAAGACAAGAATCAAATGACCAATATCATTGGTTATCACTTGATCTTGTTAGGATGTGGCGCACTTCTGCTCGTATTCAAGGCGATGTTCTTTGGTGGTCTCTACGATACATGGGCTCCTGGTGGTGGCGATGTACGTGTTATCACCAATCCAACCATTAACCCTGTTGTTATCTTTGGCTACTTGCTAAATTCTCCCTTTGGTGGCGAAGGCAACATTGTTGGTGTTGACAACCTTGAGGATGTAGTTGGCGGACATATTTGGATCGGCTTTATCTGCATCGGTGGTGGTATCTGGCACATCCTTACTAAGCCTTTCGGTTGGGCACGTCGTGCCTTGGTTTGGTCTGGTGAAGCATATCTTGCCTATAGCCTTGGTGCATTGAGCCTGATGGCATTTATCGCTACTTGCTTCGTTTGGTTCAACAACACTGTTTATCCTAGCGAATTCTTTGGTCCTACTGGCGCTGAAGCTTCTCAATCTCAAGCTTTCACCTACCTTGTGCGTGACCAAAAGTTAGGTGCAAACATTGCAACTTCACAAGGGCCTACAGGTCTTGGTAAGTATCTAATGCGCGCTCCTTCTGGCGAAATCATCTTTGGTGGTGAAACCATGCGTTTCTGGGACTTCCGTGGTCCTTGGTTGGAGCCTCTCCGTGGTCCTAACGGTTTGGATATCGACAAACTCAAGAATGACGTTCAACCTTGGCAAGTACGTCGTGCTGCTGAGTACATGACTCATGCTCCTTTGGGTTCTTTGAACTCAGTTGGTGGCGTTATCACTGAAATCAACGCAGTTAACTTCGTATCTCCTCGCTCTTGGTTGTCTACTTCTCACTTCGTATTGTCCTTTATGTTCTTGGTAGGTCACCTATGGCATGCTGGTCGCGCTCGTGCGGCTGTTGCTGGCTTTGAAAAGGGTATTGACCGCAAGACTGAGGCTGTACTTTCTATGCCTGACCTTGACGGCTGATCATTAAACAAAAAATGTCAGCGTTGCACGCTGACATTTTTGGAAAAAGAAAAAGAGGAGAAAGCCAAGCTTTCTCCTCTTTTTTGTTTTCTGATGCTTAGTTACTACCAGTAAATATGACATCAGGGAATTTACCTTGAGCTTCAGTCATTGGGCGATTTTTGCCTTCTTGTTGCCAGTAATTAATTACTTCGGTTGCCTTATTTAAAATCTCGATCCGATCTTGATCGGCAATCCAAGGCTTGCTTTCCATTTCTGATTTGAGTTGATCCCAAGCATCATCACGGGGCCAGAAGAAATACTTGGTGAGAGGGCTGAAACCTTTACCGACGACTTGGTCAACGGCAAGAGCTACGTTATTCTCTAACCATAAGATTTTTAGAATAAACTGGGACAATGCTACCTACCTCCAACAAAATTTAAATTACATATTAAAGTAGCGATCTTCCATAGTAGCATAGTCAGCCATATCAACGCTACTACAGTTCAAGGTCGTAGCTTCGGTTAGATGCTTTAAAACTAAAGCGGGAGAAGTGAAATTAGGCTATGACTATTTTTGTATTTGATATTGATGGGGTGATTCGTGATGTGTCAGGTTCCTATCGGCGGGCTTTGGCGGATACGGTAGAATATTTTGTAATGCAGTTGCAGGGAGAGCTTTATCGTCCTAGCCCCGAAGAGATTGATGATTTGAAATCAGAAGGTATTTGGAATAATGATTGGGAAGCTTCGCAGGAGTTAATCAAGCGTTATCTCCAAGAGAAACCTCTCACAGTCAGTTATGAAGATATCGTGGCATTTTTCCAGAGTCGCTATCGTGGTACTCAGTCAGACTGGTCGGATGGGTATATTGCCTCTGAGCCTTTGATTGCTAATCAAGAATATTTCGCTGGTTTGACCGAAGCGAATATCGGTTGGGGATTTTTTAGTGGTGCAACTAGGGCTTCGGCAAGCTATGTTTTGCATCGGCTAGAGATTAGCAGTCCTGTACTGGTTGCGATGGAAGATGCCGCAGGTAAGCCTGATCCCACAGGATTTTTGCTGGCAACTAAGCAGATTGAGTCAACGCAAAATGCGATCGCAGATCTGGTGGTATATGTGGGTGATACGGTTGCCGACATGCTGACCGTACTAAAGGCAAGGGAGTATGACCCTAGTTATAAATATCTGGCTGTGGGAGTGATTCCGCCTCATATTGGAGAAGAATCTCGTGAGCGCTATGCAGCTTTACTTAAGGAAAATGGTGCAGATATTGTTTTGCAAAGCGTATTAGAGCTGACACCGCAGCTTAATTTATCGAAAAGTTAGGCAAGTTGAATTAGCGTTAACATAGATTTGGCTTTACAAGCCATTACCTTGTTAAGTTAAAAAAAATTTATGTCAGAGTCCCAGCAGTATTATTTTGTGGCTGCTAGCCGTAAGTATTTGTGTGAAGACGAAGGGAAACCTTTGGGTGAGACGCTATCGGAGCGTCGCCGCAACTTTGAGGCTCGCAACAAAGAAATTAATTTTTGGTTAATTGAGCAGCCTGCTTTCTTGGAAGCTCCTGAAATGGCAAGCATCAAAAAGCAAATTCCTCAACCTGCAGCGGCGATCATCACCACTGATCCGAATACGATGCGCTGGTTGAAATTGCGATTGGAGTTTGTGATTACGGGCGAGTTTACTGCACCTAGTGCCACAATTCCTAACCCCCTAGCATCTTTAGCGATCGCCTAAATCTGCCAAGAAATAAAAGCCTGCATCTGCGGGCTTTTATTTTGCGTACTTCTGCTGTTAAGGTAACTTGAAATTTTCCGCTCCCCTTGCCGATCGCCTATAGATACTGTGTTTAAATCTTCTTGCAATATTGCTGTTTCGAGATTGCCTTCTCCATATGGCTATGCCAACTTTGGGTTTAAGTCATTTGTCTCTAACTATTCGCAAAAATATTGCGATCGCAGTTTATATGCTCAAATTCATAAGCCCACAGCCAGAGGCTTGGCAAGGTTTCAGTTAGTCCAAAGTTTTTCAGTACAAAAAGCAGGTAATGCGATCGCAGAATGTGAAGACATGTGGGACTATGTTCAGCACCATATGGGCATATCACTAGCCCTATCGGATGGGGCAACCGAATCATCGTTTGCCCGCGAATGGTCAAAGGAATTGGTCACAAATTTTGTCCATCGTCATGAAATAGGAGATGGTGATTGGCAAAACTGGCTATTGCGATCGCAAAAATCTTGGCAAAGCGGGTTAGCAGAGCAGAACTTGTCTTGGTTTGCCAAGCGCAAGGCAGCCGTGGGCGCTTTCGCTACTTTTGTGAGCTTAGAGATTTGCTCTGATTTTAGGTGGAAAGCAATGGCAATAGGGGATTCCTGTATATTTATGGTTCGCGATCATCAGTTACTTCGTAGCTTCCCAATCCAAAATAGTGACCAGTTTAACTATCATCCGCGCCTGTTGGCGACGTATCCGCAATTAGTAAACGATATGCGCCAAATTAGCGGTAAGGCCAAACTAGGTGATCGCTTTTATCTGGCAACCGATGCGATCGCCTGTTGGATTTTTAAGCAAATAGAAGCAAATCAAGATCCTTGGCTAAAATTAGAACAGATTTCATCTCAAGACTTATTTGTGAATTGGGTGAATGAATTACGCGATTGTCAACAAATAGTTAATGACGACACTACCTTGCTTTGCCTAGAAATTCAGACTATGTCTCAAACTGGTTGTGAGTCATGACATATATCCAGACATGGCCATTAAATATTGACTTCACGTTGGCGGTACAAAACCCGCAACTTTGTTTTGCAGATGCTGACCTCAAACAATCAAGTACAGCCAAAAACTCGCGGGGACGGGTTTTGCTATGGTCAGGGAATTTTGCCACGGTTTATAAACTAACCAAAGGTGAAAAGTCTTGGGCTGTGCGATGTTTTACCCGCATTCCCCAAGCTGATGTGCAACAACGCTATCAAGCAATTAGTGCATATCTTAGCCAACATCAAATTCCTTATTTAGTAGATTTTGAGTTTGTTGCTAAGGGAATTTTAGTCAAGGGGGAATGGTATCCGATCTTAAAGATGGATTGGGTCGATGGAGTCGAAATTGATCGCTATATTGGTGAAAATATTGATGAGCCGAGTGTTTTACATCGCCTTGATTTGCAACTCCAAAAACTGCAAAAGGATCTTCGGCAAGCAAGCATTGCCCATGGAGATTTACAGCATGGCAATATTATGGTCGATGATCTTGGGGAACTACGATTAGTTGACTATGACGGCATGTATGTCCCTGCATTGCTAGGGATGCCACCTCTGGAGATGGGACATCCCAATTATCAGCCACCTCTGCGATCGCTCAAGGACTTTGGTGAGCAGTTAGATGATTTTTCCTTTGATGTCATCTCGCTCTCTCTGAGAGCTTTAGCGCTGCAACCAAGTCTGTGGGAGACTTTCCATGAAGACAATAAAAATCTTATCTTTCGGCAAAATGACTTTCAAGATCCTGATTCATCGCCTGTTTTTCAAGCGATCGCAAATTTAGATAGTGATGATACGCGCCAAATTTGTGATCGCTTAATTCTGCGGTGTTATGGCAAAGATCCAAGCCAAGCTATGGAAACCAAATTCCCCCAGCTACAGTTTCTCAATGATCAATCTAAAACTATTTTCCAATTAGGTTTAGTCGTGATTGCCCTAGTTGGCGGTATCTTTTGGGCTTGGAAAATTAATCAATATACCCCCACTATTTCCCCACCTCTGATTCCAGAAACTCCCAAAAACACCCCAGTGAGTTTGCCCACACCTAATATTTCCCCATCGCCTGTTATTCCCCCTAGCCCCAAATTGACTCCTATTAACGCCGAGACTCTCATGGCTAAATATGCGGAAGGGCAGCGCAATTTTCAGTTTGTGCAGTTGACAGGAAATCAAAGCGATCGTCTACAGGGACAAGACTTTAGCAATATTAATCTCAGTGGTTCTGTGCTTGAGCGTATTGATTTGCGGCAAGTGATTTTTAAAAATGCCAACTTAAATGGTGTGAGAATTATCAGAGTTGATCTGCGTGGTGCGGATCTTAGCAATGCTAGCTTGATTGAGGCAAATCTCACTGCCTCTAACCTGACTGATGCCAAACTGGAACAGTCTAACCTTCTAAGGATCAATCTGTCTCAAGCTAAACTCGGCTCGGCAAACCTTCAAAAAACGGAGTTAATGAGCGCAAATCTTAGTGAAGCTGATCTTAACTCCGCAAATTTGCAAGGAGCTAATCTGCTGTTAGCCAATCTCCGTAGAGCAAATTTAGTGAAAGCAAATCTGCAAAATAGTAATCTAGCCGCCGCCAACTTGAGTAATGCGATTTTAGATGGCGCAGATTTATCCTTTGCCGATATGAGATCAACGGAACTATACCTAACTAGTTTTACCAATGCGGATCTTAGCTCTACGAATCTCACGGCTGCGAATCTTAATTTAGTAGAGTTGGCAGGAGTAAAACTAAATGGGGCAAATTTACAGAATGTGATCGTTGAAAATATGGGCAGTATTGAATCCGCAGATTTTACGGATGTAACTAGTCTTGCCAATAATGTCCGTCAATATTTTTGTTCTTTAGCCTCTGGAAATATTGCTGAGACAGGTATACCCACAAAAGTGACCCTCAACTGTTTGCCATAAATTGCGATCGCATAGTGCTCATGGGTACTCATACCAATTCACGAAGATGTGATAACACTTTTGTGAATTAAAAACTAAACCCAGCAAGGGTTTTAAAAACACAAAATGGCTATGCCATTTTGTGTTTTGGTATAAGTTGACTCAGATCAAGAGTAGAATTGATGTGATTGGCAAAAATCGTCAAAAGCAATTGCCAAATTTCACTTCTCAGCAATTAGCTGCCAAATAATGTACTAGAGTGAAAAGCCCGAAAAGAGTATTACAGCAATGATTGAAGAAGAAAAAACACTAAATTCTGACGACCTGATCGATGAAGACGATGAGGTACTTGAGTCACGGTTGCAACAACTGGCGATCGATGAACTAAATCACATTTCTAACCAAGAAGCTGCAAACTCGGCTCCTAGTCAGTCAGATGCCACAGGCGAATCGAAAGCTGAACCTAGTAAGAGTGAAGCGGCGGCGGCGGCAACGCTAGAAAAAATTAGTGGTTTGATTGCCGAGTCAACCGCCCTTAGAGAGCAGCTAGATGAGCGTAAGCAACAGTATTTACGTTTATATGCTGACTTTGAAAACTTTCGTAAACGCACAGAGCGAGATAAAGAGGAGCAGGAAGGGGCTACTACTAGTAGAATCCTCAAAAAAATCTTGCCTGTAGTTGATGACTTTGAACGTGCACAATTGCAGATTACACCGAAAACGGATGGAGAAGCTTCAATTCATAGAAGCTATCAATCAGTTTATAAGCAATTGCTTAAATGCTTAAAAGAAACAGGCGTGGCAAGAATGGAATGCATTGGTCAGGAATTTGACCCTAACTTCCATGAAGCAATTATGCAGGAGCCTTCACCTGAACATGAAGAGGGACTTATTACCGAAGAATTGCGTCCTGGCTATTTAGTCAGTGATGATCGAGTGCTACGCCATGCCCTTGTTAAAGTATCTTCTGGCAAAATTGATGGTGATGAGAGTACATCTGCTAATGCTGACAATGACAATGGTGAATCAGCCTAAATACTAGATCACAAAGGATAAATAAAAGAGTCTGCGATCGCAGACTCTTTTATTTAGGTTTCAATATTTATCTTTAAAAAAGCTTAGACCTAATTCCTCAAATAAAGATAAACTTTTACAACGAAGAATGCATCTCAAAATGCATTCTTAGGGTACATTATTCAGAAATTCACTAAGCTAAACTTAAAAAAAGCTTTTAACGGAACTGGCGGTTATGTCGAAAGTAATTGGTATCGACCTTGGTACGACAAATAGTTGTGTTTCGGTTTTAGAAGGTGGCAAGCCTGTTGTCATCTCTAGCGCAGAAGGCGGTCGCACTACACCAAGTATTGTTGCTTTTGTAAAGGATAGCAACGAAAGAATTGTGGGACAGGTGGCTAAGCGTCAATCTGTAACTAATCCTATTAACACTATTTATAGTATCAAGCGCTTTATTGGGCGCAGTTGGAGTGAAACCGAAGAAGAACGTCGGCGAGTTGCTTATAAGGCGATCAAGGGTAAAGATGACACCGTTGATGTGCAGATTGCTGACAAAAGCTATACGCCCCAAGAAATTTCGGCAATGATTTTGCAGAAATTGAAGCAGGATGCTGAAAATTATCTTGGTGAGGAAGTTACTCAAGCTGTTATTACGGTTCCTGCCTACTTTACCGACACACAGCGGCAAGC
The DNA here is from genome assembly GCF_014696385.1 of Pseudanabaena mucicola FACHB-723. Taxonomy (GTDB): domain Bacteria; phylum Cyanobacteriota; class Cyanobacteriia; order Pseudanabaenales; family Pseudanabaenaceae; genus Pseudanabaena. The sequence continues at coordinate 21,439 of NZ_JACJQB010000027.1, forward strand.
AACAAAGGATGCTGGGGCAATTGCAGGTTTAGAGGTCATGCGGATCGTTAATGAACCTACTGCCGCCGCACTCGCCTATGGTTTAGATAAGCAGGATCAAGATCAAGTTGTTTTGGTGTTTGACCTTGGGGGCGGTACGTTCGATGTGTCAGTACTGCAACTAGGTGACGGTATTTTTGAAGTTAAAGCCACTTCTGGTAATAACCATCTTGGGGGCGATGATTTTGATGCAAAGATCGTTGACTGGTTAGTTGCTGACTTTAAGGAAAAAGAAGGTATTGATCTCTCGGAAGACAAGACTGCCTTGCAACGACTGAGAGAGGCTGCGGAAAAAGCCAAAATTGAGCTATCTAGTGCGCCTTCTACCTTGATCAGTTTGCCCTTTATTGCTTCCGATGATAATGGACCCAAAACCATTGAGATTGATTTTACCCGTGCCAAGTTTGAGCAGATTACGGCTGCCTTGGTCAAATCAACCCTCGACCCTACGGCTCAAGCCCTCAAAGATGCGGGACTCATGCCAAAGGAAATCAACCGCATTATTTTAGTTGGTGGCTCAACCCGTATTCCTGCGGTTCAAGAAGCGATATCGCGATTTTTTGAGGGCAAAAAACCTGATCAGTCAGTTAATCCTGATGAGGCGGTGGCGATCGGTGCGGCTGTACAAGCGGGTATTTTGGGCGGAGAAGTCAAGGATCTATTGCTGCTAGATGTAATTCCGCTTTCGATTGGATTGGAAACTCAAGGTGGTGTATTTACGAAAAACCTAGAACGCAATACTACTATTCCTACTAGCAAGTCACAAATTTTCTCTACGGCTGTTGATAACCAATCAGTTGTGGAAATCCATGTGTTACAGGGCGAGCGCTCGATGGCAAAGGACAATAAGAGCCTTGGCAAGTTTGAATTAGAGGGTATTCGACCGGCTCCGCGTGGGATTCCTCAAATTGAAGTTTCCTTTGATATTGATGCCAATGGCATTCTCAATGTATCAGCAAGAGATGTTGATACGGGGGTTGAGCAAAGTATTAGTATCACGAATACTGGTGGCTTGAGTCCTACCGAAATTGAAAGAATGCGGATGGAAGCTGAAGTATATGCTGAAGAGGATGAAGCGCGTCGTGAGTTGGCTAATATGCGAAACCAAGCTTCTAATCTCATTCGTACTGTTGAGGACATTCTGCGAGATAATGGCCCATCGGTGATTACGCAAAGTTTGCGTGAGCCAACCATGCAAAATGTAGAAGCTCTCAAAAATATTTACGAATCGGAAGAAATCACCTACGAAGAAATTCAAGCTGCTCTGAAGCCTTTGCAGCAATCTTTGTTTGATGTGACACAGGCGATTGAAAAATATTCACAAGTTGAGCGAGTAAAGCAAAAGCCGTCAGATACTCTGTCATAGAGAGAGTGCAGCAGTTGAAGTTTTGCAAAAAAAGGAGTTGCGCCGCACCTCCTTTTTTGATTTGTCTCTTTTTGCTATATTTACCAAGCTGGATGAGAGAAAATTGCCTGCATGGTTTTATTGCCCCGTAACTGATTCGACAGGGGCAAATGACCTCTCGGTGCGTCAAGGCTCCAAATAAATTCGTTGGGATAGCGGGTAAACGAGCCATCCTTTTTCCAGCCAATCTTGAGCCAAAATTTTTCCCAACCTTTGCCTAGGCTTAGCCAAATTTTACGCTGTACCGAGAAACCAAACTTGCCTTCAGAATAAACGAGCCATAGTTGATTAATTGTTTGTAAATCACTAATCGGAATTGATTTGGCTTCGGTGAAATATAGCCAACCTCTCGCCAAGGCATCTGAACTTGCTGCTTCACACAGTTTTTTGCTGGTAATGCGATCAGCCTCTTCAAAGTCCTGTTTTGCTAGCAGTATTTGAATTTCTTGATAATCAATTGACTTTTCTGACTTGAGAGTCACCACTCCATGGGGGTAATGCAGTTGGGCTAATTCTGCCGCTCTTGGCAAATTACTTTTGAGCAATGTTTGATGTATTTTGCCGTCAACCCATGTCACTTCTGTATTCGTAGCCTTACGTGCTTGGATAAATTCATCCAAGATTTGTAAACCATCTTCTCCAAAGTCTACTATTTCCGCGATCGCAGGTAATTGGTTTGCCTCTTTACCTGAAAACAACTTATCTCGCAGCGCAGTTAGTTTTGTATCCATCAGACCCTATAAAAATCGCAAAAAAAATCGCAAAAAAAATCGCAAAAATTACACCACTTTGAATTTACACCTTTACTTAGCCCAAAGAACTTAAAAAGCAGCACCCATTGGGTGCTGCTTTTTAAATCTTCAACAAATTAATCGATGTAACCCATCAGTCCAGCGTTGTCGATTTCATTGGAGGCAACAGGTCTTGTACCACCCATTTGTGAATAGGTATCATCAATTACTAGTCCTGAAGAACCAACGGGGCGCTCTCCTGCAATGTAGAACTTATCGACGATGACAAATCCATCTTCAAATACAGGACGTTCGCCAGAGGAGAAGAATGTGCCAGTTACATGAGCACCAGTGCTAACAATAGGACGTTCACCGCCCATGGTGGTATAGGTGCTGCTAATTGCTAATTTGCTGGCTTCGATAGGACGTTCACCTGAGCTATTGAAATACTCAACTGCGCGAAAGCCACCATCAATGATTGGGCGATCGCCAAAATGTTTAAGTGTTTCAGTCACAGTCAGTGATCCTTTTTGGGTGATAGTTGCGGGCTTGACTTCTTCCTTTACAGCCAAAGCTGCAATATCGACGGAGCTAGTTTTGGTTTCGGCTTCAGACTTCGCTTTGGTAGGACGACTTTTTTCCGTAGTCTCAGGTTTGGCGCTATCTGGTTTTGCTTCGTTGCCTGTACTCATGTTTTATCCTCAAATTTAATAAAAACTCTTAATTGCTTTTGATTGCTTTCAATTGCTCTTATTTGGTAAGTAATTGTGTTTGCGATCGCTTAAAAACTTTTAAAGTTATAACCTGTGAAGTTAATTCTACAGAAAAAGTCAATGTTATTAACCTTTTGACAGATTGGTTATAGCTTTGATATATCAAAATGTACTCAAGCAAAGCTATCTCAATGCTATATCAAATCAGCCATCGACTGATTTAGCGACTATTTTTGTTGTCTTCATAGGACATCTTGATATAACTCATAAGGTATTTTGATTTTCCACCACCACAGAGTTGGCTAGTACAAACCAAACCCCAAGAAGCGAGTGGCGGCGATTCGCGCCGCTACTCGCTTCAGTCGTAAGCAACCACTCCAGTTAGGGTTTTATTTGGATTCTAATTCGGCAATACGTTGCTCTAATTTGCGAACCGTGCGTAATAACTCAGGTAGTTGTCGCTCCGCGATGACGATCCGCTTCCAATCTTTTTCAGGAACTACAGGATAGCCCATCATAGTGACACCTGCGGGGACATCGCTGGGAATGCCAGACTTTGCCCCGATAACTGCACCATCACCGATGTGAATATGATTAGCTGCGCCGACTTGACCTGCCATCACCACATGATGACCAAGAGTTACACCTCCTGCGAGTCCCACCTGTGAGGCAAGTACCGAATGTGCTCCGACTTCGACACCATGACCGATTTGCACAAAGTTATCTAGCTTTGCACCTTTGTGAATGATGGTGACACCAACGGCAGGACGGTCAACGGCACAGGAACAACCTAATTCCACATTGTCCTCAATTACGACATGACCAATTTGTGGGACTTTGTACCAAGTGCCATTGGGAGAAATTTCAAAACCGAAGCCATCACCACCCAATACGGTGCTGGGATGGAATAGACAATTTGCACCGATTTGAGTGCGATCGCAAATTACACAATTAGCATGAATGGTGGTATTTGCCCCAATCTCGACATCGTTGTAAATGGTGACATGGGGATAAATGGTGACATTATCTCCAATCTTGACGCGATCGCTAATGACAACATAGGGGGCGATTGCCACATTTGCGCCTAGCTGCACATCTGCACCTAAAATTGCGGTGGGGTGAATGCCCTTGGGGGGAGTCGGTGGTTGATAAAACTTTTCGAGAACCTTGGCAAAGAGAATCCGAGGATGGGCGGTACGAATGCAGGGCAGAGGCGAAGGGGTTTTGAGATCGAGAATGACGGCACTAGCTTGGGTGTCCTTGAGATGTGCCACAAATTTGGATGAAGACACAAACGTAATCTCGCCAGCCTGTGCCTTGTCGATCGCTGCGACACCTGTGATGACTGGATCAGCACCATCGGACTCAAATTTACAATCGGGTAGAGCGGCAGCAAATTCGGCAGCAAGGGCGGATAGCTTAAAACTAATCGTTGATGTCATGATCGGATTTTTATGCAATTTGTATTCAAAATTTATGTGAATTACGCTTCAAATTGCGGCATCTCTAGGGAGATGGGCGCAAATTCTAGTTGCACTGCGGCTTGACGCACTTTCGCAGCGAACGCGAGGGGATCGAGGTCAAACTGCTCGAATAGTTCCCTTCCACGGATGCAGCGCAACTCAGGATTTTCGGCCGCACCACTGACGACCCAGAGGACAAAGTTTTTATTGCTGCGGGCATTCTCAATCTCGATCGCAGAAATGGCAAAGGATTCGCGATCGCTAGTAAAGCTTTTAATGACAACGGCTTCGCATACGTCATCTCTGGTACATTCGAGATCGTAGCCAACTTGCGATTTATCCACCGAGCGCACCATCCAGCCATCACGCATATATTGCGCCATCACGGAAATCATCGCTAGTTTTTCCGCTGTGCTGGGATCTTCAATCGAGAAAGGTACTGGCTTTTCGACAACACGGTCAACGACTTTCTCAACGACGCGATCGACGATTTTCTCGACTTCAACCAGTTTCTCGATCTCAACTAATTTTTCGACCTCGACAATTTTTTCGACTTCAACAATCTTCTCCACCTCAACTATTTTTTCAACTTCGACGATCTTCTCGACAATTTTTTCAACTTCGACGATCTTCTCGATCGCATCTGTCAAATCTGAAATTGCTTCCTCAGCATTAGAGATAGCAATGGCTGCCTCTGAAATCGCTTCCTCGTTGGAAACAGGAGGGGTTTCAATAATCAGTTTGCTGGTTTCTTCGTCTTGGTCATCATCGGAATAATCGGAGCTAGCTGCCATGGCTAATGGAGTATCGCTTGATTCATTTGCTGTATTGAGATCGTTAGTGGGAGAGTCGCTGGGGGACGCTGCGATTGCATGATGACTTTTAGGCGTTGCCTTGGGCAAAGAATCGATCGCAAAAGTTGCTAGTAATTCCTTGGCTTTTTTCGCTTTGTCGGGTTTGCCCTGCGTTTGATAGAGAATAATCGCCTTACGCAAGTCGTCTCCCGCAAGGGTTTCATCGGCAAGGGCTGGCTGAGAATAGGTCAAGCCACGATAGTAATAGGCATCAACATTACTAGGCTGTAAATCGATGGCATGGCTAAAATCCCTCAAGGCTTCGGCATATTCTTTGAGAATGTAATGACATCTGCCACGGCGATACACTGCCAAATCGCGATCGGGACTAAGTTCTAGGACACGGGTATAGCAGGCGATCGCCTGTTCATAGCTCTTGAGCTTGAAGTAAGTATTGCCCAAGGCAAAGTGAGCATCGACGTAGTTAGGGTCAATGCCAATTGCAGACTGAAAATCTGTCATTGCTTGTTGATACTGCCCCAGCAAGAGATTGATTTCACCACGTTTATGGTAAGCAAGTCTTGCCTTGTCAGGACGCATGGAGATGGCTTTGCCATAGTCGCCCACGGCTTTGCCATATTCGCGCAAGCTCACATGGGCATCCCCTAAACCCAGATATGCCTTAATAAAATCAGGATTGAGTTTCAGCGCTTGTCGAAACGACTCTAGGGCATCCTCTGGAAAACCTTGCTGAATATCCTCTAAACCCCATCGGTAGTAGACATCGACAAGGTTAATTCCCTTACCTGCCCGAAATGCTTTTTGGGTTTGACGCTCCCATTCGCGATCGAGCATTCGCACATATTCTTCGCGAAATACTCCCGCATCGGACTGCGGCTCTAGGGGCATTCCTTGAAAGTGAGGTAGTTGGCGCAAATAGTCGGTGCGGAGTGGCTCATCGAAACTAACGCAAGCATCCCAAGCAACCCAAACTCGAAAGTTATTTGCCTGTGAGTCGATGTCATAGGCTTCGCTAAGTTCACGATATCTCGCTGATCGCAATTTGAGTTGATATTCACGATCGGCAGGAACTACAGTCCCTGACGCAAAATAGCCCTGATTGGTGCTGCCAATTCGCTTGAAATAAGCGCGATCTCCCACCTTAAGAGTTTGAATGTTGCCGCAGTTCCACGTAACGATATACTGCTCCCCTTCAGAGATGTCGGCGATCGCTTCACGAATAAAATCGCGAATCTCTGGCTCTGTCTGCTCGTTACACAGGAAAATTCTGGTGACCATAGGGCTTATCTTACGTTTGAACTGATTTTATCGCAATAAACCTATAAATACAGTCAAGACAGGCTAAGCAGTTTGCCAAGCTTCTATTTTCTTAAATTTGAGCGCAAACCAAGTCAGGGCGTAAACCTCGCGCTCCGTTTAAGTAAACATGCTTGATTTGATGCTGCTCAAGCGGTGTATTGACATGGATTAAGACCCGAATACAGCGCTCTAGGCTGCCCTTGACATGCATTTGCTGCACGTCCAATAGTGGCACATGCTCCCATTGCGATCGCGATCGCGCAATTTTGGCAGGAAAGACCACATCAATATCGGCAGTTGCCGAAAAAGTCGCACTGACTATTTCACGCGGATCGATGTCATTTTGGGCTTCGATTTCCTCCATAAGCTCTAGGACAGCCCTCTCTAGGGCTTCGTATGTATTTGCTTCAACTGTTGTTGCTCCACGAACGCCACGTACACGCCAACCCACGTTTTACACCATCCGTACTGTATGTATGTATTTTTGATGATTAATTTGATTGTTAATCATATCGATCATTGATCAGATTACCCCTAAAAAACAATGTTAAGTTAATTGATGAAGTTAATTGCGATCGCATCGAAAATAAACCAAATTGATTGCTCCCTATGACTGAAGCCGCAGATTCAATAATTGACGACTCTAACCGCACTAATAACTCTAATCATATTTTTTATGTTTCACCATTGATTAGAGTGACTTTGCTACTGCTCTATATCTCGCTGACTGTACCTTTGCCGTTTTTAAGTAACTTTACGCATTCAGTAATTCCTGCGACATGGCTCAGTATCGGTTTAGTAATTGGCTTTGTATTTTTGTATGGTGCACTTGGCGATCGCGTCATTCTTGATGCTCAGGGAATTAGTGTGGCATATCCTAAATGGTTTCCCAGTTTCTTGCGTAAGGGTTGGTCATTGGCTTGGCAAGATATCACGGCTCTCAAGCCAAGAATTACAGGACAGGGGGGGATTGTTTATTATTTTGTGAGTAAAAACTCTGATCAAGCTTACTTGTTACCGATGCGGGTGGTCGGTTTTGCAAGGTTAGTGCAACTAGTCGAAGCAAAGACAGGGATTGATACTCGTGATGTGCGTCCTTTAGCCCAGCCTTGGATGTATTTAATTTTGTTAGTCTTTACGCTGATGCTGATGCTGATGGATGTCTGGACAATTTACACTTCTCTGACTTTGCCACAACCTTTGTAAAGCTAGCTCTAAGACATGGGACACCTAAAGCATGATCACTGACTTTCTCCGAAGTCCAAAGCGCTGTATGATGAAACTGCTATGTTTGTATCATTAGCTGCAATTGACAATCGCTTTGATTGACAACCATACACCTGTACTGTGAACCGTAAGCCACTATGTCACTTTTTGATTGGTTTGCCGAAACACGCTCGCGCGCCAGTGAAGCATACTATCGCAAAACACCTAATCTAAATCAAGACTCTCAAGAACGCGAAATTCCTGATGGTTTATGGCACAAATGTTCTAGTTGTGGTGCTTTGACCTATGTAAAGGATCTCAAAACCAATTTGATGGTCTGTCCTGAATGTGGTCATCACAATCAAGTCAATGCCCATGAGCGGATTGCCCAGCTAATTGATGCTGGCACATGGCAAGAAATGGATGCAGATTTGACTTCCTGTGATCCATTAGGTTTTAAGGATCGTAAGCCTTATATCGATCGCATTAAAGAATATAAGCAAAAAACTGGTTTGAGTGATGGCGTAATCACTGGCACGGGCAAGATCGATGGCTGTGATGCGGCTCTTGCAGTGATGGACTTCCGCTTTATGGGTGGCAGTATGGGTTCGGTGGTTGGTGAAAAAATTACCCGTATGCTGGAAACTGCGACAGCAAAACGTTATCCTGCCTTAATTTTCTGTGCATCGGGTGGGGCGCGGATGCAGGAAGGAATTTTGAGCTTGATGCAGATGGCAAAGACATCGGCGGCTTTGGAGAGGCATCGTCAAGCAAATTTGCTGTATATCCCAGTTTTGACTAACCCGACTACGGGTGGGGTCACAGCTAGTTTTGCGATGTTGGGCGATTTGATTTTGGCTGAGCCAAAGGCTTTGATTGGGTTTACAGGGCGACGAGTGATTGAGCAGACTTTGAAGCAAAAAATTCCTGAAGGTTTCCAGTCCTCTGAGTATTTACTTGATCATGGTTTTGTAGATGCGGTTGTGCCTAGAACTAAGCTCAAAGCAACTTTGGCAATGGTTTTAAAAATGCATCAACCACAGGTTGGTGGTTCTCGCGATCGCAATTTTAACGGTGATGCCAAACCAGTTGCCCCGAATCTGTCTGATGCCAAGCTAGCCGTTGATTTGTAGACTCAGTTGGTAGATTGAGAGCGCGGCGCGGCGCAAAGATGGCTAAGTCAATTGCTTGCTGTGGCTTGCAGATCTGCCATTGCACTAGATTATTGACGCTATCTAATAAAGGCAAGGTTGTGCCTGACAATGTGCCATCGGGCAGTCGGGCTGTGCCATTTTTAATTGTAATTTGGCGATCGTCCCAAGGATAAGTGCCATCGGGTAAACCGAGGGGCGCAAGGGCATCACTAACAAGAAATATTTGATTAGTCATCCGATAAAGCAGTTTGACCATTTGCGGTGAAACATGGACACCATCGGCAATGAGTCCACACCAAACCCGATCGCTTAAAATTGCTTCTCCCAATAGTCCAACGTCGCGATGGTGTAGACTGGGCATGGCATTAAAGGCATGGGTAACCATGGTTGCTCCTTGTGCGATCGCAATTTTAGTTTGGGCTGCGTTGGCGGTGGAGTGACCAAGGCTGACGATGATATTGCGATCGCCAAGATATTTGATCGTTTTCCCTGATGGATCGAGTTCTGGCGCGAGGGTAATGACTTTAATAATTTCGGTGTAATCACCTAGTAATTTTTGTAAATTATCGAGATTAAGCGGTAATAAATGTTGCTGTGGATGTGCGCCGCGCTTGTCAGGATGTAAAAAAGATCCTTCGAGATGTACGCCTAAAATCTTGGCTGCGTGAGGATCGGGATTTTGCTTTTGATTTGCGATCGCTTCGGCGAGGAAAAATAGCGATCGATGGAATTGTTCAATAGAAGCGGTTACGAGGGTCGGTAAAAATCCATCTAGCCCCTGTTGATATAGAAATCGACAAATCTCTGGCAACTTGCTGGCGCGATCGCGAGTTAAATCATTAAAAGGAACTCCTAAAGCTCCATTAATTTGTAGGTCAATTGCTCCTTGAGAAAAACAGATAAATTTATGTGCGTCTGTCATGATTTTTTGCGATCGCAAATTATTTTCATCGAACCGATACTAGAGTAATCACCTTCAGGGTTTACTCTCTAGGATTGCTATAGGTTGAGCTATGATGATCGTTAACATCATTCCAAGTAATTTAATTCTAATCTTATGAAAGTTCAATTGCTTACGCAAAAACAGAATAAGTTGGCGAATAAGTTTCTGTTGACGACCCAGCAATATCATCTCATGCACGAAGCTGGTGTTTTTCAAGAGGGCGATCGCCTTGAACTAATTAATGGAGAAATTCAAACTATGTCCCCAATCGGCAGAAAACACGCTACATGTGTTGCTCGATTGAATGCAATTTTTACTAATCGTCTTTTTGGTAAAGCTATAATCTGGCCGCAAAACTCAATCCGCTTGAGCGATCATTCAGAGCCACAGCCCGATCTTGCCATTTTGAAATTTCGCGCTGATTTTTATGAGGAGGGATTGCCAACACCTGATGATATTTTGTTAATTATCGAGGTTGCCGATAGTTCCATTGATTACGATCGCGAAGTAAAAGCATCTCTGTATGCGTTGGCGGGAATTCCTGAAATGTGGTTGTTTGATGCTAATAAAAAAGCGATCGAAGGATATTCGCAACCATCGGCAAATGGATATAAATTAATCAGGCGTTACGATGAGAATGATGTTTTATCAATGCTTGCTTTTCCTGAAGTGATTTTCAATTGGAATGAACTATTTTAAATTTAGTTGCAATCTCTGGGACTGTAAATGTTGATGCCAAAGCGATCAATATGTTCTTTGAGTTTTGGCTCAGTGATCGCTTCATAATGCACTACATCAAAAAAATAAGGGAGTGGTTTCTCTTCGTTTAGACAATCTGCAAATCGCCCCTTCATCACCCATCAAACCCGATCGCATATTTCCCCATCAAACAGCGATTGCCCTTTTCTCCACCTCAAACAGCGATTATATTGACGACCAAGTTAAAATTGTTTAAAACCAAGTAGTAGATCCTTAGTGTTATGCAAATAAAAGAACCCACTACTGAACAGTTTCGTTTACTAGTTCGTGAAGTTGTAATTGAAGTATTAGAAGAATATATCGATCTAGATGAAGGCAAGAAGTTAAAAACAGCAGTTGTGGAACGTTTATTACGACAGCAACAGCAACCAACTGTTATCCCTGCGGCTCAAGCTATGCAATCATTGGGGCTTAATTGGGACGAGTTATAGTATTGATTTTACTTCTGAGGCGATCGCTGATCTTGCGAAAATTGATCGCACTAATCAAATACGGATAGCTCGTAAAATCAAGTGGTTAGGAGAGAATTCTGAACAAATTACACCTCTATCTCTTTCTGGTAATTTATCAAGTTTTTTTAAGCTGCGTGTTGGAGATTATCGAGTTATCTATGCGATCGCCCAATTACAAAAAGGTCTCATTATTCGTCAAATTGGATATCGCAGGGAAATTTACGATTAGATAAATGATCGCCTCCCACATCAAACAACGATCGCCCAACGATCGCCTCTCACCACCTAAAACCCGATTGCCTTTTCCCTACACCAAACAGCGATCACCTCACAGTTGGGTATACTTAAGATTAATTTAGTATTGACTTCTGCCTAGGAAATTACCAAATGGCGATCGCCCTGAAATTTCTATGCAAAAGATTTTAGGATATTGCTTAAACATCAACCATGATAAGGGTAAAGACAAGGCAAGAGTGTTTGAATCCAGACTGGGTATTACAGTTCAAAATGCTGATCGCTTGGTTGAATTAATTCAAGTTGCGGCAGTTGAAGGTGAAGTTGTGCAGGAGAGTAATACAAGATTTGGTAAGGAATATAAGGTGGACTGGGAAATTCCTAATACAGGAGGTTCTGAACTGAGGACTATTTGGGAAGTTAGTATAGAGTCTGGTTATCCTCGTTTGATTAGTGCTTTTTTAAAGAGAGAGAAATAATGAAAACTCCGCAGTTGCTTGATACGATCGCTATTTTAAAACCAATTTCTATAGATAGACTTTCTCTGATGGAAGCAGAATATGATTTTAATTCAGCTTTGCCAGTGGGTTTAGTTGGTACGATTGTGGATATTCATCAGGATAATCAGGGAGTTGATTATCTGGTGGAGTTTGCGGATTCTGATGGGTGTGAGTTTGCGATCGCCTATTTAAAGGCTAATGAATTTCTTACTTTACAATATGAGCTTGCTGCGGCTTAGGATTTTAGAGCGATCGCACTCTCACAACCACAAACCCGATCGCCTTTTCCCCACACCAAACAGCGATCGACTAAATCAACAAAAATCAATTATGATCGAGTAGATGAAATATAGAGATTGATATCTTAAAAAATTCAAGAATATATGAAAACCAGCAAAAAAGCCTACAACTATACGGTGCTTCTAGAAAAGGAAGAAGATGGAGGCTATCACGCTTTTTGTCCTATTCTCAGAGGCTGTCATTCTCAGGGGGATACTTTTGAAGAGGCGATCGCTAATATTACGGAAGCTATTGAGCTATATATTGAAAGTTTAATAGCTGATAGTCAGCCTGTCCCTAGAGAAAATTTAATTGTCAAACCTTTGAGTGTTCTAGTATGAGCAACTTTCCAAGCGTTAAGGCTAAGGAGTTTATAAGGGTTATCGAAAAGTTGGGGTTTTATTTCGATCGCCAAAAAGGAAGTCATGCTATTTACAAAAATATTCAGGGAAAAAGAGTTGTTGTTCCAATTCATTCTGGAAAAGATATTAAACAAGGTACTTTGATGGGAATGATTCAAGATATTGATGTTGACAAAGAGACTTTTTTTAAATTATTGCAAGAATAAAGCGATCGCCCCTCATCACCCACAAAGCCCGATCGCACATTCCTCCAAATCAAACATTGATCGCGCCCTTCATCACCCACAAAACCCGATCGCCTAAATCTCAACATCAAACAACGATCGCCCCTCATCACAAACAAAACCCGATCGCCTAAATCTCCACATCAAACAGCGATCGCCTCTCACCACCCATAACCCGATCGCCTATTCCCTCAAATCAAACAGCGATCGCAACCCTCAACACCTACAAACCCGATCGCAAATCCCCTCAAATCAAACTGCGATCGCAACCCTCAACACCTACAAACTCGATCGCAAATTCCCTCAAATCAAACTGCGAAAATCATTTTAATAATGCTCGAAATCCTGCTTGATTAAAATGGTCGTCAGCAGTTAAGGCTTCAGTAATTGAAAGACTTTGCATAACTACGAATGAAATACAATCCACTAGTCCCCATTCTTTGTCTTGGCGGCTTCTAAATAATTGAAATGCTGCATCATATAGTTCATTTGTTAGAGGAACTATTTTAACGTTTGGATCTGATTCTAGTGATTCAAGAAGTTCGATTGCGGCGGCTCTATATTTTTGTTTGGAAAGTGCATTTCCAATTTCCAGTAAAATTGCTTGAGTGGTTACTAGGCTTATATTTTGAGATTCAATCTTTTCAGCTAGTTCTACTGCTTTTGCATGGTTTTGATCGGTAATTGCAGATAGTGCGATCGCAAAGGATGTATCTAAAAAAATTTCACGCATTATCTGAGATATTTTCACCATAAAGGTATTGATCGATGTTTTCTGACCAGTCGGGTTGACCTTGCAGGTTTAAAGATTTAGCAGTTTGTAAGAATGATTTTTTGGGTGGTTTTGCATCAGGCAAAAGACTTTCAACAACAATCCGTACTCTTGTGCCTGATTTGATGTTTAGAGGCACTTCAGGGACAAGGGTTACACCATCATAAAGAGCGTCTAAGGTTTGAATCATAATTTTTTGCTTATGCTGCTTTGCTGACATTATATCTTTATTTACAGAGCGATCGCCCCTCATCACCCGCAAACCCGATCGCCTAAATCTCAACATCAAAACAGCGATCGCACCTCATAACACCCAAAACTTGATCGCCTAAACTCCACATCAAACAGCTATGTCACATCAAAAAACTAAAAGTGGTTGTAAAAGTTTAAATGTCTTAAAATAGCTATGAATTGTTGATTAAAATGCTTATGGTTTATAGTGTTTATGGTGTGTTGAGATGAGTACCACTTTCGAGTGGGATGAGCAAAAAGAGGCTGATAACAAGGCAAAGCATGGCTTAGATTTTGAAACTGCTCAATATGCTTTTTTCGATCCCAAGCGTTTGATTGTCCATGACTCAGAACATAGTGAAGTTGAGGAACGTTGGTTTTGTATTGGCAAAGTAGATGATCTTGTATTGACAGTGCGTTTTACTTATCGAGATGGAGTGATTCGGATATTTGGGGCTGCTCAATGGCGTAAATGGAGAAAATTTTATGAACAACACAATTCCTGATCCTGCTGAACCAATTGGAAATGTCACTATTGTTAAAGATTTTTTGCCCCCAGTGAATCAGTTAGTTCCGAGGCAAAAGACGGTAATGATTACGATGGAATTTACTCAAGAAAGTATTGAGTTTTTTAAGCGTGAGGCTAAACGCCATAATTCTTCATATCAAGAGATGATTTGCCAACTTGTGGATGCTTATGCAAAACAGGGTAAGGTGTGAATAATTTATCGCCCTTCACCACTCAGAAACCCGATCGCAAATTCCCCACATCAAACAGCGATCGCACCCTCATCACCCAAAACCCGATCGCAAAAATCCTCAAATCAATCAAAACACCTATTTTCTTTGGATTGAGGATGTTAGAGCAATCCCCTTTTTTTTAGTTTAGCCAGCGCATCGGCAGCAGCTTCTTTCTCTGCATCTTTCTTGTTACTACCTTTGCCTTCACCATAGATTTTACCCATCACATAAACTTTTGAGAGAAATTCTGGAGCGTGAGACTTTCCACCAACCTGTTCAGTTTCATAGTTTGGCTTTGTCTCTCCATTCGCCTGCACAAATTCTTGAAGCTTATTCTTTGAATCTTTGCTGGCGCGAATAACCATGACATCTTTTGGTACAGAGTCAAATAATTGTTCTACAAGAGGACGAAGCACATCAATATTACGCTTATTATCTAGGTAGTAAGCGCCAACAACCGCTTCAAATGTACTACTCAGAATATTAGGATTGGTATAACCACCTTCTCTTTTTGCACCTTCTCCCAAACGGATTCTAAAATCCAGTCCAACTTCAGTCGCAAATCGAGCAAGTTGTTTTTCATCCACAAGAGCAGACCGTCTGCGAGTCATTTCATCTTCTGCCATTTCAGGATTTTGTTCATATAGGTATTCCCCACTAATAAAATTGAGAATGGCATCGCCAAGAAATTCTAGTCTTTCATTATGTCCAGATTCATCAAAGTTTTCATTAACAAAAGAGCGATGAGTAAGCGCACGACGAAGTAATTTTTCGTCATTAAAAATCAAAAGTTTATGCATTTTTATTGAGTATATTTGTTAGAAATATAGTTGTCTAAATCAACTAAAACATAAGTATAAAACCTAGGTTTTAGTTGAGCCAAAAGTTATTTGCCAGAGTTGTTCAAAGACGAACTTTTGTGCCTTTGCTCAGGTGGAAATAGGCTGTTACCACGTGAGCCATTACATTTACGACAAGTAAGGCGTAAATTCTCTGGATTGTTAGATCCACCTTTACTTGAAGGGCGCAAGTGATCAAGGGTAAGTTGCTCAAATAGGAAATCTTGCCGACACCAAAAACAAACCAAACCAAATTCCCAATCATATGCAAGAAGATGTTTTACAGCATCTTTTTGCTTCTTAGTCATTTGCTTAGCCATTTCAAAGCACTCCGTTAAATAGTTGTTTAACAGACTTGAAATATCAAATTGCCAAATATGAGAGAAGCATATGCTTGAGTAGCGTATTTCCCTAGTATATTTGAACATAAACGTCTTAAGCATAATACCTGTGTCGCTCAATTCAGTGCATACTTCAGTATGCTGAACCAATACTCTTGTTAGAAGTACTATGTGTATTCTGCAATCAGTGCTGAGTCAAGATAGTGAAACTGCACAAAACTGAGCAACTCAGGTGTTATGTATAAGACGAAAATCAAATAATTGATATTTATTTGTCTTAGCTTATTTAACTACAGACAAACTTATTTTGTCAATAGTTTACAAAATAAGTTTGTCTGAGTTGGCATTTTAATTTCAACAAACAATTTTACAGATTCTTAGTGTGTTGGGCGATCGGAATTAAAAACAGCGTTATCGTGTCTAATAAAGCTCAAGGCAATCTATATTTGAACTATTTCCCAATTCCTGAATTACTTCTACTCCAGAACGTAGTATTTTCTCAATCTGGCTTGTGGGAACATTTCCACAGCGCAACCAAATCACCTTGGGAGGAGAACGATACAAACGACTTCTCTCTGCAAAATCTGCATCTTGAGTCACAATGCAGAAACCGTTATTCTTTGCAAACTCCCATGTCTCCGTATCAGTTTTATCTGCCAAATCATGAAACTGAACATGGCTACAGTTTGGGAAAAGATCAACCAACTTCCCCACAAGCTTACGACTCAAATTTTGATCGAATAGTAATCTCACGTAGCACCCACAACAGCCATCAATCTATGTTCTCGATCAGCAGCAAATTCCAAACAAGCTCTGATATCTTGCTCTGTCAATTCTGGGAAATCATCTAAAATTTCTGCGTGAGACATTCCAGATGCCAACCAACCCAAAACATCATATACAGTAATACGCATTCGACGAATACAAGGCTTGCCACCTCGTTTATCCGCCTCAATTGTAATAATGTTTCGGTAGTTCATATTTGCCTCTTTTTAAGCAACAAGCTAGCCAAAGTCTAACACAGGGTAAATAGATGATGTTTATCTATTACCAGTTTAAGATAATTCAGCAATGACCCAAATTGATTGAGTCATTAGTCAGGATTTGCATTACATATCAACCTTTACAGGAATTGTCTCTGGTTCGGTAATATTGCGAACTGCTTGAGGCAAGGACTGCACAGAATTACGAGTACGTTTTGCGATCGCAGTTAAATCCTCCAAAGATTTCAGCAATTCGCCATTGTGCATAATGCATTCTAGTAAAGGTTGTTCATTCGCTTGTGGAAGTTCAGAAATATGGGTGAGGCGATCGCCTTTCATGATTCCATTCTCAAAACTGCGCCAGATTTGTTTGCGACCTGCGATCGTTTGTTTGCCACTTGATTTTTTGGAAACGGGAATATTATCAATTTCCACTAATTTATAAACTCCATTTACGGGCGCACCTGTAACCAATTTTGTACCGATGCCATAGCCGTCAATGGGTGCTCCTAATGCTTTTAAACGAAGAATCTCAGCTTCGTCAATATCGCCACTAGCAAAGATAGAAGTATCAGGAAGTAAGTCTTTTACCTCTTTAGAAATTGCAGCAATATCGCCTGAATCAATGCGAATTCCTTTTACTTGCATTTCGCCAGATCTGACCTTCTCCGCAAGATTACGAGCAGCGGCGATCGTGTCGAAAGTGTCGATTAATAATGCACTATTCGGAAACACTTGATGGAACGCGCTAAAGGCTTGAGCTTCACTACCTTCGGTGGCAGCTAGTGCCATGACCAACGCATGAGCCATAGTGCCGCTCGGTTGTCTGCCCAGTTTAAGAGCCGCTAAGACATTAGAAGTTGCATCCATTCCTGCGGCGAGTGCCGCTCTAGCTGCCCAAAGAGAAGCTTGGGGACTAAAGGCGCGTCTTGTGCCAAATTCTAAGAGGGTAATGTCATCGCCTGCGACATCACGCATTCTGGCGGCTCTAGTAGCGATTAAGGTTTGATAGTTAATTGTATTCAGCAAATAGGTTTCCACTAGTTGCGCTTGCCAGAGGGGAGCTTCAATTCTCAAAAAAGGCTCATTGGCAAACAGGGCTGTTCCTTCGGTTACCGCCCAGAGATCACCTTCAAAGCGAAAGTTCTTCAATAATTCCCAAAAGCGACGATCGGCGTTGGCGAAGATACCTGTGGCTTGCAATGCTTCAATTTGCTCGGAGGTAAAACGCAGATTTTGCAAATATTCCACGGCTTGGGTGATGCCCATAGCAATCAAATAGCCAAATCCTTCGGGGAGGCGACGCACGAATAATTCAAAACTTGCACGTTTGCGATCGCAATTTTCATGCACATAGCAAGCACCCATCGTCAGTTGATAAAGGTCGGTGAGCAGTCCATATTCATCCGTAGCAATATTTAAGGTGTCGGATTTCAGACTAATGGCAGGACGGTCAGTTATAGCGCTCATGACTTTGTTGGGGTAGAGGCTTGTATATTTCTATTATAGTTATTTTTACCAAAATTACAAATATATTTTTAGTAATATATTGAGTATATTGCTAAAGTCAGCAACGCTTTTTAGTGATTTAGTGATAGCAATCTATACTTTGTAGCAATAAATATCAACATGTAAAATTATCATTTATAGTGAATTGCATAATATAGTGATAAACCATAAAACCCAAGAATTTAGTTGCGGCACGAAGCGCCGCAACTAAATTCTTGGGTTTTGCTTATCTCTCAAGCCTAAAAATGACGTAGCTACTTTTAAGAGATTAGAGGAATGAATAAAGGATTTGAAAAATGAGGCGAAACGCTGACATAACGGCAATCGCCGCAAAACCTGCAATGCCGCAATACTGAGCAAGGTCTAACCATGCGGGCAGACTCTCAAACTGCGCTTTAGCAAACAATGTCCCGCCCCAGATTGCCGCAAGGCTCAACAGGTTTACAAATACAAACAGGTCTTTATTGTCGAAAATTGTACTGACTCGCAATAC
Source organism: Pseudanabaena mucicola FACHB-723 (assembly GCF_014696385.1). Classification (GTDB taxonomy): domain Bacteria; phylum Cyanobacteriota; class Cyanobacteriia; order Pseudanabaenales; family Pseudanabaenaceae; genus Pseudanabaena. The sequence goes on from NZ_JACJQB010000027.1 coordinate 39,926, forward strand.
CAAAATGACAATCATGGCGATCGCAAAGGTAATTAAGTTAGCAGGCATATTGAGCAATGCTAACCCTACAGTCATCGTCACCTGCCATAGCAGCATCGCTTCGACCCCCAATAAAAAAGCAGCAATTAACTGCGTGGGGATCGATGCTGACAGCAACCAAGGTGTTTTTTGCGATCGCGGAGTTACCGATTTGGGGACAGACGGCGAAAAATTAGGCAGAGGGGCAGGGACAGGAACTTGAATACTCGTCTGGTGTTTTGCCTGTGGCGTTGCTGGTACTGGCGTTTGTGGCGCTTGCACAACCATCTGGGAACTCAGGGCTGTGAGGATATCAGCCGCCGAGGTAAAGCGATCGCTGGGGGCAGTCTCCAACATTTTTTGTAACACTTTATTAAGGTTAGGACTAAGCTTGACAAAGCGATCCCATTGCCACTTGTTGTAATTGACATCAAATAATTCATCTGGCTCTTTGCCCGTCAACAGATACAGACAAGTCACCGCAAAGGCATAGAGATCGGTCGATGGAAACACCGTATCACCGCGCATCTGCTCTGGCGCACCATAGCCGGGGGTAAAAATGCCCGTGGACTTCTGACCTTGGACTGCACCTGCCACTTGCTTAACTGCCCCAAAGTCCAGTAAATAATAAATCTGATCGAGCTTACGCACCATGATATTCGCTGGTTTGATATCCCGATGAATTGAGCCTTTTTCATGGATAAAATTCAATACAGGCAACAGACTTTGCATGATTTCCAACACATCCGATTCTGCGATCGCACCATGCTGCTCAACAATTTGCTCAAGAGTAAAGCCATCAACAAACTCTTGCACTAAATAAAAAAACTCATCCTGTCCCGACTGCACCTCAAAATAAGCCAGCAAATCAGGAATTTGGGGATGTGATCCCAAATCCTCTAGAACCGTGGCTTCGCGTTCAAACATTTGCTTGGCTGTCACCATCTGCGAACTCGTCAGCCCCACGGGTTGCAATAGCTTCACCACACAACGCTTCATCGCAGGGGTGTAGCGATCCCGCGCCAAAAATGTTGCCCCAAATCCTCCCCTTGCAAGCGGTTTTTCGACAATATAGCGCCCGCCTAGCAACAAAGGCATCCCACAACTCGTACAAAACTTTTGGGTAATCGTTTTGAGCGTATTGCCGCTATCGAGATCGGCAAAGGAGTTTAACGGCTTGAGACAATTGGGGCGTGTGCAGTAAATATCCACTGGTTAATCATTAAATTAGAGCTTAAAGAATCGACAGTCGGCACAAGGCTGCGACTATCGCAAACGATCATAAGTAAACATTTTTGGCATACTGTATTAGAGTCTACCTAAGTTTCTCCCTGCTGCGCCCATGAGTTCCAATTTTTTGCATCATCTCAACCCCGCTCAACAAAAAGCAGCAAGCCATCTGCATGGCCCGATGCTGGTTGTAGCTGGTGCAGGTTCAGGGAAAACAAGGACATTGACCTACCGCATTGCCAACTTAATGCTCAATCATGATGTCGCACCTGAGCAGATCCTAGCGGTGACTTTCACCAACAAAGCTGGCAAAGAAATGAATGAAAGAATTCAATTATTGCTATTGCAAGAAATCGCGCAAAGGGAATTAGGTAAGGCTTTAAGCGAAATTGAAGATTGGGAACAGGATAAATTACGGAAAAAAGTTTATAAGCGATATATCAATAGTTTTGCCGAAGATGGTCTCTGGATGGGGACTTTTCACAGTATGTGCTGTCGAATTTTACGCCTTGATATTGATAAGTACAAAGATAGTAACGGTAGAAGCTGGGCAAAGAATTTCTCGATTTTTGATGATTCTGACGCGCAATCACTGGTCAAAGATATTGTGATCAACCAGTTAAATCTTGACGAGAAAAAGTTTGAGCCAAAGTCAGTCCGTTTTGCGATCGGTAATGCCAAAAATAAAGGCTGGACTCCTGAAGAATACGAAAAGCAAAGTGATGATTCGCCTTTTCGCAAACGCGCCATCGCCCAAGTTTATAACCTCTATCAAAATCAGCTAGCCACCAATAACGCCCTCGATTTTGACGACCTCATCTTTCTACCTGTGCGCCTCTTTCAGCAAAATCCTGAAGTTCTCAACTATTGGCATAGTCGCTTCAAGCATATTCTTGTTGATGAATATCAAGATACCAATCGCACCCAATATGACTTAATTCGTCTGCTTGCTACCAATGACACCAAGCCCACTTGGGAAGATCGTTCCATTTTTGTCGTCGGTGATGCTGACCAATCGATTTATAGTTTCCGCTCCGCCGACTTCACGATCTTGATGGAATTTCAGGAAGCCTTTGGCGATCGTCTGCCCGATGCTCACACTGGCACAATGATCAAGCTAGAAGAGAACTATCGCTCCGTCGCCAATATTCTCGAAATCGCCAATCAATTAATTGACCACAATTCCCAACGTATTGATAAAGTTCTCAAAGCCACTAGACCCGATGGTGAATTGATTGAGCTATTTCGTGCCGATGATGAAGTCGATGAAGCCCAGTTTGTGATCGAGCAGATTCGTCGGGTTAAATCTAAAACTCCCAGCGCTAATCTTGGACATTTTGCAATTCTCTATCGCACTAACGCGCAGTCCCGTCCCTTTGAAGAAATGCTAGTACGTTGGAATATTCCTTACAAAGTCGTCGGCGGTTTACGCTTTTACGATCGCAAAGAAATTAAAGATATTCTCTCCTATTTGCGACTACTCTCTAATCCCGCCGATACACTGGGTTTGATGCGAATTATCAATGTTCCTAAACGCAGTATCGGCAAAGCTACCCTCGATAAACTCCAACAAGCTGCCCAAGAACTGAGTGTCCCGATCTGGGAAATCATTAGTGACGAAACCACGGTCAAGACCTTAGCAGGTCGCTCGGCACGAGGCGTTCTTTCCTTTGTGGAGTTGATGCAAAAATGGCAAGCAAAAGTAGCCACCACACCCGCAGCCGATATCATTCAGGGTATTCTCGCGGAATCGGGCTATGTCGATGAATTGAAGTCACAGAGCAATGATGAAGCCAACGATCGCATCGCCAACTTGCAGGAACTCTATAATGCCGCTGTCCAGTTTGCCGAAGAAAACGAAGATGCTTCCCTTGATGCCTTCTTAGCCAATGCGGCTCTTGCCTCTAGCCTTGATGACAGTAGCGAGAATGCGGAGAAAGTCACATTGATGACTCTCCATGCTGCTAAAGGTTTAGAATTTCCTGTTGTATTTCTCGTGGGTCTAGAACAAGGACTATTTCCTAGCTTCCGTTCTATTAATGACCCCATGGCTCTTGAAGAAGAACGCCGCCTGATGTATGTGGGGATTACTCGCGCCCAAGAGAAACTATTTCTCAGTCATGCCCAAGCCCGCCGCCTCTATGGCAATCGTGAATACGCGATTCCCTCACAATTCCTTGCGGAATTACCGAAGGAATATCTCACAGGACATGGCATCGATAAATTTATCAGTAAAGCGAGTCAACGCGCCGAAGCCACCAGTGTCAGAGGTTCACTCCGCACCGTTGCACCACCGAAGGTCAATGCGGTAAAACCAAAACCTCGCATCGATTGGCAAGTCGGCGATCGCGTCATGCACGAAAAATTTGGCGAAGGTCAAGTCTCGAATTTGTTAGGTACTGGCGACAAGATGTATTTAGCCGTGGCCTTTGCAGGACAAGGCAAAAAAATCATCGATCCTAAAATTGCCCCAATTCAGAAGATCTAAGCTGGTAGGTTTTATAGATTTTTGCGATCGCAAAAATGAGATAGACAAGATTTTTTTGCGTTTTAATCAATCAAATGTATATCCCAAGAGAAGCGTAGGGGTAGAGCATTTGCACCGCTATTTTGTAACTTCCCAGCAAAATCTCGATCCGCAAATGCTTTACCATCTTTGCTATTAGGATACAAATTAAGATAATAATCAGTTTAATTTTTTATTTTTCGTGACACCGTAGCTTTCTTTTAAAGTTGGTTGTATTGTTTACCAAGGGAAAGTTATACAAAAAGTGTAGGTAACTTATGGTCAACGATGATGCTGTCAAGCAATCTAGTAAGAAAGCTACAGGTGTTGTGAGTGAATACGTTATCAAAAAGATGACACAAGAAGATGAGCAGAAAAAAGCAAAGCCTAAAGCTGATGAATCCAAATCCGTCTAGGGTATTACGCTTATTTGCTGAGACTCAAGATCGCTTATACGATGGTGACACTATCAAGAAGGCTTTAAGTCAGATTGCTAGACATACTAAAGACAAGAAGGTAATCGAAAACTGTGAGGCGATTGCAGAGTTATTACAAATAGAGTTTGACCAAGCTTTTGTAAGAAATGATGTCAATCAACATTTTGATGCTGTTAAAAAGCTTCAAAATCACGGTGTTTGGGTTAAGGACAAGTATAAGGAGGTTAAGCCCTTCTTAGAAAATTGCGATCCTATTTGGTATAGAAGATTGCAAGAAGCTACAGATGCTCAGTTAGATAGGCTTGGACAGTTGGTTTCTCTTCTAAGTGCTGTTCCTGACATTTGCGATCTTAACGGTAATGTAATCAGACCTAATGATCTGGTTATTTATCCGTCTCAAGATGAGGAGGAAAGACCTTATGAACACTATGGAATTGTGAGGGCAACTCATCAGGGCTATAGTATCGCGCACTTCTTTACGTTTGAGACTATTAGACCTCAAGGTCGGGTTGCAGAAGTTGGGTTAGGTTATGTCTATTTCTCTCCTTATAAGTCTGAGTGGCTATTTAAAGAGCGACCTGAATCTGTTTCTGACAGCCAAATAGAGTCGCGTATAGATGAGTCAAGAAAGAAGTTCATCGCAGCTAAAGATAAGCTCTGGAATAAGTTGCTTTATAACTGTGAGCATTGGGCTAGAGAGATGTTTTACGGTGAGGCTAGGTCAACTCAAGTAGAGAACTTGCGAACTAAGAAAAGTACATAGAAAAAAGACTGTGTTTAGTAGACTTTAGCTTTTTCTATGTAAATTTAATTATATGCATCAACTTAGTGAGTAAATAATGCAGCTTTCATTTAATCACAAGCAAAAGCTCACACGACCTGTTTCGTTTTTACTGAACTACCACAACTCCAATAACGCTAAAGTTAGTAGTGGTTTTGTACCTTTTCAGATTGAAAACACCATAGAAGATAATGGTGATGGTGAGTTTGTACACACTTTGACTTTTTCAGTTCTAGTAGACATAATCAGTATTGTGAAAGAACCAAAAAAGATTCAAATCAGGAGTCTTGATGGTAAGAGGACAATTGAAGCTACAGCACCTAAAAAAGTGTCTGATGTAGGTTGCAAATTGATCGGACAATATAAGATTGTTGTAGACAAGACTGATAACACATAAGTAGCTAAGCAAAATTAATTACATAAGTTGAACCAAAGTCTCGAAGAACTTTTTCAACATAAGAGACTAAACTTTCCCAAGATTCATATGCATTGAGTTCAATCCACTCATACTTCATGAAACGCCACAAAATTTCAATCAAGTTCAACTGGGGACTATAAGGGGGTAACTGGAAAATCTCAACTTGCTGGTTCTTCCACTGCTCTAATTTCTCTTGAATCAGTTGACTGGTATGAATAGAGGCTTTATCCATAACAATCACTGTTGGCTTGGTAGATTGACGAGCAAAGTCATCGATACAAGCGAGAATGACTGCACTGGTGATACTGCGTTCAAAAACATAAGCAGATAAGTCATTGTTTCGATTCATCAAACCCACGACATTTAACCTCTTACTGCGTTGACTGGGTAAGCTTAAACCCGTCCCTTTCTCTTGCCAAGCATAGGGAA
>NZ_JACJQB010000028.1 GCF_014696385.1 Pseudanabaena mucicola FACHB-723
TTCCCTATGCTTGGCAAGAGAAAGGGACGGGTTTAAGCTTACCCAGTCAACGCAGTAAGAGGTTAAATGTCGTGGGTTTGATGAATCGAAACAATGACTTATCTGCTTATGTTTTTGAACGCAGTATCACCAGTGCAGTCATTCTCGCTTGTATCGATGACTTTGCTCGTCAATCTACCAAGCCAACAGTGATTGTTATGGATAAAGCCTCTATTCATACCAGTCAACTGATTCAAGAGAAATTAGAGCAGTGGAAGAACCAGCAAGTTGAGATTTTCCAGTTACCCCCTTATAGTCCCCAGTTGAACTTGATTGAAATTTTGTGGCGTTTCATGAAGTATGAGTGGATTGAACTCAATGCATATGAATCTTGGGAAAGTTTAGTCTCTTATGTTGAAAAAGTTCTTCGAGACTTTGGTTCAACTTATGTAATTAATTTTGCTTAGCTACTTACTTTAGCCAAAGCAGAAAATCCAGACGGGGAGCATAAAAATTAGTCCGACAAAGGAAAATGCGATCGTGCTGATCAGTAAATCACGATCGAGATTGTAAACCTCTGCCAAAATTAGCACCGATAAACCTGTGGGCGTACCCGACATCAAGGTCAAAATTAAACGAGGATCATGTCTGAGTCCAAACATAGTTGCCCCCAATCCAATCGCTAAAGGGACAATGCCAACCCGTAAAAATGCGGCGACTGCTGCTGTTTTAATACTTTCCCATTTCTCAATTTTGCCTAAACGTAACCCTACTAGCGATAGAGCAAAGGCAATCGTCACCCAAATTCCCGCATCTAAACCTGACTCAATCACCGCGGGTAAACCAATCGGGCGAGTATACCAACCAATCGCAAAAGCCCATAAACTCGGCACAGTCGCGACATCTAGTAATAGTTTCCACCAAGGCGGCTTCACATCACTCTTACCAAAATAGCTAGCGATAAATACAGCAATTCCATAATTACCAGCGACATTACTGGCAATGCTATATAACACAGCCCAGTCAGTGAATCTCGCACTGGTAAGGGAATTGGTCAGCGTTAATCCGACAAATCCTGTATTGCCCAACATCGTCGCCAAAATGAAGCTTCCCAAACTAGAGCGATCACTATCTTCGCGTTTTACGAATTGCCAAGCAACGAGGGCAAGTAGCCAACTAACGATCAAACTGGCAATGGCAACATAGGGAATATAGGGTGTATCCGAGAACTGGGTATGTCTTGCCAGTACAAATAACTGGAGAGGTACACCCACCCAGTAAAGAGAAATTCCTAAGAATTTGGAAGTATTGGCGGGTACGAATTTGGAAGCGATCAGACCAACACCAGTCCATAACATTAGAGGAATATAAGCATGGATGAGATCGCCTAAATGGAACAGAGACCAAAAATTGTCGAAATCAGTTAGCAGCATTCAAAACCCATTCGGTAATACCATCGGCAAGCGTGGCGGCAAGTAATTTTTGCTGCTGTGGATTAATGATCCACTCAAACTCGACTGGGTTAATCATAAATCCTAATTCCAATAGCACTGATGGCGCAGTCGTGGGACGCACAAGGGCAAGATTATTCCAGTAAACGCCGTAGTCTTGGCGATTTAGTTTTTGAGCAATATAGGTATTGATAAACTTAGCAAAATCATGGGCTTGAGAGTTATACCAAAAAGCTCCAACTCCCGCCGTATTAATTGCATCACCATGATCGGGTAAGGCGTTGTAATGGATACTAATTGCTAGAGTCGGTTCTTCGCGATCGATTTGTTCAACCCTTGGCGCTAAAAGAATATCGGAGTCATCGGTGCGAGTCATCACCACCTTAGCCCCCCGACTTTGCAACTCAGCTTCGAGAAGTTTGGTCGTAATCAAATTGACATCTTTTTCGGGATAGCCTGTTGGACCCCGCGCACCTAAATCTTCATTGCTACCATGTCCTGCATCTAACAAAATTTTAATATCTTTGAGGGGCTGAGCCAAATTAGCTGCCATGATTGTGGGTGGATGCTTGAGGGAAATAATCAAGTTTGAACCCTGGTAACGTACTTTATAACCCCATTGTTGCTTGGGTTTAAGCGCAATGGTATAGGTAACTTGATGGGGTGTAGTTTGCACCCAGTCTAATTTATCGATGATCGAATTAGGATCAACGAAAATTGTGTCTGTTTGAGCGGTGACATTGTGCAGCGTGACTGTAAATTTGCGATCGCGTTGATTAATTTCGATTGGCACAGGCACTTCTAGGGGGATTGTCACCTCTGTCCAAATGTTGTTTTTAACTTTAGAGCCAATCCGTTTAGTGTTAACGCTCCGCACGATTGAATGGGTTACCCCTGAAGATTCTTCAATTTTGACGAGACTCTTGCGTACCCAGCCACCATAGTCTAACCGCACCCAGTCGCCATCTGAACCTGTAATCATCGCTTTAGTTCCTTTGGGCAAAGGTGTCATTCTCGAAAAATCAGTGCTTGCCCCAGTTCTCGCATCAGCAACATTGGCGGTTACCTCAGCAACTTGCATCTTGCGCGGTGACAAAATCTCAATCTTGCCTTTTGCCCTTTGCCTCACCATGCGATCGTCTAACCTTAATTCATATTCAGGCTGTCCCAGTTGTTGGGCTGACTCAAATACTGTGCAACCACTAAAGTAACCATCCAGTTCCTCTTGGCTAGCAGCATTATCTCCTGTTAGCACTGAAGAATTTGGGGGTAATTGGGCAGTGCGGCGAGGGGATAGCGCAATTTGTTGGTCGCCAATTTTGACAACAACGGTTGCTCGTGGAGTTGCGATCGCAGCAAAGCAAATTTTTTCATTAGGCTGTCGGACAATATCGACGTTGGGGAATAGGGAATCATCGACAAACCCAAAATCCTTTGGCGGTAGCGTAGTCCTTGACTCGCGGACAACCTTGACGTTAATGCGCCGCTCGCCATTGCCTGCCAAATTAATATATTTCAGCTCAAAATTATTTTCCCCTAACTGAAGTGGCAAAGTTGGCGCAAAATGCCCTGCGCTAGTGCGATCGATGGGTTTGCCATTGATGCTGACCTTGCCATCTAGCGGGGCAGTACCAATAAAAAATATGCGATCGCTAGTAGTGGTGTGTTGTAACGGCGGATAGGTGAGATGTAGTTGGGTTGGGGGGATAAAGTTTTGGGCGTTGATGGCTGTAGCCAGCAACAAGCTGATCAATATCCCAGCCCAAAAAAGACCTATCTGTCGCCGCATAATTTTTTAGTATCTAGCTGAAATAGCGCTGTAATAAACACTATTTAACACTATCGTTGCGATCGCACTTTCCAAATAAAAATTGTCAATTCAAGAATGATAATGCAACACCTAGAGATCTTTGCTTAAAGGGAATCATAAGGATAATCTGATGATCATCACAACAATCAGTATATCTTCATTACATTTACACATCTTGTCACCACGGAAAGAAGCGAATTTTACAAACTGAGAGTAATTGACCAATTATCCATGTTAGAGATCGATCGTCGCCTGAAGCGAAACAAAAGTATAATCTCCAGAGAGCTATCGCGGAACACAGAGGGACGACAGGTCGGTTATTTGCCAGACTTCTCAAACACGCTCTCAAGCTCAAGCCAAATCGGTTATCGATTTTTTCGTCAAGCTTTAATTGATCCTTCTTCCATTTCTCTCATCCCCATTCTTACCTGAATACTTACCCCAAATCATCAAACAGACTTAATAAATTAGTGTTGAACTTCTCTCTAGAAGTAAGCAACCTAAAATCTTCAAACTTAGGCTGACCAACCTTTGAGAGGAATTTTTCTTTGTTTAGGATTGTTTCTAAACATTCGATTTGCTGTTCTATATTTTGGTTGCTTGCACTTAATCCTAAATTAAATTCTTTGACTAGAGTTTCCATCAAATAACCATGAGCGACCAATACTGGCTTGTTAAAGAAAGCCGCTTTAGTCATGATATTGCTACTGCTTGCAAAGCACTCATAAACCAAATACAAAATATCACATTGGCTAACTAAAGAGTTAAAGTTAGCTTCAATAGGAATTCTTTCAAAGAAGAAAAATAAATTTTCAGGATCAGAATCGCAAAACTCTGTGATCATACCTAGTTCATCTGGGGAAAATGAATTTCTATCAAGAATTCCTGCTAACAAGAAAAAATATGGATAGTTTGACAGCTTTTTAACAATTTCAATAAAAGGTAACACTCCCTTTCGCTTGTGTAAAGCACCTAATAAACCAATAATCGGTCTACCATTTGCCTTTTCTTTAATTTGTTGTGCCACTGGATAGATACTACTGGGGAGAGATACATCAGCGGTATCAGGGAGGATCACAATTCTTTTATTTAAAAACCTCAGCTTCTCGGCACTTTTTTCGTTCAGGACAGAAAAGGACTGGCATTTTTTTGAATCAAGTATTTTGTACATATTTGGATTGACAAGCTTATCCTCAGATCCTGTATGAAAGACTATGCCAAGCCACTTATATGGAAATACAAAATTGATAGCATCGTAAAGAAGCCTGCACTTAAATGATGCACTACTAGTAGGGTAAGCGAAATATATGTAATCATCAAAGTAGTTGAAAAAGACAAAATCGGGATCAAAGTTGTACTTTTTACTAGCTTTTTTGATTCTTTTTAAAGCTTCATACCATCTGTAAAGAACGAGTAAAAGAGTACTCTTTTTAATTTTTTTTATAGGAGACAGTTGCACATCAATCAATGTTTCAACTATGAGATTGCCAGCTTTTTCGGGAATACTTAATCGGATGCTTTCATACATCTCATTTGGATTGGGGCATAGCACTACTACTTGATAGTTTGATTGTAGAAAAGCTTGCGTTACAAAGTTGGCATAGGTCGGATGATGTCCTGTCCATCTAATATCTATAACTACTACTGTTTGCATATTCCACAAAGGTAGATTTGATACGAAGCATCTAAATCGTAACATACAGCAAATTCCGATCGGAATTTGCTGTATAAGGAGTGGGAAGATTTGCTTGGTGGCGATTTTGGTAAAGAGATTGGCATTATTTAGCAATGCAAACTATCTAAAATTAAAAAAGTGGGGCGCATTGCGCCCCGCTTTTTTGTTTAATTTACTCTGACCCTAAATCTGATAAATCCGTAAGAGCTAGACGGCAAACCTGCACCTGTAGCACCAAGCACAGATGGAAATGTCGGCGTGCCTGTGGTACGAGTGACATTCACAGTGACAATGCCATTGCGATCGCAGTAACGGGTCTTTTGAGCAGAGGAATGATCGGCGCAATTACGACCGACAACACTCCGCCTGTAATTAATGCCAAAAATTTGGGATAGCGCAGTAAATTTTGGATAAAGTTTTTCATAATTCAAATAATTAAATAAACAAAATGAGAGCTAATGGTTTCGTCCATGTCTTCCTACACAACTTTAGCATTGTGAGATTAGCCTAGATTTCTCAAAAGTGATTAATACCCAAGTTATTTTACCTGCACTTGAAAGCGCACAAACCCATAGGAATTTGTGGGTGTTCCTGCACCTGTGGCATGGGGCAAGGTTGTTAGGGTAGGTGAACTAGACACAACATTAACCACGACTAAGCCGTTAGTATTATCAGCAGCAGTCAAGTCATCACTAGGCACAGAGGGGTTTGCCGCATTTAGTTTACGGCAAGTAGCAGGTGGCAAACTACCTGCGGGATAGAACTGACCGAGATCGCTATCAAATGCACTAGTGAAATAGGTAATGGGAAGAGTGGGTGAAGCCTCATTATTAAACGCAATCCCCAAATTACTGCTATTACCCACAGAGTCATAAGCTCCATTCACAAAGGTCGTGTTAGCAGGAACTAAATCGCAAATAGTGACATTGGTGATTGCTCTATTACCACTTGCCAAAAAATAAATCGTGTACTCAATGCGATCGCCGGGTTTTGCCGTGACATTACTGATAGCTCCTCGCAAATAGTCAGTATTTGCTCCTATGTACGTTGCCCAATCAGGATCAGGATCGGCTGTGTAATCTGCGATCGGGAGATCATTAACGGCAGTTATTCGCTTGGCTAGTATTAGTTTAAAAATTGGCAATAGCAAAGATCGACCAACTTGGGCTGTAGTCGGATCAATTGTTCCTGTTTGGACTTGACTAATGTTCCCAGTTGCGGAAGGTGCAGGAATGCCTAATGGCAGAGAGGTATTAGTTGTATCAATGTTATCGGTCTTCACGTCACCGACTGGTAAATTAGTACCTGTTGCTGCAGCTTGATTGGACAAAAGTTGATTAGCTGTTGCTGAACCACCAACAATAGTTTTGATTTCAACAGTGATTGCACCACCTACTTTTAACACAAACCCAGGAGCAAAGAGGTTATCATTACCATTACCTGTGTAGCCAGAATTTATGGTTGGTAAAGTATTCTGTGTACCGATACCAGAGACAGTAATAGGATTAGATGGTGCTAAAACTAGATCCCCATCAGCAAAATCTGGGAATTGATCGATGATTTGGAAGTTTGTGATATCAACATTGCCTGTATTAGCGTAAGTGATTCGCCATGTCAATGTGTCGCCAGTAGATATCACACTGCTATTATCTGGATCGGCAGTGAGGTTTACTGATTTATAACCGAATACTATGGCTTGATTGATTCCAAAATCTTTACCCGTGATATTTGTACCTGTATTGAAAGGTGCTGTCACTAGAGGGCTAGTAGCAACAAAACCAGGTGGTAATGAAGCCGCAGGAGCCGCAGCTCCTATAGTCCCAGTACTGGTACTCAAACGAATAGTCACATTATTTTGATTAAAGGGAACATCGTTAAATATATATGTCCCATCTGCATTGACTGGTGTAGTCGCTAAAACATTACCAGTACTGCTTACCAAAATTGCATTTAAAAGTCCCCCTGCATTTGTGCCAACTTCAGAGCCAGTTTGAATATTAGTAAAAGTGCCATTGGCGGAATTATCAACATCATCAAAAACATTGCCACTTAAAAATTCATCATCAAAAACTGTATAGCTTGAATTTCCTATTGGTGGTGAACCACAAGTGGTTGTGGAAGAAATAAAGTAATTACCTGAAGAACCAATCTCGAAAATGATACTTTCATCTCCTTCAGTTGTCCCATCTTGGATAATCGTAAAAGGGATGAAGAAAGTACTAGTCGCATTCGAGCCATCGTAGTTACCAGCAGGGATCGTCATCGTAAAGTTGTTGGTTCCTGTCGGTGTATTAAAGTCAGTTCCCAGTACCGCCGTGCTTGCTGCACCAATAGAAATAGGAACGACAATCCCGCCAGCAGGGACTACGCCCACCACACGAATTTTGGGAGGATTGGAGGTTGGGTTAGTTTCGGCTTCGGCGGCTCCGCCTGAAGACACAGAAAATTCGATTACAGGCAACCCCGCAAATTGGGCATTATCAATAAAGTTTCCTATTGTGTTATTACCAGAACCAGTGGCAATAGATTCAAAGCCAATAGGAAAATTTCCTGAGGTACTTGTATACCGAAAGCTACCACTATACCTGACCCATCCATTTCCCTGAGGTTGAGGCGGATCTAAGCTAACAATGTTACCGTTTCCAGGTGGTGGTGATGATGCGCTAATGGATGGAGTGCCAAGAGATGCGTTATTGGAAGTTGAAAACGCTGCATAGCGATTAGCGATCGCGCTAGCGCTGGTACCAACAGTCAGATTATTCACTTTAAAGACAGCAGTATCGATACCAGTACTATTCCGAGCGCGATGGTCTATCGAGAATTTAACGGTCTCGTTATTGAACAAGCAAAGATTTTGATAGAGTTGGGAACTCTGCTCAGCGTTAAGCTCCGCAAAAACTTGATTAGCCTGTCCAGAAATTACAGGGGGAGGGGCAGGAACGCTGTTAAAGTTGTTGTTCCACAATTCAATCAAGGGAGTTAACCCAGGTGAGATAAAATCCGCGCAGTTCCCACCCCCTGAACGAACATTAGTATGGGTTGTTTCCCAACTAGGAACAGACTGAGGGTGTACTTGGATAAAACACCCTACAGCACCATTATTGCGAAGCCTGTTAATAATGCTGGTGAATCCTGGGGATAAAGAGTTAAGGGGACTAGGGGGATTATAAAATGTGTTACCAGGAGGATTTTGTACTAAGTCTTGTTCAAAACTGGGATTGAGGAACGATCGCTGAATAAATTGGGCTTGTGCGGTTTGAGGGCAAAGGGAGGCTATTACAGACAAGCCTAGAATTACTCCTCCTATTTTGCTAACAACTTTTTTCGAATTTTTCATTTCTCAATCCATTTTTAGTGCGTAAAATTGCTTTTAGTATTAGTTCTCAAGCTGCAAATCAGTTTTTTGATTTTCAAACTTAATCTCAACATCACGAACATCAGTAAATTCAATCTCGACGCGCCGATCGCTAGCATAGTCAATAATCCGATCGCCTTGAGCAGACCGTTGAGTTTCCCCAAGCGATAGCACCGTCATGCGTTCTGAAGGAACTCCCTGTCGCATCAGATAATTCCGCACAGAAAGCGATCGCCTAAAGCCGAGTTCGCGGTTATATTCATCACTGGCTCTAGGATCGGTATGTCCAACGAGGTTAATCATAATGGTGGAATATTGCTTTAATACATCCGCAACCCGATCCAAAACTTTAGCGCTGTTGACACTAATATCATCGCGATCGAGGGCAAAGTGAACCTGACGCGGCACAGATAAAATAATCGGCACAGGCGGATCTGGTGGAACTTGGACAACTTGGGGCGGCGTAGTACAGGCTGGTGCTGGAATTGGTGAGTTTACATTTGTCGGTACGGACAAATCAGCATTAACGATCCTTGCATTTAGGGCAGGCTCAGAAGTCCCGTATTGCGGATCAGTAGCGATCGCGCTGATAGTGTCGCCAACTTGGAGATTAGTTAGAGTCGCGCCAAATTTGCCATTAGCATTGGTTTTTACGGTGGTCAGATATTCACTCAGAGAGCCATAGGGCAGATTATCATCAACCTTACCCTTGACTCGATAGAGATCGATTTCCGTGTCAGGATCGGCGATGCCATCGATATTTACTTGGTTGGGGGTAAACATTGGGAAATCGCTAGCCAGAAAGGTCGGTGCATCGATTGCGCCATTGGCAGTATCCACCCGTCTGAAATAAGAATCGCGTTTGGTATTGATGCCATCACCCGTAACAAAATCGCGATCGGCAACATGGTTTTGACTAATCAAATCAATGCTCAAACCACTGAGCGCTGTAAAAGTGTTTTTGCGAATCAAGTTGCGATCGCTTTTAGGAAAAGCGGCGATCGCCACACCCGCACCGCGTTGATGGGTGATTTGATTATTAGTCACTTGATGATCATTGCCCATCAAATAGATGGCGGCATAATTGGTACTGCGAGAGTTGCCAATTATGCGATTGTCTTCAATGCGTATTGCTCCATTCGGTTTAAACAGATAAATACCACTGCCATCATTGGCACAAATTGTATTGCCCTGAATTTTTAAATTAGCAATCTCTCCCTCCAGATAAATACCATGGGGCATACCATTAAACCCGTTGCTAGTAATCGCATTGCCGATAATTTGTGTGCCTGTTGCCCTAACAGATGTAATGATGCCACTACCTCCATGATTGGCAATCCGATTGCTGCGGATCAGAGCATCGGTACTATTGAATAAATAAACACCAAAACCAGAATTTTGTTGGGGTATTGCCCCTGTGGGTGTGATACCGAGCCAATTGGTTTCGAGGACTACCCCTTGGGGGGGACGACCAGAGACTGGTTGGGAAATAAAGATATCTGCGGATGGTGGGGAAGGAGGGAGATTGCCATTGTTATTAAAACCATAAAGACTCAGCCCCTTGATCGTCACGCCATCAGCAACAATCGTGAAGCCGTGCCAAATTTCTACTCCATCGGCAGGGGCGATCGCCACAATTGGCTGGGGAATCGCTAATTCTTGGGCAAAGGATGCTTGGGAGTCATATCCCGTTTGGGTTGTGCCATCAATGCTCAGATTAGGAATATTGAGATCAGGTAAGGCTTGTTTTAATTTGATTGTGGTGCGATCGCTTGGCAAATTAAACCGAATTTGCGAACCTTGACTATTATTGGTATCTATCTGCACTTGAGAGCGTTCTAGATCGCTAAGTTGACTAAGAGGAATTGTGCCATTGACAATGGCGATCGCCTCCCGCAATGTCAATTCGCGATCGGACTGAATGTCATCACCATCGCTGTTGACAGTAATTTGATAATTTTTCTCTTGGGCAACTGCTGGATTTGACCAAGCCTCAATCGTCAGACTACTCAAGCCAATCATGCTGATCATCAGAATTAATTTATAGCTAGTTACTTTTCTCATATTCGTTAATTCTTGAGATTAGGAAGTTGATCGGCAGGGATGGCGAAACCAGTTTTGGCGACATCGTTCATCTCTAGGGCGCGGATGAAGGCGGTGACCACATCGCCATTACCCGTGAGTAAGAAGTTAAATGCTGTTGCTAGACGACGGTCAGCCGTAGTTGCTGTAGCCGTTGTCACAGGTACGTCATCCTGAGTGGCAATGATGTTGTCAGGATTGATGATCGCCGCTAAGAATAACTCGGTTGGTATTTGGGTAAGCAGTTGATTTAAACCAAGCTCAGAGAAACTTAGAGTCTCACTAAACTGCAAGGTTAATTGGTCGTTCGATGGCAAATTAGGTAAGGTACTTTCGAGCCAGTTGCCTAGTCCATTCAACCTGCTAGAGAGACGACGACCGCCGTTAAGATCGTCTTGCATCAAGAGTGCCAAGGGTGTATTGACGGTATTGGCGTTTGCCATTGGCACGGGTGTAGTTCTGGCATCAGCTTGGGTGGCTGGGACTGTTGGTGTGGTGGCGATGGTGTTGGTGCTGTCGTCATCGCTAAGGGATATATAAACTGGAGAGTTGTTTACGTCTGTTGGGTTGATATTGGTATTGGTATTGGTGCTTAACAAAATGCGATCGGAGTTAATGCCTTTATCTAATAGATAGGTTCTGACTGCTAGCAGTTTAAACATTTCTAAGTTGTTTGCGTTACTAGATACTGAGCTGGTTTGCAGTTCAATAGTGGCATTAGGGTTAGTCTTGAGACGCTCAATGAGACGATCAATGCTGGCATAGCTCAAGTCAGCAATTTGTCCATTTTTATCGACATTGATGCCCAGAGAAATGTTAGTAGATTTATTGATCGCAGGGTTGATCGGTGCATTTGTGGCATTGGCTTGAAGATTGGATGTGCTGTCAGGCAAGATGCTTTGCAAGAACTCAGCCGCAGGTGAGTTAATAGTGCTTGCTTGCAAACGATTTGCGATCGCATTAAAGACATCGGCTTTACCATTGAGGGCAAAGCTAACCAGTGACAGATTAGCAGGCTCGGCACTAGCAGCGACACCACCTAAAGATCGCAAGGTCATTTGACTACCCGTCACCCCACGATCGAGCAGGTACTTTCTCGCAGCGATCATCCGATTGGCGGCTAGGTTATCCCCTGAGTTCATATCGGCAAGGGAACCCATGTAGCCTTGGATATCAATGGAGATATTTTTATATTCCTTCAGTACCGAGGCTAAATTTTCGAGAACAGCGATGTCGGCAACGCTCAGATCGGTACTATTGGGATTACTTTGGCTGTTTTTAAAGGTAAGCGATCGCGATACATTGAGGCTAATGCTCTGCGGCAAATTAGGAATCGCTGCCGTCGCCACTTTTTGAGCTGGTGGTGCAACTTGGGCAACAGGGGTTTGTGGATCGATTGGTTCTTGTTGCTGACGTGGAGGCATTTTTTGCAAGCCAAAACCATCAAATAATTCGTTCAGCTTGACGGTCAAACCTGCATATAAACCACCCGCAGAACGAGTACCGCTAAAATCACGATCGGCATTGATCGAGCCAGAGCTATAACCAACAGCTAAACGTAAATTAGGGGTGAGATAATAGCCAACTTCGCCGACTAAACCCAATTCGCTATAGCCCGCAGTCGGTTGCGCCAAAAATCGACCTTCTCCCACCAGTTCGAGGTTGTAGTTGAGGCGATAGCTTACGCGAAACTGAGTCAGATTAGTGATGGAGTTGGCAATAAAGTCTTGCGCGACTTGGGTGGTGCTATTGCGGAGAGCCAACTTGCCATAAAATTCCCATTGCCAATCGGGGGCATAGATGGCTTCGATCGCAAAAGTATGGTCATTGTAGCCATTGCCTGCGCCACTAATTAATGACTCAGGGACAATACTAGGATTTTGGCGATATTCATAGCGCATCAGCACATTTAATCGGTCATCGTTAGGATCGCGATAGGCGAGTCCCACCTTGAGGCTAGAGATTGTACCTAAGCCTGCGAGGGCTTGGTTGGCGGCGCTTGATTGCTGATAGTTAAACAGCATCGTCAAAGCTGGCGAAAGCTTGCCCAAGGCGGAAGCGTTGAAAACACTATTGCTGCTGGTGTTATCGCTGCGATGCTCAAACCTAGCGCTGGCTTTGAAATCAGGGTTGTCAGTATATTCCAGACCAATGTTGTAACTATTGCCATTTTGCAAGGTCAAGGAACTAGAGGACTGCCCCACAGCAACGGGCTGAAGGAACTGTGTACCTGTGGGTGTAGTAGTCGCAAAACTACCAAAGATATGCTCATAGCCAAAGGCTAAGCGCAAACCCGAAACGATTTGCCAACGTTGATTAAACCCTAAAGCTCCCTGTGTAGAGTTAGTGTTATCGCCAGTTAAGAAGGAATAACGACCTGTAAAGCTGGTATCCGTGCCGAGCTTATATTCGCCGATCAAATCAGCACTGGTAATCGCCTTACCTGCTAAGGGGCCAGACTGGAACCATTGCTGTCCCAATCGAGCCGTAACCCCTTGTACAATTGTCCAATCGAGCGTGACAACGGTGCGATCGGGAATAACTGCATCAGCACTCGCTGAGATACTGACTTCGTTTTGGGCATTCAGCCGCAAGCTATCAGTAATCGGTACACTCAGTCGCGATCGCAGTTGTGTGGAATTGCTGGTTAAAAAGTTAGGAGGTTGCCGATCAATGCGATCGCGATATAACAAATCGAGATTCAGGAGCGCCGCACCTAAGTTTTGCTGTAACCCGACGCTGATCGTCCGTAGGGAATTATCCACGGCTGATCCTGGTACAGCTTCTTGCCTTTGATTGAGTAAATCGGCAAGGGATGTAAGCGGACGAGGCGCAACCCCTAAATTGTCTTCTTGGTCATACTGTAACTTGACGCTGGTGGTCGAACCTAATTTGGCATTGACCTGTGCGCCATATCTCGTCTGCCCAGGCACAAAACTAGTAGTAGCGTTATTCGTAAAGCCTGTTTCGGTTTTGTTGTAATACAGACGAGTAAGAATGCCAGGGGCAACTTCGCTATTCAGGTCAAAGCGGAACGCGGAGCCACTGACATATCCTAATAGTTCCGAATCATTTTGCGATCGCGCATATTCAGCAATTAGTTGCGTTTTGTCCCCAAGGGAAATCAGCGCACTCGTACCATAAAGAACGAAGTTGCGAACGCCAAGACTCTCTTTAAAGTAATTAGCCGTGAGCCAACTAGGTTGACTTTGACTACGATTGAAGTTGTATCGCAACTGCCCACCATAGATGGAGCTATCGCCACCGACCTCTTCATTTTGATAGGTGACCACAATCTGGCGACGCAACAGATTACCTCGCTCATCTAAGTCTGTTTGTAACAGAGGTTGACGAAACAGCAGTGAACCACTGTCATAGTCAATGTCGTAATCTTTGCCCCGTGATAGTTGCTGCCGCGCTATGACTGTGCCAGCACTAAAGAAATCAATCAACTCAATAACGACATTTTCACTACCATTAATCAAAAAACGCTTGGAGAGAAAATAAGTACCACTCGTACCATTGGGGGCAATCGTATCACGCTGGAAACTCTTACCCACATTGCTATAAAAGCCTGTGATTTGGAGATCGCCAAGATTGAAGTTTCCCTTTAACCCTTGCAGTTGACGAGACAGACCACTATATTGCTGCGATCGTGAAGTGAACTCCTCAGTATTAAAGTTGCCCCACATCAAATAATCTGTCCCCGCACCCTGTACAGGCGAATTGCGCTCGACCCGTAAATAAAGGCTATCAAAAGATGGGGTGGTCAGACTCGAAGTAGAACTATCACCAGTTACAGGATATTGTGGGTCACAGTATTTTTCGCCTGTGAATAAGCTGCTATTGCCTGCACAGTCTTGGCTGAGAGTACGGCTGTTATTAAATGCACCTGTAACCAACCATTCACCCACGCGCCCTGTGCCAAATACAGCACCATAGAGATCGACCTGAGTACGATTGTCTCTATCAACGGGTAAAAACTCCCGCAAACTCCGATAGAAGTCTGTACCTCTCGCACCAACCCGTAGATCGATTACGCCTGTAACAAGAGAAGGGCGCAAATCCGTTTCAAATTGTACCTGTGTAAAGGCTTCCATTTGCGATGTGACAGCGCGAATAGTCACTGAGCCTGTACTGAGTCCAGACTTGAGCTGTGCTGTGAACTTGCCCTGCTTGGCTTGGACTTGAAAGCCTGGTTGTTCAGGCGAGAAATCCGTACCAATAAATTCTCCATTGTTAGTTTCTAAGGTAACGACCGCATCCCAATTAGAGCGATTGTTATTTTCATCAACTAGCTGACCATCAACGGTGGCAAAAGAGCGTCCGTCGGCAGGAATTCGCGATTCCAAGGTTTTGATCACCAATTTCACAGGTGTACCTCTGACCTTAAGATTGACAGAGGCATCGAGAATACTACTATCCCCACCAATCGCCTTGGCAGAAACGGTATTATTACCCGCCTGTAAAGGCACACCGTACCAAGTCTGGGTGACAGTTTGATTAGCCTCATCTACTTCCAAGCGCCCAATCGAGCTAGCATCAACGGCTTTTCCATTGACCAACAATTCCACCTTAGTCTTGAGCGGCATCTGAATCACCACGGTTGCCGCAGGCACATCAAGAACGGTGTCGATCGTGGGTGAGAGAATGACTATACTCTGTTTGGTTGTCGCCTGTGCAGTCGGGGAGGTGATTGTATTTTTATCTAGATTTGGATTGGTTTCGGGAACTGGGCTTGGGTTAATCGCAGGTGAGATCGCAGGTTTAGCGATTTCTTTGTCTGTTGTTTTATCTATAGATGAAACAACAGTATTTTCAGGGAATTGAGGATTATTGACGATTGGCGGAGTATCGTTTGACTGTGATGCATTTCTGTCCTGATTAATCAGACTTTCAGGGGAATTAAGCTCTACATAGCCTTGCTGATCCTTGCTCAGTCCAGTGGTATTGGCATGGGCAGCTGTAGTCATCAGCATCAGCAAAATTTGGGGGATTACCAAACTCGCTATTCTAGGAAACGACTTTAATTTACGTTTCATGGCTTGATTCCTCCCGCCTGACTATCGCGTACCGCAGGAGTCACGGCAAAATTCACCCGCCCTAATGAACCTGGGGCTAGGCGGACTAATCGTGATTGACTATTGCGCTCAATGAAATATAGATTGGGAGCCAGCGTATAACCTGGAATAGAAGTCAAGTCGATCGCCAAGGTGCGACTACCTGACAAAACATTATTAAGGGAATAAAGCCCATTGGCATCGGTGACGATGCGCGTACCATCATCCATAAACAGAACCGCATTGGGCATTCCAGCCTCTCCTGGTTGCTGCTCACCATCAAAATTTTTATCAACAAAGACTCGACCAATTAGAGTTCCACAATCTGAAAGAATCCCTGGTTGCAGCCTGATTCTGCTAAATACAGGGCCATCATTGACAATCTGTTGGTTGTCAGCACGAATCCCCGAAAGAGTAGCGCGATTGATCCCATCACCACGTAAAGCATCATTGGTGATTTGGGCGGCATAGACGATGTTGAGGACTGTATTAAGATTGGCGGCATTGGTAGGGGGGAGAGTGGTGTTGGGAAAAGCAAAAGTTAAGGTGCGACCATTCTGGGATACGGTCACAGGTGTGGCAACTCCTCCTATTTCGGCACGTACAGAATTCTCTAGATATTGAAACCCGACTGGTAAATCATCGCGAACTTCGGGCTGATTAATCGCAGTATTGGCAAGATTTCTGACGGCTAGGCGATACAGCACGGTATCTCCAGACTGGGCCGCAGCGCGATCGCTAGTTTTGACAATCTGAATTGCTTGGTCATCACAGGTACTCAATTGCAGATTAAAGATTACTAGAGACAGTCCCACTGTCTCGGCATTGCCAATAGTGATGATGCCATTAATAGAAGTTGCGCCGTTAGTGGAAGATATAGGCTCACCATCTAGGGATGTAGCAGTGTAGCTGACAACATTACCATTTACAGAATCGATAGTAATTCTGAGTCTGCGTCCACTCAAATCTGAGTTGGCTGGAGGCTTGACCGTTAGAATATATTGACGACCGACATCAATCTGTCCCCGACTTGGATCAAAGAGAAAGCTATATCTCCCTTGATCACTATTGGTCAAAAAGAAGGGATTCGCGTTGAAAAAGTTGGGAGCAACGCCAACACGCGTGTTAGGGGAAGCTAGGTTAGGCGGAACAGTGGCAGTTAAAGAAACAGGTGCACCAATATCGCCTAGGTTATTGAGTGGCTCAAACAAGCCAACACTAAAGCCCGTATAGTCGGGCAATTGACCGCCATCACAGCCTGTCAACCTTCCAAAGGGGTCAATTAGGGGGCTGGTTTGGACTTGCAGTTGAGAAGACTCGCCTTGAAATGTATTACCTGATATTGGCTCAGTATAGCTGTAGGTGGCTGTATTGAGAATGGGGGGATTGGTTGTTGGGACTGGTTGCGCCAAGACAGACTCACCTAGTTGCGATGCAGTGAAGAGCAAGATCGCAGTTAGGCTTAAACTCTGTTTCCAAACACAAATTTGCTTAATTGGCTTAATTTGATTAAATTGTCTTGCTATCCAGTTGCGCTTTTTCATCTCAAGTTAACTTGTTCTCTTATTGAAGCCAAAACCCAATTTTTTATCGGTAATTTGTGGATAGGCAATTAAAGTAGCTAAACATAACTAAAACCCAGAAGCGCGATTAGCCCGCAAAGCGGGCTAATCGCGCTTCTGGGTTTTAAAATTATTTATACTGAACTATTTAAAATCTAGATTTAAAATCAAATCAAACCTGCAATGTAAGTTTGATTTGATTTGATCTAGCGGATGCGAACTTGATAGGTAGCATTGACGGCAGTTTTGGCAGGGAAGTTATCGCCAAAGTTCCAACGGACATGGGTGTACATATTGTCGGGAGCAGGAACGGTGACGATTTCACCTTTTTCATTCTTGACACGAATGGTGGGAGTTGCAGTATAGGTTTTACCGCCATCAATGCTGTAGTCAACCTTGACCCCTTGTATATTTGGTAAGGTGGCTGAACCTAGTACATAAATGGAGCTTTTGGGAATCGGTTGGGTGACGACTAATTTTTTGATATTGCGATCGCTAGTATTGCTAGCAGTCACAACATAACGAACGGTTTCCCCTGGGCGCAGAGAAGCATTATTAGGTAATGCTTTCCACTCTACTGTTCCTGAAGCAACAGCCAAAAGGGATTTCTTTTCGGCTGTCAGTTGTAATTGAATGGGTGCTTCTTGTTTTGCGGTTGTTTGGGCGATCGCAGGTTCAGAACGCTGCAAGCTAGCAAACATCGGAGTGACATTGGCAAAAGAGATAGAGGAGATCAGGGCGATCGCGCCTAAGCCGATGAGATGTATAGATTTCATGGGAAGTATGGTGATGTGAGTGGCGAAAAGAAAATCACAAAAGGAAATTACAGGTTAAAAGATTTATTGCAACTTAGTGACAGCTTATAAACTGTCACTAAGTTGCATGACTAAGTTGAAGAAACTTAGTTCAACTTACGCTGAAATTCAAATGTGCGAAGCTCTTGTGGAGCAACTGGAACTGACAAGGTATTGATGTATTTGGTGATATCAGTTGCTGGAGTTGTACCAGTCTGTTCAGTAACAGAGCTTAAGCCTGAAGTGCCTGCAAAGAATGTGATGACTGAACCTGTCCCCGAATCAATTGCAGAACCCGTCACATGGCTGGTATCAATCACACCATTAGAAGCATAGTCTTGTCCCCAGTTGTTACCATTGGGAGCAGCAGGAAATATAGATGAATTCAACACACCACTTTCCGTAATCACTACTTTGGTGGCATCTAGAATCAAGTTGCCAGAACCAGTTGGTGGGGTGGAAATATTTTGGTATTCGATCACGTAGCGGACAATGTTACCAGGAGCTGGCGTTTTATCCAAAGTGTCTAACGTACCATTACCACCCGATACGGCTGGTCCAGTGCCTAGCAACACCTGTGATTTTTTGGTCAATCTCAAGAAGCCAGTGTAAACCCGATTAATCGTTTCATTGAAAGATTCTCCAGTGTCGAGAGTCCCGTTACCAGCATTAGCCCCAGCACCCGTATCAGAGAAGGCAAGAATCGGTACTGGATAACCTCTATTTACTGCTGTATCAGTGGATAGACGAGTATTAGCAGGAAGATCGACCTCGACAGTATAATCTACCGATGAATTGGATGGAATTGTGGGAATTTGGATAGAAACACCACTAGTGAAAACAAATAATCCGTTAGTTAGATCATAGGTATATACCGCAACCTGAGAACCGTAGGTTAAAGTTACTTCTGTACCATCTGGTAAATCCGTTATTGTGTCTGGGGCGATAGGACGCACCAAAATATTGGTTAATGTGGTTGTTGGCGCATTCAGAGTATTCGTAAAGGTAATAGAATCAGGATCAAATGTCGATGGTATGGTGGCATCAGGCACAAGACCAGGAGGTACAGTTGTTGACTTGTTAGTGAAGTCATCATTGTTATCTGTTGGACCAACAGCGGCAGGACTATTTTGAGGTCCATTAAGGATTGCTCCTTCTGGAGCCAACGTTACAACGTTATTTTCACCACTAACACCTGTACCAGTGTTGTTGTTGTCGTTGTCTACGCCATCAGTGGCAGGATTAGCAACACCTATATTAGTAGCAGGATTAAAAACAGGCCCGACAGTACCGTCATTATTGAAGTTACTAGGGGTTTGGTCTCCAGATTCGTCATAGACTACGGTAGTGCCACCGACAGTCTGACCAAATAATTGAGCAATGTTATAGACATTGCCGCCAGTAGTTGCATTTAGACCAGTAGTTTCAACAGTGAAGGTAAAGCCTGTGGTGGTTGTACCTTTAGCGATTGGATCAGTAGCGTTTGGAGAATTAGGACCAGATGTAGCAAGATTCTTGATAAAACCAACTCGCGTAACAGTGGTCAAATCACCTGGAGCAGTGATTGTCCAAGCAGTCGCATCAGCAAGGGGATTAGTAGGGGTAATAGTGCTATAAACAACTGTCCAGCCTGTTGGAGCAGATGGCGCGGCATTCAGAACTGTATCGGTAGGAATAACATCAGACACCAATATTGTCTTGATTGTATTACCACCATTGATACCAGCAACTTTGATATTAGTACCTTCTAATTCTGCTGCGACGAGTGAAGGATCTGCGCCCACAGGAGCAGCATTGTCTACTCTCAGGGTCAAATTATATGGAACAAGGTAAGATGTGAAGTCAAGAGGTGTTGCACTGGTAGCAGTTCCTGCGGTCTTGAGAATAGCGGCAAAAGCTTGAGGTGTTGCACCAACCAATTGAGTTTGAACAGCACTCGCCTCACGCTCACCATTGACAGGAGCGCCAGTGGTTTCACCCGTAGTACCATCAGCAGCATCAACAGTAGCGAGATTACCTGTGCCAGAAACTGCTTGGTTTTGAGTGTCAGCACTATTGTCATTAGGAGGGGTATCACCTAGCTGCACCTTGATGGGCGCACCTGATGTCGCACTTAAGGCAACCGTGACAGGTACATGAACCTTGATAGTTCCACCAGGAAGGAGAACAGCGGCTTCTGCTTGAGCAAGAGTCCCGCCAACGATATCGCCAGAATCAGTTAATACCCCATTACCATTGAGGTCAATATCGTAAGTAACTGTGCCAAGCGTTGCTGGCCCTGTGACAAGTGGCGTAGGAATAGTGACCGTAGTTGTATCGTTACCAACGTTGGTAATTAAGAAGTCATAGGTCAGAACGTCAGTGGGTAAAACAGGTGTCGTGGGGGTTGAGTCAGTTATACCATCAGGAACGTTGGTAATACCTGCAACTTCGGCAACGGTAGCTGTGACAGTATTTGAAGTGGCGTTGATTTGTGCGCCTGGTTGACTAGGGTCTTCGTAAGTTGCAGTAGCCGTGTTTCTGATTGTCTCACCAGCCGCAGTTAGTGGAGCTGTTTGAGCTGATGCAATGAAAGGCACAAGTTGCCATGTCCCCCCAGCAACAAGTGCGGCTGTAAAAATATGGCGCAACGAGAGGGAAGTCTTTACCTTCCTGGAGTTGGTCTTTGTATTTGAATACTGCATTGTGTTCCTGACTTGATAGAGCAATGGCTATTTAGACTGTTTCTAAGTAATATGAGAAGCTTTTTAGCAGTCGTCAATGTGGATTCAAGAATATTTCCTGAAACCTTGTTTTTTATTTATTTCTGTATATTCGGTTAATAATTTACCCAAATAATCGCCAAAAGTTACAACCAATGATCGATATTTTAACTATTCATAGTTGTTGCTGATTTATGAGTGATAAACAAATATTTTTATATAAATTTTACTCGTAAAATTTATATTCTTACTTATTACTGAAATTATCGGTATTTTCAAAAGATAGCTTAAGTAGTTAAAAAGCATATTGAAAAAGATTTTTTCGGTTTTTGTTTATTGGAAAATAATATAGCTTTAAACCATCAATAAATATCAAGATAATTTTTGTGAGGACTTATTGTAAACTGAAAAAATTAAGGTGAAACAGAAAAAATATAAAGTTAAAGTGATTATTTTGCTGGCAAATTATTTATGTTGAGACAGCATCTAAAATCTTATTGTTTTATGATTTTTTGCAAAAAAAGCAATCTCAAGTAATCGACTAAAAGAGAATAGTCGTAAATCATTTTCACTAATGATTTACAAATTTGTGGATATGTGTTTATGAGAATCTATGAAAAAATGCGTATTATCGGAATGCGAGATATTAGTCTATAGAATTAATGTGGAACAATCTTGAAGTTTTGCATTTCTCACATTCACTAAAAAATTGCAAGCCACTTTTGCGGATTCTTTCACGATCGCAACAGGTTGGGCAAGTATTTTTGATGGGTGTGTTCTTGCCACAGGCATTGCATTTAAAGAAGTAACTATGCACGTATGCGATCGCAATATTAGGGCTTTGACAGTGAGTGCAAGTATTTTTTGTGGTTATTGCGACGGGCTTAGCAACTGGCTTAGGTGGGGGGTCTGGCTTAGGTAGGCGACGCGAAGAGGTGGGGATAATCTTTTTTGGTGGTGGTGATTGTGGCGTTGCGATCGCAATATTTTGCATTGGGCTATCAACCAAAGGTTTGTTTTTGACAGGTTGATGATGCGCCAACAAGAATTTACTGATTTTTGAGATTTCTTCTTTATTAAGTTCATAGGCAGTCTCTAAACTGAGATTAAAAAGACTACTTTTTTTGCGATATTCCGATGCGATCGCCTTGATCTTTTCTGGAACTTGGTCAGCTTTACAAACAATATCCAGCTTGTCATTTGCGGGACGATTGATAATTCCAGAATCAGAAATTGCCACTAACACATCAATCGGCATCTTTGTAAAATGGGATTGCATCCCAAACAACATCTTATTGAGTAAGCTCTCAACATGATCTTCTAAATAATCTTTGAGAAACTTTCCCTGTCGCTGAGCTTGAAAAATTGGCGAAGGCATTCCTTGCCAATCATTATTAAACCAGCGCTTCCATTCCCCAAGTTCATTCACCTCAACGCGAGTGGTGACACTTTTACTTTCAATGATCACTATTCCATATTGATATAAAATCAAGTGATCAATCTGACAAACATCCTCATCTTTTTTGAAACGGAGATTGTTAAAAATTAGAAATTGTGGATCATCCTTAAATTCTCTTTTGAGATAGAAAGCGAGCTGAGACTCAGCGCAATATCCTGCTTGTTCAAGCTTGTTAGTTGACTCAATGCTATCTAGTTCTTTAATAACCATAGTCTTGGGGTAGCGCTAGACCGTGCTTCTAGGGCTTTGCACTCAAATTCAAATTTTTAAACCTTACGTAACAGAAGAAAATGTAGTGACAATTCATGAATTGTCACTACATTTTCTTCTGTATTCAGCGCTATTATTCGTTAGTAGCGGCGGCAGCAGCCCTTGCGGCGGCGGCTTCATCGGGATGGATACCCAAGCGAGTTAGGTTAAACCGTCCACGATTATCCACTTCCCGAATCTTGATCAGGACTTCATCACCAACGGCAACTTCATCTTCAACCTTGCCGACACGCCCCTCGGCAAGTTGGGAAATATGTACCATTCCTTCTTTACCAGGAAGGAACTCGACAAATGCACCAATGGGGATGATACGGGTAACTTTCCCGAGGTAGACATCACCAGAACCAACACGACGAGTCATATTTTCAATGATCCGTTTTGCCCTAATTGCACCATCTCCATTCATCGAGGAGATCATCACTGTGCCATCGTCTTCGATGTCAATCTTCGCGCCAGTTTCCTCAGTGATACCCTTGATGTTTTTACCACCAGGTCCAATGATCATGCCGATTTGTTCTGGATCAATGCGAATGGTGAGTAGACGTGGTGCATAGGGAGATAGGGTTGGTCTTGGCTCGGAGAGCAATTCCAACATCTTGCCCATGATGTGTGCGCGACCAGTTTTAGCTTGGGTAATAGCAGCTCGCACGGTGTCCATGGAAATACTGGTGATTTTCATATCCATTTGCAGGGCCGTGATACCAGTATCTGTACCCGCAACCTTGAAGTCCATATCACCAAGGAAGTCTTCAATACCTTGAATATCGGTAAGGATACGCACTTCATCGCCTTCCTTAATTAGCCCCATGGCAACTCCACTTACGGGCTTGGAAATAGGAACACCTGCATCCATTAGGGCTAGGGTAGAACCACAGACAGAACCCATAGAGGTAGAACCATTGGAAGATAGAACTTCAGATACAACGCGAAGGATGTAAGGGAATTGATCTTTGGGTGGTAGCACTGGTAAGAGTGCGCGTTCAGCTAAAGCGCCGTGACCAATCTCACGACGACCAGGGGAGCGCATGGGGCGGGCTTCGCCAACGGAATAGGGTGGGAAGTTGTAGTGGTGCATGTACCGCTTTTTAGCATCGGGATGCAAATCGTCAAGTTCTTGGGCATCGCCAGGTGTACCAAGGGTGGCGATGGAGAGAACTTGAGTCAAGCCACGATTAAAAAGACCGCTACCATGGACGCGAGGAATAACGCTGACTTCTGTGGAAATAGGGCGAACTTCATCGAGTTTGCGTCCATCGATCCGCACGTTCTGCTCAATGACTTGCGATCGCATTAATTTTTTGGTGAGATCTTTGTAAGTGGCACTGACCACTTTCTTATCGGCAGCTAGTTTGACAGGATCTTCATCGGGCAACGCGGCAATCGCCTCTACCAGCTCAGCCTTGATGGCATCAAGGGCAGCATCACGAATATTGCGATCTTTTTCACAGCTAGCGACCACCTGCGCGACTTTATCTTTAACCAAATTGGCAATAAAGTTTTCTAGGGTTGGATCGGTTTCAGGAGGAGTGAGATCGGCGGGGGCAATGCCTAGCTCTTCAATTAACTGGAGTTGGAACTTAATCAATTCTTGAACTGCTTCATAACCAAAGTCGATCGCTTCGATCATGTCAGCTTCAGGCAACTGATTCGCTCCTGCTTCCACCATGATGATGCCTTCCGCAGTACCAGCTACTACGAGGTCAAGATCACCTGCTTCGACTTCGGCATAGGTGGGATTAATGATAAATTCATCACCGACCAAACCAACTCGTACACCTGCCATTGGCCCCATAAATGGTAAACCAGCGATCAAAGCAGCAATGGATGCACCTGTGACGGCTAAAACATCGGGCGGTACTTTTTCGTCAATCGCCATGGTGGTGGCGACAATTTGCACGTCATCACGCAACCAATTAGGAAAAAGTGGACGCATGGGGCGATCGATTAATCGGCAAGTTAGGGTTGCCTTTTCGGGAGGTCTACCTTCACGACGCAGGAATCCTCCGGGGATGCGACCTGCTGCATATAGGCGCTCTTCATAATCAACAAGCAGTGGCACAAAATCAACGCCTTCGCGAGCAGGACCTCTGGTCGCTGTCACTAATATTGCTGTTTCCCCACACTGGACTAATACTGAGCCGCCAGCTTGAGGGGCAAACGTGCCAATTCTTAATTTAATTTCCCTGCCATAAAAAGGGATAATTTTTGTTACGGCATCCATCTATAATCTACTTCCGTTTTGACTTTTTTCTCGTTATATATCTCGAATGGTAGCACTGATGTAGTAAGGTCTGTTGATTATCGGGCTTGATTGCCGCAAAAAACGAAGATAGAGGCGTTACAAGTACCTATAGAAAAGCTTAGTAGCGATCGCATGTTAAAAATTAAGAAATTTAAATCTTGTCAGGCTCTTTTGATTATTAAAATGGAGTCAAGAAAGTAAAAATTTCTTAAATTCAACTTCAATGTTTACAAATTTGAATCGCAAGGCTAGGTAGGAATTATGTTTAAGACTGTTTTATTTCCTCTAAACAGAAGTCAAGAAACCCGCCAAGCTGTAGACATAGCGATCGAGCTTATCCAAAAGTATCAGGCAGATCTATATGTGTTGTCAGTTGCTGAGGCTGATAGTGATCGCCAACCATCGCAGGATCTGATCCAAGAGGTGCAATCTTATTTTTCGGAGGCGGGGATTGCGGTGAAGACAAAGGTTGCTGAAGGCAAGGCAGCTTTTGTGATCTGCGATTTTGCCGATGAAATTAATGCGGATCTGATTATTATGGGTTCGCGTGGAGTGAGCCTTTCTGAAGAGCATCCTGATGATAGTGTGAGCCAGAAAGTGATTAATCTCTCGCCTTGTCCTGTATTGGTTGTGCCATAAAAAAGGCGGCGCAATGCGCCGCCTTTTTTATGGCAGTCTTTGGCAAATCTGGTGCATTACTTGGGCTGTCCACTCAATGTCGGCGATTTCGTTGGCTTTGCCAAGGGTAATCCGAATGCTATTCTTTGCCTCGGTAGGGGAATAGCCCATGGCTAATAGGATCAAGCTAGGTTCGATCGCACCGCTACTACATGCCGACCCTGAACTAACCGCTATGCCTGCATAATTCATTTCGCGGACAAGGCGACGACCATCGATATATTTGTGATAAAAGCTGAGGTGATGCGGTAGTCGGTTAGCATTGCTTGCGCCTGTCGGAATCAGGTCTGGGATATCCGCGACTAATGTGTATAGGTGATCGCGTAATTGAGTTAATCTTGCGGATTCAGTGATTAGTTCCCGTTCGGCAAGTTCGGCGGCCAAACCTAAGCCTGCGATCGCAGCGACAGCCTGTGTACCCGATCGCAAATTACGTTCCTGTCCACCGCCTTGGATCAGGGAAAATTGAGATCGCAATTTAGCGGTGATCGGATTAATATAGAGCGCTCCGAT
This sequence comes from Pseudanabaena mucicola FACHB-723, assembly GCF_014696385.1. Taxonomy (GTDB): domain Bacteria; phylum Cyanobacteriota; class Cyanobacteriia; order Pseudanabaenales; family Pseudanabaenaceae; genus Pseudanabaena. The sequence goes on from NZ_JACJQB010000028.1 coordinate 25,633, forward strand.
TCCCTGTGTGCCGTAGAACTTATGGGCGGATATGGAGAGTAAATCAATGGGTAAAGCTTGGACATCTATCGCCATCTTGCCAATCGCCTGTACGGCATCAGTGTGGAATAATACCCCCGCATGACGACAAATTTGCCCTAGCTTCTCAATGGGCTGAATTGTCCCCACTTCATTTTGGGCGGCGATCACCGATACCAGCACAGTATTCGGCTGGATTGCTTGTTCAAGATCTTGAGGATTGACGCGACCACGACGATCAACAGGTAGGCGGGTAATTTGCCAACCCTGCTGCTCTAGATATTGGGCAGGGACGCGGATGGCTGAATGTTCAACGGCAGAGATGATCATGTGCTGAGGCGTGAGATATTGTCGCGCCATGCCCATCACCACCATATTGTCCGATTCAGTCCCGCCCGATGTAAAAATAATTCCTTCAGGATCAGCATTGATCAGACTGGCTACTTGTAAACGCGCTCGCTCAATCACCATGGTGGCGCGTTCACCCCACCAATGCAGGCTTGAGGGATTTCCCCATTGCGATCGCAACACCTCTGTCATCAGGTCAATGACTTCTGGTCGCGTGGGGGTTGTAGCACCATGATCTAGGTATATTTGCATGAAATAATTTTATCCTAAAGTCAAAAAAGAGGATCTGCTGAGCAGATCCTCTTTTTTGACTTTAGGCGATATTTTCTAGTTGGCTCTAAGTAACTGGGCTCAATTAAATATAAAACCCTAAAACCTGTGGTGCACGCGCAGCGTGCGCCACAGGTTTTAGCTCTAATTTTTAATTATGCCTAGCTACAGCGAAAATAACTGATAGGCATTGCTAGTAGTTTCAGAGGCTAATGTCGTCAGTTCAACTCCCCTTAATTGAGCAACAGTCTCAGCAACATGCAGCACATAGGCAGGCTCATTACGCTTACCCCGTTTGGGGACAGGGGCAAGAAATGGGCAATCAGTCTCTACCAAAATGCGATCGCTAGGCACGATCTTGGCAGATTCATGTAGATCATGGGCATTTTTAAAGGTAACGACACCGCTAAAGCTAATGTACATTCCTAAATCGACAAACCACTGAGTTTCTTCAGGATTTCCTGCCCAGCAATGCATGACACCACGGATCGGCTTTTGGGGATCTTCGGCATTAATTTCTTGCAAAACTTGGCGGGTTGTCACCGCAGCTTCGCGAGAATGGATAATCACAGGGAGATTTAGCGATCGTGCTGTCCTTAGTTGTGATTTAAAGGCTTCAATCTGAGCATTTTTAGAGTCAGACTTGAAAAAATCTAAACCAGTTTCACCAATCGCCACCACCCGTTGATCGCTACTTGCCAAAGCCTGAATGCGATCGCCAATTTCAGGATTCCAACCTGAGGTGTTCAAAGTTTTGTCGAGTGGATGCAAACCCACAGCAAAACTTACTTCAGGAAATTGATTTGCGATCGCCTGAATTTGATCAAACTCATCAGGGCTCACACAGGAATGGACTAACCGCGTCACCCCATTACGAAGCCAGCGATCGCGCACCTCATTTAAGTCAGTGTGAAAATCCTTAAAGTTGATATGCACATGGGTATCTACTAGCTGCATAAATTAAGAAAACCTACAAATCAAGATCAAAAAACCAAACGTATAAGTCAACGAGAAAATTAACCACTCCCCCAGTTAAGTTAATTTTCTCGCTCAAAACCATTGTTTAAACAATCTGTTATCAACTACACATAATTCCTTCTAGGAAAGTGATTTTTACAGAATTTACAACAATGGTCTTCATCTTTAGGCAACTAAATAATGTCCTGAATACTAACTCCTAGTTATTCCTCGTCCGATGATTGATCATTATTTAACTGGATCAGGTGAATATGCTTGTATCCGAGCTTAATCTCAAATTCATCACCCTCATGTAGACCCATCGATTTTGTGTAGGTAGAGCCAATCACGATTTGTCCATTTTTGTGAACGCTAACACGGAACGTAGGTTCACGCCCACGCCCATCTTTGTTCTGTTCAGGATTAATTGCAAAGCCTCTAGCAGCAAGCACTGCCTCATAGAAATCAGTTAAGTTGACTCTCTCCACTCCGTCTTTTCCACGAGTGAAGTAGCCACACTTTTTAGCTTGCTCACGTTTGGGCAAGTTGTTTAACTCTTTTGCTTTTTGAAGAAGCGCTTTTCCTGTCAAAGGAGAAGTAATAGTATCTGCCATAAAATTAGTAGGAATTTCAAGATTGGGATTTAAAATATCTCTATATGATAAGAGAAATTTTATACACCTATGTATTTGAACTTACATAGACTAGCATCTCTATTGTCGTACATTTTTTCAAATATTACTAAAACATTGAAAAAATTTGTTTTTTTGATGTTGCTGCACAAAGTCCATCCTACTAAAGTATTTGAATAGAACCTTTTTTGTGCAAAACATAGAAATATGAAATAGTTTTTTCACCCGAACAGGTGATGTATTAGGTTTCATTTAGTCGAACACCTACGAAATTCACACAAAATCTTCTGAGAAAATATAATCATACGAAGATGATTATGAAGATGATTATATTTTCATATCTCTAGATGATTACTGCAAATCGATTATGAAATAGTGCGGGTATCAATACAGAAACACCAATGCCGATACAAATTAGAGCTTACAGAAAACTGCGTGGCTGTGTATTGAATAGGGCATTAACCGATGTAACTTGACTGAAGAAAATCTGTAAAACAGACACGCAACCAATACCGATCGCAGGAATATAGGTAATAGATTGAGTCAGTTTTGTGAAATAGTCAAACAGAGATGATACAAATTAGCTAATACTAATTAGATAAAAGCTTTCAAATGCAACTAGTGTGTGCACTGCTATGGTTCTTGCTAAGACAATATTGTTAGTGGTTCTTAACGTTAGTGCAAAGATACCAAATACGGCGGTGAGATTAAATCAAGAAATCACGAAAATGCTTCATAGCATCCGAGAAAAGGTTAGCGTAACATCGTCATGCCAACCTTTATGTCTCAGCGCTAGAAGCAAATACCGTCCACCATGCGGATGGCATCGGGTGTGAAATTTAAGAACTAAGCTTACAGTCTTGATAGAGTTTCTTAAATCTTTGCTGCTGTATATTGTGGTCAACGATTGGTAAAGGATAACCGCGTCTTTGGCATTGATGCGGCGGAATGTTACTGCTTAACAGTTCGGCAGTAGTTAATCCCTGTAACTCAGGCAACCAGCGCAAAATATATTCCCCTTCAGGATCATATTTACGCGCTTGGGAAGCGGGATTAAAAATCCGCAAAGGCTTAGGATCCATACCACTAGAGGCGCTCCATTGCCAACCGCCATTATTTGCGGCTAAGTCTCCATCTAACAGCTTTTGCATAAAATAACGCTCACCCGATTGCCAATTGATGATCAAATCCTTAGTTAAGAAGCTGGCGACGATCATCCGACAACGATTATGCATCCAGCCCGTTTGATTGAGTTGACGCATTGCGGCATCAACAATGGGATAGCCTGTCCGACCTTCACACCATGCCTCAAACTTCTCCGCGTCATCATCCCAAGGGAATTGTCGCATTTGGGGACGATAGGCTCCTGTTTCTAGTTCAGGAAAATAAAAGAGAACATGTTGATAAAACTCCCGCCACGCTAATTCCTGTTGCCATGTGGTGACACTAATTGCTTCTTCTTCGCTGCGTACCCGTTGCTGGGCGGCGATAGCCGCCGTCCACACCCGTCTGATGCCGACTGTGCCGAACCGTAAATGGGGACTCAGGGTTGATGTACCCGCATGGGCGGGAAAATCACGTTCGGGTTGATAGCGCAAAATGCCATTGCGATCGCAAAATTGATTTAAAAGATCTAATGCCGCCGCTTCGCCTGTTTTTGGTAACTGAATATCATTAATAAATTTGAGGTCACGCAAACTTGGTAAGGCGATGGTGGGCAAATTTGCGTAAGTATCTAAACCTGTTATTTTTTGCGGTGCATCAAAGGGCTGGGGCTTTGGTTTACTTTGCCAATTGCGCCAAAAGGGAGTGTAAACCTTATAAGGTTCTCCCGCCTGAGTTGCGATCGCATCTGGAGCAATCAAGCCAATATCAACAAAGCTCTGTACTTTAATTCCCAAGGATTGCAATGAATCTGTGGCACTGCGATCGCGCTTAATCGCAAAGGGTTCAACATCTTGATTAAAAAATACATGGGTTGCCTGCATCGCTTGGGCTAAGGCACAAATTGACGGCACAGGTTGACCAAGCATAAATAACAAATCACTACCTAGTCGTCGATAGTTGGCTTGCAACTCGCGCAAACAACCGAGCATAAAGTCAACCTTGCTACCCTCAGTCACCCCATCATCGAGAATGTCAGGATCGAAAATAAATAGACCCACGACCTTACCGCGATCGCCCACCTGTGCAATAGCTGCGCTCAAAGCGGGATGATCATCAATGCGTAAGTCGCGACGATGCCAAACTATAGCGATCGGATTTTGGGCAGTTCCCACCAAGTTATGAACGAGTTCGGGCATACAGATCAATTGTGCTTACAATATAAATCTACCGCTTATGCAGCATTTAAGTCACGCCCAGCGCTTGGCACTGCATAACATTAAATAGATTTTCCATGAGATTGTAAAGAGCTTAAAAAATGCACCGCATCGCGACTATATCAGGCGGCTGGAACCAGTCCACCGACAGCGTAATTTTCGTTGATCAGCAACCTGCACCAATTGTAATTATCACTGCTGCTGATACTGATATCCAAACCCTCGCGGCGGCTACTGCCCAATTACCTGAAGATTTCCCGCAAATTCGGGTGGTGAATGTATTGCAGCTACAGCAGCAAATTGCGATCGATACCTACGCCGAAGAGGTTTTAACAAGCGCCAAAGTAATTATTGTGCGATTAATTGGGGGGCAATCTTACTGGAGCTATGGATTGGAAGTTGTTAAGGAAACTGTGTTAAATACAGGTGCAGTTTTGATTGTATTACCGGGAGATGAGCGTCCCGATCCTAGTTTGACTAGCCATTCTACGACTTCTCTAACTTTGGTGAATCAGGCTTGGCAATATTTCATCGAAGCAGGAGTTGAGAACTATCAGAATTTATTGAAGTTTTTGGCGAAAGAATTTTTAGATATTGCATCAGAATATGAGCTTCCGCAACCAGTGCCTCGGATTGGGATTTATGAAGCCCTCAAACCTCAGCCCCCTGTCCCATCGGTAGAGAATGAGAGAGTGGCGATTCTTTTTTATCGCGCTCATTATTTGTCGGGAAATACGGGGGCGATCACAGCTTTGTGTGAAGCATTGCAAGAACGGAATTTAGAACCTTTACCCATCTATGTTTCGTCTTTAAAAGAGCCAGATGTGCAAGCAGAGTTAATTCGCTATTGCTTGCCTGAATCGGATCGAAAAGTTGATCTAATTTTGAATACAACCAGCTTTTCTTTAGCGAGCCTCAAAACCGATACACCCCAAGTTGATCTTTGGGAAGCTTTGAATGTACCTGTATTTCAAGTGATTTTTAGTGGTGGGTTAAAGAAAACTTGGGCAAATGGAACGCAAGGACTAACTCCCCGTGATATGGCGATGAATGTGGTGTTGCCTGAAGTTGATGGCAGGATTATTACTAGAGCAGTTTCCTTTAAAGCGATGCAGGGACAGAATCTCGCTTTGCAAACAGAAGTATTAACCTATGAACCTGTGCGATCGCGGATTAATTTTGTGGCAGATCTGGCGGCGAAATGGATACAGCTCAAGCATACAGATATTTGCGATCGCAAAATCGCTTTAATCCTTGCCAACTATCCCAACCGTGATGGTAGATTAGCCAATGGAGTCGGGTTAGATACACCAGCCAGTTGTTTAGAGATTCTCAAAGCTTTACGAAATTCAGGCTATAGCGTTGGTGAGATTCCTGAGACTAGCGATGAGTTGATGAAGTTGTTAACTACAGGTGTGACTAACGATCGCGAATCCTTTGGAGTACGTCAGATTAATCAATCTTTAGCGCTAGAAGATTATCAAAACTATTTTCAGAATTTACCTGAGCCTGTCCAAAATGGAATTCAGGCAAGATGGAATCAGCCGAAATATGAGAAAGAATTTGCGATCGCAGGTATGCAGTTCGGAAATATTTTTGTCGGAATTCAACCATCACGCGGCTACGATCTCGATCCTACGCTCAATTACCATGCCCCTGATTTAGAACCGACCCATGACTATATGGCTTTCTACCATTGGGTGCGCGACAAGTTTAACGCCCATGCGATCGCCCATATTGGCAAGCATGGCAATCTCGAATGGCTCCCCGGAAAAAGTGTGGCGCTATCAGAAAACTGCTATCCCGAAGCCGCCTTTGGGGCGATGCCGCATTTCTATCCCTTTATCGTCAATGACCCCGGCGAAGGTTCTCAAGCAAAAAGGCGATCGCAAGCAGTGATTCTCGATCACCTCACGCCACCAATGACTCGCGCTGAGCTATACGGTGGTTTGCAACAATTGGAAGGCTTGATCGATGAATATTACGAAGCGGAAACTCTCGATCCTGACCGATTGCCAATGGTGAGAGAGAGATTAACCGAATTAATCAAACAGGAAAATCTGCATCAAGATTTAGGGATTTCTTTAGACCGTTTAGAGGATTCGCTGAATACAATTCTGACAACAGCCGATGGTTATCTTTGTGAGATTAAGGAGGCACAAATTCGGGATGGTTTGCATATTTTTGGGCAATGTCCAGAGGGGAGACTGTTAAGAGATTTGGTAGTAGCGATCGCCCGTAATCCTACGGCTAATCGAATGGGGCTAACTAGGGCGATCGCGCAGGATTGGGGTTTAGATTTCGATCCATTGACTGCGAATTTAGGCGAGTTACTTCCAGCGAGTTCTCATTCACGCTTAGTGAATTGTCGAATTATTGGGGATGCCGTGGAAGTTATAGAGGAATATGCGGCGGAGTTGGTGGATGCCCTCACCCCTCTCCCCTCTCCTCCCTTGGGAGAGGGGAACAAGAAAATTAATCTTGCCCCCCTTCTCTCTTCATGGGAGAAGGGGATGGGGGATGAGGGTCTTGCAATTCAAACAGAACTAACATGGATTTGCGATCGCCTTTTGCCATCTCTCTACAAAACCAAGCAAGAAATCACCAATCTTCTACGCGGACTCAATGGTGAATATATTCCTAGCGGCGCATCAGGTGCGCCGACGAGGGGCAGACCTGAAGTATTACCCACAGGACGGAATTTCTATTCGGTGGATATTAGGGCAGTACCAACAGAAACAGCTTGGGATATTGGGCGGAAAGCTGCGGATGTGTTGATCGAAACCTATACGCAAGAGCATGGCGAATATCCGCAAACCTTGGGGCTATCGATTTGGGGAACTTCCACAATGCGAACGGGTGGCGATGACCTTGCCGAAGCACTGGCTTTATTAGGCGTGCAACCTGTTTGGGATGGCGTATCGCGGCGCGTCGTGGATTTTGAGATTTTGCCTTTGTCAATCCTTGGTCGTCCCCGTGTAGATGTGACCCTGCGGATTTCAGGATTCTTTCGTGATGCGTTCCCAAATCTCATCGATTTATTTGATAGTGCGGTGAATGCTGTGGCAAATCTCGATGAACCTGCCGATCAGAATCCCTTAGCGGCAAAAGTTCAAGCCGAATCTGCACAGTGGCAAAGAGAAGGATTAACTTTAGAACAAGCCCAAGAGCGATCGCGTTATCGGGTATTCGGCTCCAAGCCGAGTGCCTATGGTGCAGGTTTACAAGGCTTAATCGAGTCGCAAAACTGGGAAAGTGAGCAGGATTTAGCGCGAGCCTATATCAATTGGAGTGCCTACGCCTACACCAGCAAATCCGAAGGAAAATCCGCCCCTGAAGCTTTTAACCAACGTCTTGGCAATATGCAAATAGTGCTGCAAAATCAGGACAATCGTGAGCATGACATTCTAGATTCCGATGATTATTATCAGTTTCAGGGCGGAATGACATCGGCGATCAAGTCTATTTCAGGGAATGCTCCAGAGGTGTACTTTGGCGATAACTCACGCATGGCTCAGCCCAAGGTTCGCAAGTTAAGTGAAGAGATTGCAAGGGTTTATCGATCGCGTGTGGTTAACCCCAAATGGATCGCAGGAGCGATGCGTCACGGTTATAAAGGTGCTTTCGAGATGTCGGCAACGCTTGACTATCTATTTGCCTATGATGCTACGACTAACTGCGTTTCCGACTTCATGTATGAGGGTGTTGCGGAGGCATATATTTTTAACCCTGAAGTCCAGAATTTTATTAAATCTAGCAATCCTTGGGCGTTGCGAGATATGTCGGAACGATTGTTAGAGGCGAATCAGCGCGGGATGTGGCAAGACGTGACGGCAGATATGTTGGATCGATTAAAGGCGATCGCAAATGATGCTGAGGGTGCAATTGAGTCGCAAAATTTTGATAAATACTGACAGTGAAATGTTGGCAAAGCAAGGCAATGTAGATACAATAGATATACGTTGTTTGGAGCATTGATTATGACAACTGCTATCTCTAAATGGGGTAATAGTTTAGCTATACGTATTCCGCAAGCTATAGCTGAACAGGCACAAATTCAAGCAGGCAGCGAAATCAACATAGATATTATCGATGGAAAGATTGTTTTAACACCCTATCGACGTAAGAAATATATGCTGGATGAACTGCTAGATGGCATGACCTCAGAAAATCTCCATGCAGAAATCTCCACAGGTATTCCTGTTGGTAATGAAGTATGGTAAAGCTATACATCCCCGATCGTGGTGATATTGTCTGGCTAGATTTTAATCCACAGCTCGGACGCGAACAATATGGTCATCGTCCCGCTTTTGTAATTTCGCCTATAGCCTATAATCAACGTTCAAACTTGGCTCTGCTTTGTCCAATTACTTCTAAAATTAAGGAATGGAAGTTTGAGGTTCTGCTCACAGATACAAAAACTAAGGGAGTGATTCTCGCTGACCAGATTAAGAGTTTAGACTGGCAAGCAAGAAAGATAAGTTTTATTGAAAGAGCGTCAAATAACACTATTGAGGAAGTCATTGCAAAAATTGAGACACTTTTAAACTAAGTAGTTATTTATGCTTAACCACTTAGTTTCTGGATCGGTGGCAATCAAAAACTTCTGATCAACTTCTAAACAATCGCGAATATTGTGTCTCATGATTTGCCGAAGCGATACTTGCTCCCCAACCACACCATTCCAAATCATGATCAGCTTTTTGTAGAGCCGATGCCGCACTAGTTAAAACATTGGGACTGAGTTGAAAAATAACTTGCTGTCCAACTGTTTGCCCAAAGGGAACTGACCGCACCGCCGCACTCACCAAATTAGATAGCCAACTGGAAATATAACCAATTGTGGTTTGACTAGCATCAATCCCTAAACTAGCCGCAACGATGCCAAATGCGATCGCAAAATTACATCCCTGACCATTTTGATTGTTTTTCGCCATGGGTAACAGTGAACTAATCGATTGCTGCTGATCGCGATAAAGCCCTTCCGCAAGTTGTTCCCATAACTTCATTAATGACTGTCCCATTTGCCAACTCGCCAGACGAATCTCTTCCGCTTCTCTAGTTGCCGAGAGCCAATTATTCCAATAACTTAGATCCACCAGATTATTTGTGATTACAGCTTGGTGGGCGCGAAGTGCGATTGCCGCTTCGTTGGTAATAAATCCAAAGGCTAACTCTCGGCTTAACCAAGCGCAAAGATCCGCCTCAGTTTGAATAATACCTTGCTGACAAAGGTACTCTATACCTTCCGAATAGCTATACGCACCAACAGGCAAAGCTGGGCTAGTAATTTGCAATAAACGCAAAAGTTGCAGCGAATCAGGATTAATGTTCATGGTGGTGATGGTATGCGCCAGATTCAGGTTGAAAAGGCTGGGTTTCATGGGTAACTGTCAAGCCCATTTGCAAAACCATATCTTCTAAAACTGAGTCAGGAGATAGCCGCAAATAGTTCTCGGTAATTTCCAAACCAATATGCCGATTGCCCAAATGGTAAGCGGCTCTTAAAAACTCAAGGGGATATTTCGCTGTAACGGTAATAACTGGTTCTGGCTTGGCGACCACCTTTGCAATTGGCTGATTTTGGGCATCTGCGAGAATGTCACCTTCTCTTAACACAGTTCCCCTTTGCAATTGCAAATTAATCTCTTCTCCTTCAACGGTCATAAAGCGATGACGACTGCGAGTTCTATCCTCAGCAATTAAAGCAAGAGTGAGCAGAGAATCGAGATCAATCAATTTCTTTGCTTCTGTCGATAAACGTTGTGTAACAATGTGCATTAGCTAAAATTACAGTTAAAGTAAAGCGGCTCAGTGCCAACATTACTCTACCGTATATACCGTATCTGGAAATATAACCATGTCACCATTTCGTGTCGGAGTCGCTGGCCCAGTTGGTTCTGGAAAAACTGCCCTCGTTGATGCCCTCTGTAAGTCACTGCGATCGCACTTTCAAATAGCTGTCGTCACCAATGATATTTATACCCAAGAGGACGCTCAGTTTTTAGTCCGCAGTGAAGCTCTCGATCGAGATCGCATTGTTGGTGTAGAGACAGGTGGATGTCCACATACAGCAATTCGTGAAGACGCATCCATGAATTTAGCCGCCATTGAGCAATTGGAATTACGCTTTACCGATTTAGACTTAATCTTTGTGGAAAGTGGTGGGGATAATCTTGCCTCCACCTTTAGCCCTGAACTTGTGGATTTAACCCTATATGTAATTGACGTTGCCGCAGGTGACAAAATCCCCCGCAAAGGTGGACCCGGAATTACCAAATCCGATTTATTGGTAATTAATAAAATTGATCTTGCCCCTTATGTTGGCGCAGATTTGGGTGTAATGGAACGGGATGCACTCAAAATGCGTGGTCAAAAACCCTTTGTATTTAGCAATCTCAAAGACCAAACAGGGCTAGATATTGTAACTAAGTTTATTATTAGTAAGATTTGACTTCAAGAATCGCTTGGTGAAGCGAAGCACCGCCACTTGTCTGCAAATGGTTTTACCTTTGCTATAAGTAACTGGGCGCAATTAAATATAAAACCCTAAAACCTGTGGCGCACGCTGCGCGTGCGCCACAGGTTTTAGCTCTGGATTTTAATTAAGCCTAGCTACTTACCAAAAATTAATTAGGAATTGAGCTTTTAAATGATCAGAAATCTCGAAGAAAAAAATCTAGAACATGCGTTTTATCAATTAGCTGATTACTTGATTGATTGTCTTCAGGTGCGTGAACATTTGACCATCAATCTTGATAGTGAGCGCAGTCAGTTTACAAGGTTTAATAATGCCAAGGTGAGACAGTCAGGTGTAGTTGCCGATGGCAATATGACGATTTCCCTAGTTGCCGATCAGTGTGAAGCCCATGCCGAGTTTCCCTTTACAGGAGACTTTGATATCGATCAAGCCCGCGCGATCGCAAATCTTAAACATTTACGCACGGAAGTATCTCAAATTCCTGAAAACCCCTATGTCGTCATTCCCGAAAATCAAGGTTCGAGTCGCGATGTCTATCAGGGTAAATTGCTCGATCCTGAAATTGCGATCGCAACGATTTTGAAATCTGTCACCGATGTTGACTTCACAGGTTTCTACGCATCAGGATCGATCATTCGCGCCAATGCCAACTCCGCAGGTCAAAGGCATTGGTTTGCCACCGACTCTTTTTTTGTGGATTACTCCATGTTTGTGCAAACAGCTTCAGGCGAAAAAGCCGTCAAGGGCATCTATGCAGGAAAAGAATGGAATTCGTCATCCTATAACACCCAGATTCAACGCTCTAAGCAACAACTAGCCGCTCTCCAAAAAACAAGCAAAACCATCGAACGTGGACAATATCGCACCTATTTTGCCCCTGCGGCTGCGGCTGCCCTACTCGAATTTGTCGCAGGAAGTGCTGGTGAAGCCAGCTTGCAACAAGGTAGTAGCGCACTTTTAAAACTCAAAAATCAAGAAAAAGCTCTTTCGCCCTTGCTATCCCTCAGCGAAAACTTTAGCCATGGACAAGTTCCCCGCTTCAATGGATTAGGAGAAATTGCCCCTGAATATTTAGCCGTAATTGAGCAAGGCAAACTCGTTAATACCCTAGTTAGCTCGCGCAGCGCTAAGGAATATGGCAAAGAGGCAAATGGGGCAAGTGCGGGTGAGTACATGCGATCGCCTGAAGTTAAGGCAGGGTCATTGGCGGAAGCGGATATTCTCCAGCAATTAGATACGGGACTATATCTATCAAATTTGCACTATCTCAACTGGAGTGACCATACAGGCGGACGGATCACAGGTATGACTCGCTATGCCTGTTTCTGGGTCGAACAGGGTGAACTGGTTGCACCCATCGAAAATCTCCGCTTTGACGATAGCATCTATGATTTTCTCGGCGACAATCTGTTAGCTCTGACCGATTTTCTTGAGTTTATCCCCGATACAGGCACTTACGAAAAACGATCTTTAGGCGGCATTCTTTCTCCAGGCATATTGGTTAAGGATTTTACGTTTACCCTGTAAACCTAATCCCTTCCCAGAGGTAGCGGCGCTACCTCTGCTAATAGGTGCGGCGGCTTCACAATGGTTTTGGCTGGGATAAGCAACAAAAAAAGCCTTGCAATGCAAGGCTTTTTTTGTTGCTTGTTATTTACGGAGAGGGGGAGATTCGAACTCCCGTTAGGTGTGACCCTAAATCTGATTTCGAGTCAGACGCATTCAACCACTCTGCCACCTCTCCAAATATTCTTAATTGGCTCTACAAAAACTTTTAGAGCGGTTATAACAATAGCATAATCAGCAAAGTTTTAAAAATGAATTTTACATGACTCATGACAGTAGCAGAAAGCAATTTTGGAATTTTCAGCACCTTTGGTGCTGAAAATTCCAAAATTGCTTTCCTAAATAATTGTAAAATTTGCTATAGTTAAAAATTGTGATTATTCCAAGAGCGTAAGTCTTGATAGAACGCTATACATTACCCGAAATGGGTCGGCTATGGACAGATCGGCACAAGTACCAAACTTGGTTGCAAGTTGAGGTTGCCGTTTGCGAGGCACAGGCAGAATTAGGATATATTCCTGCTGATGCTGTCGAAGAAATTAAGGCAAAAGCAAACTTTGACGCTGATCGCGTCAACGAAATTGAATTAACCGTCAAGCACGACATGATCGCGTTTTTGACCAACGTTAATGAATATGTTGGTGATGCGGGTCGCTATATTCACCTTGGGCTAACCAGTTCCGACGTGCTCGATACAGCTCTAGCAGTACAGTTAGTAGATAGCTTAGAAATCATCCAAGCGCAGCTAGAAGAAGCAATCCAAGCAATTCGCTATCAAGCCCAGCAACATCGCTACACAATCATGTCGGGGCGCACCCATGGTATTCACGCTGAACCGATTACCTTTGGCTTTAAGCTAGCAGGTTGGTTAGCCGAAATGTTGCGCCACCGCGATCGCCTCTTAGCACTCAGCAAAAATATTGCCGTTGGTAAAATTTCAGGTGCGGTGGGGACTTATGCCAACGTCGATCCCCGTATCGAAGCAATCGCCTGTCAAAAGTTAGGGCTTCAGCCTGATTGTGCATCAACTCAGGTCATTTCCCGCGATCGCCATGCCGAATTTTCGCAAGTGCTTGCCCTAATTGGCGCATCAATCGAACGTTTCGCTGTCGAAATTCGCAATCTCCAGCGTACCGATGTCCTCGAAGTAGAAGAACACTTTACTAAAGGACAAAAAGGCTCATCGGCAATGCCCCACAAACGCAATCCGATCCGCTCGGAGCGTCTCACGGGTATGGCGCGTCTATTACGAGGCTATGCAACTACGGCTCTAGAAAATGTGGCGCTATGGCATGAGCGCGACATTTCCCACAGTGCGGCGGAGCGGGTATTGCTTCCCGATAGCTGTATCCTCACCCACTTCATGCTCAGAGAAATCACCGACTTGGTGAAGAATTTGTTAGTTCATACCCACAATATGGAACGCAATCTCTATTGTTATGGTGGGGTCGTCTTTAGTCAGCAGGTACTCTTAGGACTAGTAACTAAGGGCCTGAGTCGTGAAGATAGTTACGCGATCGTTCAGAAAGCCGCTCACCTTGCGTGGAATAAGCCCGATGGCGATTTCCGCAAGCTGATTAGCGAAGATGAAACCGTGCAGAAGACTTTCTCTGACGATGAATTGGCGGCTTGTTTTGATCCGAATAAGCATCTTAAAAATCTCGATCAGATTTATCAAAGATTGGGCATCTAACTTGAAGATTAACAATGCGACGCAAAGCGTCGCATTGTTGGTATTTTGACCAAAGAAAATTTTTGTATACTGCAAGGATCAACAGGCTGTAACTATTGGATTTATGTCTAACAAACTGGGATTTTGGCTAATTTGGATTTTATTTTCAGTCTATGCGTTCGTCTTTGCACCGCCAGATCGACCTGACACTTTTGAATTAATCCAAAAACTGATTGCGGGTGAATGGCAAAGCACAAATGCTTATATCGTGGCGCTATTTAACTTGATGGGGGTTTTTCCTTGCATTTATGCCTGCATTTTGGTTAGTGATGGACAAGGGCAAAAAATACCAGCTTGGCCATTTGCTGCTCTTTCCTTTTTGTTAGGGGCATTTGCGCTATTACCTTACTTTGCTTTGCGTGAAGACAATCCCACCTTTGTCGGCAAAAAAAGCTGGAATGTCAAGATTTTAGATTCACGGATTACAGGTATAGCGCTAACTGCGATCGCAATTTACTTTCTACTCTATGGCTTTGCATCAGGAAATTTGGCGGACTTTTTACAGCAATGGCAAACCAGTCGATTTATCCATGTAATGACCCTCGATTTCTGTTTGCTCTCGCTGATGTTTCCTTGGTTGCTCAGTGATGACATGGAAAGGCGCGGCATGACCGATGATCGCTTTTTTACAACTATTGCGATCGTGCCTCTGATCGGTGCATTGATTTACTTATGTTTGCGATCGCCATTGATCGAAAGTGAAGCCACTCCACCAAAAGCAACAACATAAATTCATATAGCTACCGCCACTTGTATTAGAGCAAATCAAAACCCAAGAAGCGAGTTGCGGCGATTCGCGCCACAACTCTTCTTCTAGTTCAGCGTTTTGTTTCCTCACCTTCGGCGGGGCAACAAAACGCTATATTGGCGGTGTTAAGGTTTAAATTTTCTTAAATTTTTGAATTAATAAGTAACAATGCTCAGGGTTAACACATCGCAGCCGATCGCCCTGTAGTAAACTGACTTATTAAAAGGATCTCTACAACAAACTTTGCGTTCAAACGCGACCTATGGACTTTGCATATCAATACGCATGGCTGATTCCCTTGCTGCCACTCGCCGCAGCATTGATTATCGGCACAGGACTGATTACCTTTAACAAATCCACCAACAAATTGCGATCGCTATGGTCAATCCTCAGCGTTTCCGCCACAGGTGGGGCAATGGTGATGGCAATTAACCTACTCTGGAGTCAGATCCAAGGGCATGAACCCTACCTCTACACCTTTGAGTGGGCGCAAGCAGGTACATTCCATCTGAACATGGGTTTTGTGATCGATCACCTCACGGCATTGATGCTCGTGATCGTCACCACCGTCGCCTTTTTGGTACAAATTTACACCGATGGCTACATGGCACATGATCCCAGCTATGTCAGATTCTATGCTTACCTGAGCTTATTTACCTCCTCCATGTTGGGATTAGTCGTTAGCCCCAACTTGGTACAGATTTATATTTTCTGGGAACTAGTGGGGATGTGTTCCTACTTGCTGATTGGCTTTTGGTTCGATCGCAAAGGAGCTGCCGATGCTTGCCAAAAAGCCTTTGTCACTAACCGCGTTGGTGACTTCGGTTTACTACTGGGTTTGCTGGGTCTGTATTGGGCAACAGGTACGTTTGAATTCACAGAAATGGGAGAACGCCTGAGTGAACTAGTAGAATCTGGCGCTTTGAGTGTTGCCCTTGCCACCCTATTTGCGATCCTCGTATTCATGGGGCCCGCCGCGAAGTCGGCACAATTCCCACTGCATGTGTGGCTACCCGATGCGATGGAAGGCCCTACACCAATTTCCGCGTTAATTCACGCAGCAACCATGGTTGCCGCAGGTGTATTCCTGATTGCAAGAATGTTCCCTGTCTTTGAAGAAATCCCTGCGGTGATGAACACGATCGCATGGACAGGGGCATTTACTGCTTTTCTCGGTGCTAGCATCGCAATTACCCAAAACGACATTAAAAAAGGTTTAGCCTATTCCACCGTTTCCCAATTGGGTTACATGGTCATGGGGATGGGTGTAGGCGCATATGGTGCAGGGCTATTTCACCTGATGACTCACGCTTACTTCAAGGCGATGATGTTCCTTGGCTCTGGTTCTGTTATTCATGGTATGGAAGAAGTCGTAGGACATGATCCTGACCTCGCACAAGATATGCGGGTGATGGGTGGTCTACGCAAGTACATGCCGATTACAGCAATTACATTCTTCATCGGCACTCTGGCGATTAGTGGGATTCCTCCCTTCGCTGGTTTCTGGTCAAAGGATGAAATTCTTGCTTCTACCTTCAAAGCTAATCCTGCGCTTTGGGCGATTGGCTTTGCCACGGCGGGAATCACGGCTTTCTATATGTTTCGTATGTACTTCACCACCTTTGAAGGCGATTTTCGCGGTACTGACAAACAACTTTTAGCCGCAGTCAAAGCTGAAAACTCCGTTGGCAAGGAAGCTCAAGCGGACGATGGTCATGGACATCACCATGCCAGCAAGCCCCATGAGTCACCAATCACGATGACTTTCCCTCTGATGGTCTTGGCAATTCCTTCGATGCTGATCGGTTTAGTCGGTACACCGTTGGGCAATTACTTCGAGTATTTCATCCATGCCCCATCGGAAAAAATCACCGAAGTTCCCATTGAAGGTTTTACACCCGAATTTCTATTGATGGGTGGTAGCTCGATCGGGATTGGCTTGATTGGTATTTCTCTTGCTATCTTGATGTATATGCAGAAGAAAATCGATCCTAGTTCGATCGCAAAATCGATTGAGCCACTTTACAAGCTCTCGAAGAACAAGTGGTACATTGACGAAATTTACAATGCTGTCTTTGTGATTGGTTCTCGCCGCCTTGCGCGTCAAGTGCTAGAAGTCGATGCCAAAATTGTTGATGGTGTGGTTAACCTTGCAGGTTTCGTAACTGTGGTTACGGGCGAAGGTTTGAAATACTTTGAAAATGGTAAAGCGCAGTTTTATGCCCTCGTCATTTTCATTGGTGTGCTTGGTTTTGTCATCGCCACTTCGATTTAACAACAAACTAAAAATGGCTACGCCATTTTTAGTTTAAAAAACCAAGTAAATAAAAAAGGCGGCGCTAAGCGCCGCCTTTTTTATTTACTGATATATAAGCTTTGTAAGGTGGGGATAAAAGAGGGATAGGAAATTGCGGCGGATTCAGCCCGATTGATGGAGGTTTTACCCTTAGCAACCAAAGCTGCGATCGCCAGACTCATAGCAACACGGTGATCATCATAGCTTTCTACTTCTGCACCAGTTAGGGCTTTACCGCCCACGATTGCCATGCCATCAGGTCGCTCCGTGACATTTGCCCCCATTTTCGTCATTTCCTTAACCATCGCCACGATGCGATCGCTTTCCTTGACTCGCAACTCCGCAGCATCTTCGATAATTGTAGTGCCTTCTGCACAGCTAGCTGCGATCGCTAAAATAGGAATCTCATCAATAAGACGCGGAATCACCGCACCACCGATGCGGCAGCCTTTGAGATTTGCCGATCGCACTCGCAAATCGGCAACGGGTTCGCCCGTAACTTCGCGTTGATTTTCATAGGTGATATCCGCTCCCATTTCGCTAAGAACTTCTAAAATTCCTGTACGGGTGGGGTTAATCCCCACATTCTCAATTAAAAGATCGGAGTTGGGAACGATGGAAGCTGCTACTAACCAAAATGCGGCGGAACTAATATCCCCTGGTACGGTTACTTCTTGCCCAACTAGTTTTGCGCCACCTTTGACGATCACAGTATTAGTATCCACATCAACGGTGACATTTGCCCCAAAAGCCGAGAGCATCCTTTCACTGTGATCCCGCGATCGCTCTGGCTCCGTGATGATTGTTTCGCCATCGGTCATCAAACCTGCCAGCATAATGCAGGACTTGACCTGTGCTGAAGCCACAGGGGATTGATAGTGAATTGCCTTGAGATTTTGTCCTGAAATTGCCAGAGGCGCACGCGCTCCATTTTCTCTGCCCCAAATATTTGCGCCCATTTGTCGTAAGGGCGCAACAACACGGGACATCGGACGCGATCGCAAAGAGTTATCCCCTGTAACCGCAAAAAAGCGATCGGGATGACTTGCCAAAATTCCCAACATCAGGCGCAAGGTTGTCCCCGAATTACCTGCATTTAAAACATCAACAGGCTCTTTGAGGTTGCCTAGCCCAATCCCCTTGACGGTGACTAACTCTGAATTTAGTTCTGATATTTCTGCCCCCATTGCCGAAAAACAAGCCGCCGTACTGCGCGGATCTTCACCTAGCAATAAACCTCGAATCGTTGTCTCTCCATCTGCTAACGAGCCAAGCATCAAGGCGCGATGGGAAATTGACTTGTCTCCGGGAATTGTAATTTTGCCCCGTAAGCCCTGTGGCAACTGGTCTGCGTCAATATTGAGGAGGTGATGGGTTTGCGTAGTATCGAGGTCAATCATGTTAAAGTCAGTAGCAATTAGTATTAGATTAAGACAAAACCAAGGCAAAGTTTGACTTAATCCATCTCATCCCTAGCTTTTTATGAATCCCACTGAGCCAAATTCCGTTGATTTAACTGCGATCGCAATAGATGGTGAGCCGTCATCCCAACCACCGCAAAATCTGGGTACATTTCTGGATCGGCTGTATGGGACATTATTTCTGCCACAAGCCACCTTTGAGCAACTCAAGGCACAACCTTCATTTATGCAGGCTGCGATCGTGATTGGCTCAGTAAATATCTTAGAGATCCTGAGACTCGATCAGGTGGGGATATTCTCAATTATCTGGTCAGTGATTAGCGGTGTAATTGGTTGGGTATTTTTTACATTTTTGCTAAAACTTTTGGCTAGTGTTTTTCAGAAGCAAGTATCTATGCTGGAATTGTTGACCCTGACGGGTTTTGCCAGTTTACCTTGGTTATTAATGGCTCCTGCCCTCAGCTTACCGTCCCAGTTCCGCATTGTCGCTGCGATCGCCGTAATTATCTGGTTCATCATTTGGCAAGTCCGTAGCGCTTCAATTGCTTTGGAAATCAATAGTTGGCGCACCTTGGCAATCATCCCTTTAGCGATACTTGGTGGACTAGTCGCCCTCGTTTGGCTTAGCAATACCCTGAAGCTGATCTTGAGTATTACTTTTTAGCAAGTTATAGCTATAGCCTAAAAGAGAGTTGCGGCGCGAAGCGCCGCAACTCTCTTTTGTTTTTATCAATTTGCGATCGCTTTAGCTAAAAACTGCTACTTCCATTTTCAGCTTCTCACCAATTTCATCTTCAGCTATATCTAAATCGTAATCCATTTGTAATCCAAGCCAAAATCTGGGAGACATATTGAAATAGAATGCTAAGCGAATTGCCGTATCTGTGGTAATTCGTCGCTTACCGTGAATGATTTCGTTAATACGTCTAGCAGGAACTCGAAGAGATAATGCTAGTTGATTTTGGCTCAAGTTCATCGGTTTAAGAAATTCTTCTAAAAGAACTTCTCCAGGATGAAGGCAGTGGTCATTAAATTAGTGGTATGAGAAAATAGAGACAGAGCCAAGGAGAAAGCCATGGAATGCCCCCACTGCCAAAGCAAAAAGATTATCAAAAACG
>NZ_JACJQB010000029.1 GCF_014696385.1 Pseudanabaena mucicola FACHB-723
GCCATTGACTGCCATTTCTGCTACTTGTTGTTTTACTTCTGGACGATACCCTTGATAGGTGTAATCAAGAATAAATGTCTTTCGCATACATTCCGTATTTAAGCAAATGTATCGTTTTTTACCTGTGACGCTTTGTCCGTGTCTGTGGATATCCACACCTCCGCATGTGGGACATTCCACTGCTTCAAATACCATCTTTTTTTCCTACTTATTCTTGCCCATGCTACTATATCTTCCAACAAATGTGACACATTACCGTTTACTTTCCCGCACAATACCAATATTGTCGAAAACAGTGTTATCAGAAACTTCTGTTGGGGTTTACTCAGTAGACTGGGTAGTATGATATTTATGCTATTCATTTTTGGTGCTGGTGTTCAATAACCGCACCTTATACGATGAATGGCTTTTTTTCTCTATTTCCTAATTCTGTCCGCACTATTGAAAAAGAGGATTTAACAATTATTTGCAAATCTGTAAATCGCTGAAAGCCAGTAGAATAGTCCCATAATCAGAATTGCTAGCTACTTGGCGGACTTTTGGAAAATTTCTCAAATACAAACTAAAGTAGAACAGTGGTTTTTTACAAGCTTTATCTTCACAATATCAGTTGCTCACACATAGAAACCACTCTTTTTCCCAAAAGATCATAATCAAAATTATCTGTTGCTACTTGCCTAGCTTTATCTGCAACTTCTAGTCTCTGCGGTTCTTGCAAAAGCAGCTGTAAATGCTTTGCAAGTCGTCTAGGATGCTCTGGATCTCTAACTCCTTGATATGGCAACAAACAGCCTAAATTCGGCAATACTTTTTTTGCTTCACCAACATCAGTGGCAATTACATATCGACCATGGGCGAGATAGAGGGGCAATTTTCCTGTTGTGCGAACCATTCCCACAATATCATTAGATTGAGTAGATATACAGACATCGATCGCACAAATATAAGTAGATAAATTTTCATAGGAAATACGACCTACAAATTTAATTCGATCGCTCACACCCAATTTTCTTGCGCGTTCCTCCAAAATAACTTTGCCGTTACCATCACCAATTAGTAAGGCAGCAATCGGCTCATCTTTAAGCATCACCATAGCCTCGACAATATCCCATCCGTAGCACATTTGATGGCGCTCTGACCATTCCATTGAGCCGACTAATCCAACAATTAAAAAATCTTTCAGCCCTAAACTTTGCTTAAATTCTCTAGGGTCAACTATTTTCGCTCGATTAACTTCTACACCGTCAGGAATAAACTCTACATGCTTAAATCCTTGATGAGATAGAAATTCTTGATGAAAGCTTCCCCTAACTACAAATCGATCTGCATTATGCAATGCAAGATTTTCAACGCCATTAATTAAGGCTAATTGACCCTTACTATAATTCCCACTTGACTTAGCTAATTCGTAGGCAACGTCTCCAGAGTCAATGACTAGTCTGCATCCTAGGATTTTTTTTGAAGCAAATCCTGACAACACACCTGTGTAAGCTACATCAATCACGTATATAATATGTGGACGGAAATTTAAAGCGTTTTGAATAAAAGAAAATATACCTTGCCACTTTCGCGTAGGTCGATAGCAAAAATGAATTTTCCACTGATCATCAAACCGATCTGCGAAAAGTTGAGCACGGATACCAGCAGCACTACTTTCAGAGCCATTAACTAAAAACAGTAATCGTCTAGGCGATGTAATCATATTCTTCTATGTTTGATTAATAGTTAAATGTTATCTGTTAAATTTTTAAGATTATTTTCCGTGATTTGATAGTATTTTTTGCCAGATAGGGCAAGACCGATAAACCCCCACAGTAACATTCCTTGTGAACCTCTCATTGTTGGGCCTGCTAGTAAGAAAAAAAGTGACTTAATAACTATTGCGTGAACAACTGGTAAAAAAATATCATCGTTTCTGGGCTTAAATGAAAAAATTGAAAATATACAACCTCCCATTCCCATAACATAGGGAACAGAACCAATCCATCCCAGTTCAATCATTAAAACTAGAAAAGCACTGTCTGTATCAAAACCTCCAATTCCTCTACCAACAACACTACTAATTGCATCATCAAATAAAATGGTAAAGGCTACTTGTCTTTCTCTAGCACTATTATCTTGCGATAGATTCGATAAGGTTTCTAACCTTGTTCCAATTGTCGTAGACAATGGCTGAATTGTACTCAGGGGAACGATTATTATCGATAATACTATGATTGTTGCAATCATTCCAAATTTTAGTTTCGTGGGCAAGGTTTTAAAGAGATAAATCACACCTAAAAACCAGCCAATCCATGCTGTTCTTACGATACTTAAGAGGAACGATAGAGTGCCAAATACTGCGGATGGTAAAACTAAAACACTACGGCAACTTAGTAGGATTATTAAAGCCGTTGCCATAAAATCACCAAATGGACCAGGTGAATTTAAGGTGCTCCATACACGAATACCTAAAGGTTCTGGTATACCAGAACTAGAAGTCATGCCTGAAGAAGTTAACCAAAAGCGATCCCATTCAGGAGCAACAAGAAACTGGTAAACGCCATATACGCCCATTACTAACGCTCCCCATAAAAATACCTGCATAAAATTGCGTCTATAGTCGGGATAACGATGCCAATTAGCACACAAATGATAACCAAATAGCAATGGACATATCCATTCTAGCAATCTAACTGAAGCAGCTAAAAAATCGCCTTGAATAATTCCTATTAAGTAGCCATAAAAAATACTTGCTAGGGATAAAATAAAGGGCAATGTCCCATTTTCTCTAACTTTAGGTAAGTTGAAATATAGTGTGTGCATACACACTATATTTGCCAAAAAAGGAGATAGTAGTATTGGGCTGGGGTCAGTAAAAGAACCTGCATTTAAATCAGCAACTCGCCTAACAAATGAGGCCAAGAAGAAAAGCCACCATACAAAACCTATATAGAATATGGGATGTCGGAAATATAGAAACCAGCTAACAACAAAAGAACCTAAAGGGAAAATAACTGTTAATCCCTTAGCACCAACTCCTCCAGTACTTAGTAAGACTAAAGTCACAAAAGAAAATATCACAATTACAAACCATGCTTCAGTAATCTGTGATGGTTGAAATCTCTTATTAGATGCTAGTAATTGTTGAATATCTTCTCTAGAATTCATGAATTGTTGCCATTTCTCTGTAGATTTAGTTAACTCACCACTTTAGCGCGATCGTCCTAAAGTGGTGATGTATAGAACTGCTTCATCGTTGGGAATGCCGAGAACTTCGTTGACGAGATCATCAAAGAAGCCTGCAATGCCACTTACGCCGACACCTAAGCCGATCGCAGCGAGGTTTAGTCTTTGTCCTAAATGACCTGCATCCATGTGTAAGTAACGATAGACGCGATCGCCATATTTTGCGATCGCATTTTTGAGGTCGGCGGTATGGAAAATTACGGCTCCTGCATCTCGCCCAAGCTCTTGACCGAGACAAAGATAATGTAGTTCTTCGCGAAAGTTTTTAAAGCGAATTTGGCGTAGTTCTTGGGATTTGGGCGCATAGTAGTAGCAACCTTCCTCTAAGTCATGTACTCCTGTCACGGCAACAAAGGTTTCGATCAAGCTAAGATCGAAATAATCGGGATTACCATCAATACCTTGATCGGCATAGTGTTGGGGTTGATAGGTAAAGTCGAGAATTGCTTTAAGTTCGGCAAGTTCTAATTTGTCTCCTGTATATTCACGGGTTGAGCGTCGTTGCAAGATTGTATTTTCTAGCATCTCTAGATCGTCACCCCAGTGAATACTTCCTGTTTTCGTGCTAACTCTTGTACAGAAAGGAAAGTTGTATTTATCTAAATCTTGGTTAGGTGTTAACTCGCTGCCTTGCTCAGAAATTTTTGATTCTTTCGGCTCCAGTAATGTTTGTTTGCTAGGTTCTAAGCCGATTTTTTTAGTGATTTGTGTTGATTGATGTAAATAACCCAATAGTTCACCATCGGGGAGTTTGGGGTAATTATTCACGATTTGGGATGGTAGAGCCGTCATCATTCCTCTAAAAAGATTAGGTGAATGACGCTGGAGCGGTTGTCTTGATTCTTGACCTCTGCCAATACTTTCTTCGTCCTGTAGGTCAAGAATTGGGACAACGGCGATTGTACCTTCAACTTGTTGGTCTAAAAATAGCAGTTCATTGATCGTTGCATCGGCAAAGCCACCAATCAATGAGGCTTGATAGTCCTCGATGGCACTGGCTAGCTCGATATTGCCTAGCAAATGTCCTGTATCCAAAAAGATGCGGCGATAGGCGCGATCTTGATAGCGCCATGCTGAACGGTGAAATACAGCCGTGATCGCGATCGCAAATCGGGTATTTTGCAAAGCTGGATGATTGAAACAAGCCTTTTGCAAGCCAGCCCAAACGTTATTATCTTGCCAAAAGTGAACCAAACTATGGGATCGGACTTGGTAGTTGTAGATCCCTGCGGATAGGAGCGGAGTTCCTGCGGAAATCAAATATATTTCGGCAGGGTATAAGCCGCCTGCTGAGGGAGCAGCCCGCAAATAAAATGCCTCACCTGTGACGGTGGGTACTCTTGCGGTTAAGCCATAACTACAAAATAGTAGCCGCGATAGTCTGCGCCAACGACTAGCTAATAGCCCATCACGATCTGACTGAATTTCTTCAGTTAGATAGGGTTTGAGATCATAGACAGTGCCGATTTTATAATCTTTATAGGGAGATGGTTGAGCGCTCCAGTCTAATCCCTGACTCTTACTTGCGAGGGTGGCAGGAGAATACTTAGTGCGTTCGTGATAATGTTCGGCGAAGGAAGATCGGTCTGCGGACATGGCTTTGCAAATAGGCGGCTAAACTAATGTTAAACCAATAAAAGCAGAGCAATTCATGAGTTAATTTGCTTTTATTGGTTTCGCAGAAATTTGCGATCGCAAGATTGGTGATTTCGCATATGATAGAAAGGTTGTCAAAAATTTTCTAGTTTGAAATTTATACCTCACGCTTAGAAAATCATCATATTTAACATAGAGATCACGTCATGGCAGTACCCAAGAAGCGCACTTCTAAATCTAAGCGAGATAGCCGCAAAGCAGTATGGAAGCGTAAAGCCGCAGTTCATGCTCAAAGAGCTATTTCGTTAGGTAAGTCCATCCTCTCAGGCAAAAATGATGGGTTTGTCTACCCAATGGCTGAAGAGGCTGAAGAAACAGAAGAGTAATCAAACAAAAAAGGCGAGCTAAGCTCGCCTTTTTTGTTTTTATTGATGTTACGCCTGTTTTGCCATGCTCTCTTTGATGCAAGCACCAATTTGAGTATCGATTTTTAAAATATGACTCACTAGCCATTCACAAAGCTCGTTGTAGATTTGCAGGGCAACTTCTTCACTAGCATCGCTCTGGCGGTATTGATCGTGAAGTTTGCCAAAGGTATCGATAAACTTGCGATGAGCCGCTTCATTGACTCCAGCCATTGGACAACTGTGCTTTGCGGCACAGGTCTCCTCATTACCAAAATGCCATTCTGCATAAAACTTAAGAAATACCAATAATTTCTTAATTGCATTTGTACCATTTCCCCTTTCGAGGGCTTCCCCAATCTCATTCGTAGCTGCAATCAGCTCTCTATGTTGACTGTCGATCATTGGTACACCTGTACTCAAAGCATCAGTCCATTCAAATCTCTGCATATGGTTTTTCCCATTCTTGGATTAATTATAGCTGTCGCCAATCTTTTTGCTTAACTCCGAAAGTATTCAACAACCATAGAAGCGTGATATTTTAGCTGGAAGCGCTTTAAATAACCAGTCTTAAAAACATGCTGCTTGAAGTAGAAAATTTAACAGTTCGTTACGGAAATGCAGTTCCCGCCGTCGATAATATTACTTTTCATTTACAAGCAGGTGAAGCACTCGGTTTAATCGGTGAGAGCGGCTGTGGCAAATCAACAATTGGGCGATCGCTAATTAAACTTTTGCCTCAATATGCTCATATCGAGGGGCAAATCTGCATTGATGGCGAAGCGATCGCCGAGAAAAAAGATGGTACATGGCGTGGTGAAAAAGTTGGTCTGATTTTCCAAGATCCAATGACAAGGCTTGATCCCTTGATGAGCATTGAAGACCATGGCTTAGAAGTATTAGCATCTCATTATCCCAAGCTTTCTAAACAATCAGCCAAGCAACGTCTCCATGATGCGCTGCAATCTGTCCGCATCGACCCATCACGCGCTAAACAGTATCCCCACGAGTTTAGCGGTGGAATGCGCCAGCGAGTGGCGATCGCACTGTCGTTATTGCTCAATCCTGTGCTGTTAATTGCCGATGAACCAACGACGAGCCTTGATGTCACTGTTGCCAGCGAAATCCTGAAAGAGCTAACAGCTTTACGTAAAATTCGTTCTATGGGTTTGCTACTAGTTACCCATGATTTGGGAATGGTGGCGGAATATTGCGATCGCATTGCGGTGATGTACAACGGTTTGATCGTGGAGACTGGTACAGTTGAACAAATTTTCCGTGAGCCTCAACATCCCTACACTCAGAGCTTACTCGCTTCGGTGCTACATTTTCATCCAGAGGCTTTAGCTCCTAGCCAAGGGCAATCTTCGCAATCATTACCTGACAAAATACCAGAACAAAAATCTGTGCATGACCGTCGCGTCATTCTCACTGTCAGCCACCTCAAAAAGCACTATGTAACAGGTGGAAATGTATTGACCCGCTTAGTAAATCCGACTAGCGGATTAGTTAAGGCCGTCGATGGTGTTGATCTAGAGATATTTGCAGGCGAAACCTTTGGCATTATTGGTGAGAGTGGCTCTGGCAAAAGTACGACAGGTCGTGCCATCCTGCAATTAATTAAGCCCGATCGCGGATCGGTGAGTTTTGAGGGAGTAGAACTAACCAAACTCAAAGATAAGCAAATGCGCCGACTGCGATCGCAAATGCAAATGATTTTTCAAGATCCCCGTGCTTGCTTCAGTCCGCAGATGACCGTATTTCGTAGCGTTGCTGATCCTCTATTAATCCATAAACTTGCTCCCAATCTCGAAGCAGCCCGTGAAAAAGTTGCAGCAATTCTGGAAAAAGTTGGGCTAAATTCGCAACTTGCCGAGCGTTACCCTTCTGATCTATCGGGTGGACAGTTGCAACGGGTGGCGATTGCCAGAGCCTTGATTACTAATCCTAAATTAGTGATCTGCGATGAACCAGTCAGTATGCTCGATGCCTCAATTCAGAGCCAAGTTTTGCAATTAATGGCAGATCTTAAGCAGGAATTTAAACTGACCTATATTTTCATTACCCATGATCTGGCGGTCGCCCAATTTTTTTGCGATCGCATTGCCGTTATGCGTAACGGGAAGATTCTGGAACAGGGCAGCACTGTTGATGTGTTGAGCAATCCTCAAGATGGATATACCAAAGCTTTAATTGCCTCAATTCCCCGAATTCCCTATGTCAATCGCTAAAGACAAATAATTTGCGCCAATATTAACTCAAAATCCTGACAATGCCCGACTTTTCCCTTGATTCGCACTTTCTTAATCCCGATCGCTCCAATCTTGAAGACATGCGAAAGTTGGGCTATGCCTTTGTCGATCTAATTGTGGATTCGGTCTTAGATACGCAGAATCAGCCCTTTGTACAGGACGAATCAGATTTTAATATTTGCATTCCTGAGTATGGTTCTGATCTAGCAGCGCTATTAACAGAAGTGCGATCGCAAATTTTGCCCCGTACCGTTAATTTCCAAAACCCGCGTTACATGGGACATATGGATAGTGTCCCCGCCGCGATTACCATCTGGGCGGATGCGCTCATTTCAGCAATCAATAACAATATGCTCAGCTATGAACTCGCGCCCATCTTTACAACCATGGAAGCCCAACTGATGCAATGGTTTGGCAATCTGTTTGGAATGGGAACTGATTGCTTCGGTACACTCACCGCAGGGGGTAGCCTTGCCAATATTTCAGGACTATTGTTAGCGAGGAACTGGAAACAGCCACAGAGTAAAGCTTTGGGTAAATCTAGCGACCTTGTTGCCTTTGTCTCCGATGCTGCCCATACTTCCTTTGAGAAGGCGATGAATGTAATTGGTGTGGGCAAAGAGAACTTAGTCCGTGTTCCCACTAATGATCGTGGCGAGATCATTTTAGAGGAATTAGAATCAGCAATTCAGAAATCAATCAGGGTAGGAAAACAGCCTTTTTTTGTGGCTGCGATCGCAGGTACAACGGTGACAGGAGCAATTGATCCAATTCAAGCTGTGGGTGAAATTGCAAAACGTTATCATTGCTGGTTCCATATCGATGCAGCCTATGGTGGCGCAGGTGTGTTTACACCAAAATTACAACCCCTATTTCAAGGCTGTGACCTTGCCGACTCCATGACCTTCAATCCTCAAAAATGGTTATGGGTGGCGCGAACCTGTGCCATGTTGATTGTCAAAGATAAGCAACACCTCGTTGATGGCTTTGATGGTGAGCTTCCCTACATGGACGATCAAGCTCTGAACTTTGGCAATCTCAATTTGCAGGGTACAAGACGCACCGATAGCCTCAAATTGTGGATGGCATTAAAATCGATGGGGATTTCAGGTTGTCGCTACTTAGTAGAGCGGTCTCTTGAGCTATCAAATAATCTGCGGCAATGGGTAGAAGATTCTACCGACCTAGAGCTTATTTGTGAGCCAACTCTCAATATTATCTGTCTCAAATCTAACAATCCGAGCCTCAGTAGCGTCGAATTGCGCCAGCAATGGATCGACGAAGGTAAATTATGGCTGTCATTGCCACTTTGGAAAGGCGATCGCATTCTTAAAGCCGTAGTTTTGCATCCTTATGCGGGTTAGTTAAGATGTGTCTTGGAAAGTTATCATAGCTAATCATATTGATTTCGGTCAAAAATAGGTTTTATGAAATATAATCGCTAAATTTGGGTAAATATTGGTTGTTTTTAATGTTTATCTTGTAAAATATCAAAAATCTAACATTACTATTAATATCGGGAGATTCTGCTTGTGCATCCTAACTTGGTTGCAGTGAGAAAAAATATGGAGTACGCGGAAATCAAACGAGAACTGGAAACTTCTCCCACTCTCAGACTATTACGTAAAGGCAATGCTGCCTTAATCTTAAGCTTTTTACATAGGCAGTTTAAGCAAGTTCAACGGGTTTCTCTTTCGCAAATAGACTTGGAATCAAGGCTAAGCGACTATTTAGAATATCTGCAAGATCTAGAGCCAAATACCTATCTACAAAAGCCAAAAGATTATCTCAATGAATGGTGTGATGATCGACTTTTGCGAAAAACCTTTGATAGTAATAGCGATGAGCCAGTATTTACGCTTACTCCTGAAACTGAAAAGGCGATCGCTTGGTTAGAGGATCTGCAACAAAAAGATGAGTTTGTGGGGACTGAATCTCGCTTTCTGCAAATTTTTGCGCTGCTAAAGGAGACTCAAGAACGTAGTACAACGGATATTGAGGTAAGAATTACTCAGTTAGAAAATGAACGCGATCGCCTTCAGCAAGAGATTGATCAAATTCGAGAAACTGGTACGGTTGAACGCTATACCCAGACTCAATTGCAAGAAAGATTTCTGTTTGCCAACCAAGTAGCACGACAACTAATTGCTGATTTTAAAGATGTTGAGCAAAATTTTCGGAAGTTGGCTCGAACGGTTCAAGAAGCGCAACTTCAGCAGGATACTCGCAAAGGGGCGGTGATCAGTCGAGTTTTAGATGCCGATCAAGAGTTAAAAGACTCACCGCAAGGGCGTAGTTTTTATGCTTTTTGGAACTTCCTGATGTCAACAGATAAGCGTCAGGAACTAAAATCTATGATTCAAAATGTTTATCAACTAGATGAATTAAAACCATTAACCCAAGAGAATCTGCTACTTTTTCGCATTGAAAGAAGCTTACTAGATGCTGGTGAATATGTTGTGCAGTCTAACCACCGATTGACCGAAAAATTGCGTCAAATGCTGGATGAGCGCAACATGAGAGAAAATCGGCGAGTTGCGGAGTTGATCAACGATGTCCAACGTCTTGCTTTACAGGTGATTAAGCATGAACCAAGACAGATAGATTTTTGGGTTCTAGAAGGCGAACCGATGACACATCTTGTAATGACTCGTCCTTTACATTCACTGGAAGAATCAGAAATACCGACGTTTTCACTGGATTTAACAAACTTAGAAGATATTGCACTAGATGAGGAAATCACCGAACTTTGTCAACAGTTTTATTTAGATGAAGATATATTGGCTCAACGAATTGCTCAAACCCTAGAACATTCATCAACTATCTCTTTAACTGACTTAATTCAACTCTACCCAGTTACGCAAGGATTACCTGAGATTGTGGCTTATGTGGCGATCGCCGCGCAATCCGAACAGCACTCGATAAATCTTAGTACCATTGAATTACTCACAATTGATAGCTTAGAAGATGAAAAGCCAATTTCTCTGACCGTGCCACAGATTATTTTCCGACGATAATTTCTCTAAATCTATGCAGCCTACAGCACCTTTAGCCTATGCCCCTGTTGTGATCAAACTCCTCCAAGGAGTGATCTACAGTGATGACCCACATTGGGAGCGTTTACAAAGTTACCTGACTCCCATTAAGGAATATTTTAGTAAGATTGGCTTGCAAGTCCAAAACTATGACACGGAAGGATTTGCGTATTTAGAGCAGCCAGATCCTGATCCCGAAGATCATAGTGAACCGTTACCTCGACTGACAGTTCGTCGTCCATTGAGCTTTAAAGTTACAGTTTTCTGCGTGTTATTGCGAGAGCAATTACGATTATTTGATGCCAGTGACGCAACTGGGCGACTTATAGTGAGTATTGAAAAATTGCGAGATCTGCTACAGCCATTTCTACCAGAGAGAAATAATGAGGACAAATTTCGACAGGAAGTGAAGAACCTCACCAACCAGATGCTAGAACTTGGCTTTCTGAAGCGCTTATCTGGTCAGGATGAAAATTATGAAATCCGTCCTATCATTAAAGCCAAAATTGATGCGGAAATGCTTGAACTCTTAAAGAAAAAATTAGAAAACTATGCAAACTAGCTTAATTGAACAATTTGACAATACTTCGATTCCGACCGCAGGATTTCGCTTGCAAAGATTTGAAGTTTTGAATTGGGGGACATTTGACCAACGCCCTTGGGTAATCGATTTGAAAGGGGAAATTGGATTACTAACTGGTGCTAATGGTTCAGGAAAATCGACTTTAGTCGATGGGTTGTTAACGTTGTTAGTTCCCAATCGAAAGCGCAACTATAATCAAGCTTCTAGCTCAACAGGCAAGAAAGAACGGGAAGAGAAAAGCTATGTGCAGGGAGCCTATGGTCGTACTCGTTCTGAAGATTCTTATGGATCAAAGCCTAAAATATTACGCGATAAAGGCACAATCTCAGTTTTGTTGGCATACTTTAGCGATCGCGCAAGCAAGCAAGATGTAACCTTGGCAGAAGTTTTATGGATGGAAAATACTTCAGTACGCAAATTTTTTGTGATTGCCGATGCAGAATTAGCGATCGCCACGCATTTCTCGCAATCCAAAAATATTGCTGACCTAAAGAAATATTTAAAGGCAAACAATATTGAGATATTTGATGAATTTAGTAAATACAGTCAACAATTTCGCAAACGCTTTGGGTTTCAATCGGAAAAAGCCTTAGATTTATTTAATCAAACTGTCAGTATCAAGGAGATTGGTGGCTTAAATGATTTTGTGCGTAACCATATGCTCGAAAAAACTGATGTGCAAACTAAAATCCGTGAGTTGCAAGAAAGCTATGAAAATCTGACAGTTTCTCATACTGCAATTCAAAAAGCTCGAAAACAACTGGATGCTCTACAACCCATCACAGACGAAGCAGAAAAATACACAAAATTTAAAAATGAGGTTGCCAACTTACAGAAACTCCTATCTATTGCACCAGCATTTTTTGCTGCCAAGAAATTTAATCTATTAACACAAGAGCTACAGGCGATCGCCCAAAAATTGACGCAATTACAAGCCCAACGCAATCAAAGCGACCTTCGTTTAGCAAATTTACGTCAAGACGAGAAAACCCTAGATTTTACGATCAAACAAGATACGGTGGGGCAGCGTTTGCAAGAATTGACGAGAGAAATTGAGCTAAGTCAGCAAGAGGTAAATAGAAGAAAGAAAAAATCTGAAGAATACAATCGACTTACTCAAAAGTTAAACTTCCCTGAGTACAGCGATTTTGATACCTTCCATTCTTCTAGAACTCAAGGAGAGGCTCTTAAACAAGAAATTGATGCAGTTTTACAAACCTTAGAAGCACAACGAGATGAACAAAAGCTGTTACAGGCTGATCTGCAAAAGCACAAAAATGAACTAGAGAAAGAGCTACAATCTTTACGCAGTCGCAAGAGCCAAATTCCTACTAATAGTCTGGATATCCGCGATCGCCTTGCCCATGCCTTAAACCTAGACAGTGATAATCTTCCCTTTATTGGTGAATTATTACAAGTTAGACCAGAAGCGCAAGAATGGGAAGGTGCGATCGAGAGACTACTACGCAACTTTGGTTTATGTGTATTGGTTGATGATGCCAATTACCAAAAAGTTAATACCTACGTCAATCGCACCAATTTACGGGGACGGCTGATTTATTACCGTGTTACTTCCATTGTTGCTAATCCCATGCAAAGAGCTTTCGATCCACAGCAGATTCCCCATAAATTAGAAATTAAGCAGGAGAATAAGATATTTGCTCAATGGTTGCGAGATCAGCTAGGCAAGCAGTTTAACTATGTTTGCTGTGATACGGAAGAACAGTTTCAGCATGAGACTCGTGCGATTACTCAGAATGGGTTAATTAAACATGGCGGGGAAAAACACGAGAAAAATGATCGTTTTGCTATAGGTGATCGCGGTCAATATATTTTAGGTTGGAGTAATATCAGTAAAATCAACGCTCTAGAAGCTGAATTACAGCAAATCAATCAAAAAATTGCTCAAATTAACAAACAAGTCCAGTTGCTAGAGACTCAGCGCAAGCAAAAGCAAGAACAAGTATCTCGATTACAAGATTTTATGAGGTTTGTTGATTTCGCTGAAGTTGACTGGCGATCGGTCGAGGCTGAACGACTTAATCTCCAGAAACAAAAACAGGAGTTAGAGGCAAGCTCTGATCAACTTAAACGGCTAGAAGCTCAACTTAAAACTACTCAAAAGGAAATCCTTCAAGTAGAACAGGAAAAAGAGCAATTAATTCGAGAAATTCAGACGTTAGAAAATAGGCAAGATGTCTATAAAAAAGATCAATCTCAGTGTGAAATGAAATCACAGTCAGTTTTATCTTCAGAACTTGAAGCATTTGAGAAGTATCTGGCAAAAAGACTTAGAGAATATTCGATGATACTCGAAACAATCTCTAAAGATGAAAACAGCTTAAAAGATGAGTTTCAGCAAAAACTACGTCAACAGGAGCAACGAGTAAGTGAATCCAGCAATAGAATTGAAAAGTCGATGGCTAATTTTGTCAAAGATTTTCCCGAGACAACTTCAGAAATGGGAGCAACTCTCGATTTTTTGGGCGAATATCAGAAGCTCAAAGCTCAAATTGAACAAGATGACTTGCCACAACATGAACAACGCTTTAAGCAATTAATGAATGAGAAAGTCATTATTTCTATTTCCATGTTTAAAAGCGCTCTAGAGAAACAGGAAGAAGAAATTGAACAGGCTATCGATGAACTGAATAAATCGCTGCAAACAATTAATTACACAGACTCTACCTATATTAAGCTGTGCTGTGATACAAGTCGTAGCCGTGAGATTCGAGACTTTAAAGAAGACTTAAAAATTTGCTTAGGTAATGTTGCCCGTCAAACTGCTGAAGATAATGAAGAACGTTTTCAGAATATTCAAACGCGACTAATTGAACGGTTCAAGGCTGAAGATCGATGGACGAGTTTAGTTACAGATGTCCGTAACTGGCTAGAATTTTCGGTAAGCGAACGTTACATCTCAGACAACGCCGAAAAAGAACATCATACTGACTCTTCAGGGAAATCTGGTGGACAGAAAGTCAAGCTTGCTTATACTATTTTGGCATCAGCGATCGCCTATCAATTTGGACTCAATCAAAGTACAGGCAAGTCAAGATCTTTTAGGTTTGTGGTTATTGATGAAGCCTTTAGCAAATCAGACGATAGTAACGCTCGATATGCAATGCAACTATTTAAAAATCTAGATCTCCAACTTTTAGTAGTTACACCAAAAGATAAAATAAACGTGATTGAGTCTTATATTTCCACAATTCATTTTGTAGATAATAAGTCTGAAGGGAATTATTCGCGCATATTACCAATCACCATCGAAGAATACCAAGAAAAACGTCAACTTGCACTAACTTCCAAGCATGATTAATCCTACTGAAATTAAAGATAAAGCCCATAAGTCCTACTCATCTTTTTTAGTTTCTCTAGTTACAGGAGAAAAATTTTTTCCCATAGACTTTTCTGTAGGTAAGCGACCAAAGGATTTTCTGGAATTACGAAAATCAGTTAATGAATTAATAGATAAATCAAAACAATCCTTGAGATATGGCTATACCATTGAACTAGAAACTACAAAAACTCAGCAATATGGAGAGCAATCATTACCTAAAAGAGTTTTTGTCGAAACAGAGCAAGACTACTTAAAGCTTATCAACAAGCAAAAAGAAGTTACAAAGTTTAAGCAAGACATAGCATTAATTCGAGCAAGAGTACCTGAATTAGAGCAATGGCTTCGTCGTAATCCTCTAAAAATAGTCGAGCATAGCGATCGCTGGAACGAATTACTCAAGGTTTGTGAATACTTTCAAAATAACCCAAAGCCCAATCTCTATATTCGAGAACTTCCTATTCAAGTTCACACAAAATTTATTGAGCAAAATAAAGGGATAACTGGTAACCTTCTGGAAGCAATTCTACCAATTGATCAGCTTGTATCAGTAGAAAATGGAAATGAGCATAAATTTGAGAAGAGGTTCTCTTTAAAGTACAAAGAACCTCAAATTAGAATTAGACTCTTAGATCCCATTTTAAAGGAAAAATATAAATTTCCATCCTCCGATATTAGTATTCCCCTCTCGGAATTCAGTCAAATTAATCTAATAAATCATCCTTGCTTTATTACCGAAAACTCAATGAATTTTCTGACTCTACCTTATTTAAAAAATAGCTTTGCAATTTGGGGTGGTGGATACGCAGTTCAAAATCTAAAATCTGTTGTTTGGCTGTCAAACTGCCCTATTTTTTATTGGGGTGATTTAGACGATCATGGTTTTAGAATACTCTCTCAACTGCGTTCTTACTTCCCG
This sequence comes from Pseudanabaena mucicola FACHB-723, assembly GCF_014696385.1. GTDB lineage: Bacteria > Cyanobacteriota > Cyanobacteriia > Pseudanabaenales > Pseudanabaenaceae > Pseudanabaena. Next base: position 15,358 of record NZ_JACJQB010000029.1, read on the forward strand.
CAAACAATTTCCACCATGATGGATACAAAAACATTTGAAGCCTTCCAAGAATTTGCTGTTTCGATACTAGTCACTAGTCTTGATAATTTGCCTCATCTAACCCCTGAAGAAAAAGCTACATATAATCATCTGGCAATGTACCAAAAACGTCTAGAACAAGAGCGTATTACTCAAACTTACGCCAATCAGATACTAGAGAATTGCCTTCAACATATTGCGAGATAATTGACCATCATAATTTACAGTTGTATATAGCGCCAAGCGCCGCACTATACACAAAGTTTTTGAGATATGTCATGCTCTGCCCGTTTTGTCAGCATACCGATAGCCGTGTTTTAGAATCTCGTTCGGCAGAGGCAGGCTGTAGTATCCGACGCAGACGAGAATGTCTCAATTGTCAGCGTCGATTTACCACCTACGAACGCATCGAATTTGTGCCGATTACGGTTTTAAAGCGCGATGGGGCTAGTGAATCCTTTGATCGCTCTAAACTATTACGCGGCATGATTCGCGCTTGCGAAAAAACTGGCGTATCCCAAGCCGCATTAGAATCCATCATTGACGAAATCGAAGCACAACTACAGGTACGCGATCGCCATCAAGTTAGCAGTGTCGAAATCGGGGAAATGGTGCTGCAATATTTGCAAAATGTTAGTGAAGTTGCCTATGTCAGATTCGCTTCCGTTTATCGTCAGTTTAAGGGGGTAAGAGATTTTGCTGAAGCTTTAAACCACTTTGCCGCAAATTAAGCATGATTTTCGGTTGAAAGCCTAAAACTGTATCAAATTAAGGTGCAAAAAAACAAAAGTGACAAAAATTTGTAAAGAAAAGTTGAAATTTCTTATTTACCCTAGCTATAATGACAATGTTTTTGTAATCCCGATCGCATTTCAGGGTCTAAATTAGGAGGTATTGATTTGGCAAGGAGACGTAAGCGGAAAAGTAGACGTCGCCAAGAAGGGCGCAAAATCCTAGAACATATTCCTCAATTTAGTATCGATAGCGGCGAAGACAAGCCTGTGACGGCTGCACGTAAGTACATTCACACACATGGCATTCTTCCTCCAGCACTGTTGCTTGTAAGACGTAACGAGCATACAACAGATCGATACTTCTGGGCAGAAAAGGGACTGTTCGGAGCACAGTATGTTGAAGAAAATCACTTCTTGTTCCCCAGTTTGAAACCACCCGAAGAAAGAGAAGTTGCACTTGCAGGCTGTAGATAAGTTTTTATTGACTTTCTAAAACCACTGAGAGCTTGATCTTTTTGCTTTTTATATTTTTATGATTTTTTAGCAGTTTACATGTGATTACAAATATTTCCTTATACCCAAAGCAGTATTTAATCTGAGATTGAGAATAAGAAATATTTGTGGTCATGTAAGCTGCCTACGATGCTCATAGGGTCTAAATATGGGGATTTACTGAGACATCAATATAATAATATTGCTGGAAGCAGCTAATAACAAAAAGGAGCAAACAATGTTTGCTCCTTTTTATTTGAAATTCAGTTTATTAAGTCTATTTAAGTTAATGGTTGCTAAATTTTTAGTACCAAGCATACAAAAAACTCCCAGAAATCAAATACCTAAGCATCAATAGCTTAGCTACTTTTTTGTTTCCAGCCTCTAGGCAACTTGAGGTCATCGGGATCGACATAATGACAGGCATAATCATCTAAGCAAATCAATGCCCAGCCGTTACCATCGATATTAACCAATTTGTAGGAGGCTTCCAAAACAAAGAATCCTTTATGGTTGCGGGTGTCAGGCTTGACTTTAACGTTTTCTAAGATCATTTTATTAACTTCCTTTTAATTAAAAGAATGTGGAGGTGCAACAATTAAAAAATTGTCAGCTTCGTTTATTTATATTTAGGTAGCCTAACACCCTTGTCAGAAATCCTTTGTTAAGTTTTAATGACAAAACGACCGCATATATGAAGTTGTATGATTTTAGATAAAGTTATTTGTATTAATACATCAAATACGATTAACAAATATTGATTTATATAAAAGTTGCGTTCTTTTATTCGTTTAAAATTTAGTTTAGTAGCCAGTCCCTAACCTTTTCAAGGGCTTTCCAGTCTGGACGGCGGCGTAGACCTTCTTCAAAATTCTCAACAATCTCTGGCTTAATGTCTTTGAGAATCATTAGCCAGTTTTGAGCGGCTTCAACTTGTTCGCGCACACCTTTTTGCGATAGCTCTAGCATGGCGATCGCCAGATTAATTCGACCTTGGGGATCTTCGGGGGCAATTTTAACTGCTTTTTGGGCTGCCTTGACCGCAAGTTTGGCATTGTTATCGAGTAAATATAACCAAGATAAGCAAATCCAACCACTAGCAACTTTGGGCTGGCGCTCACATACTTTTTCAAACACAGGAATTAAGGTCGCCGCAGATTCACCTTGTTTGTAGCGTTCTAAACCTTGAGTGAATAAATCTTCCGCAATTTCTGTATTCATCGAGCGAATCAAAACTCCAAAGCCGTATTTTTGCCTTAGTGATATTAGCATATTGGTGCAAAGATATTGCAGTCAACATTTAGAATTGGTGATCATGGAGCGTATATCAATTGTGAATGTTGGGGTTGATGCCACTAGCTATACAGATACTTGCGATCGCATTGTTAGTCTTGTCAGGCAACATCAAGCTGCTTACATCGTGGCGGCAAACGTGCATGTGGTAATGACAGCCTATTGGAATCGACGTTACTGTCAAGTATTAGCTAATGCCGAAATTGTCACCCCCGACGGAATGCCGTTAGTTTGGGGGTTGCGATCGCTAGGTATGAAACAGCAACAGAGGGTTTATGGCCCAGATTTAATGCTGGCGTGGTGCGATCGGGCAGTAACCGAGAATTTACCCATTTATCTTTTTGGGGCAACAACGGAGACACTCAATCGATTAGAGCAAAATTTAAAATTACGATTTCCTAATTTAGCGATCGCAGGTAAACATGCGCCTCCCTATTTCCAAATTGATGCCCCTGATTTTGAACAACAATTAGCCACAGATATAAACCTTATTGCAAAATCAGAGGCAAAAGTTATCTTGGTTGCCCTTGGCTGCCCCAAGCAAGAATTTTGGATGAGCTCTGCCCAACCTAAATTAACTGCCGTGATGATTGGTGTCGGTGCTGCCTTCGACTTTCTTAGCGGACAGGTAGCTCAAGCGCCAAGGTGGATGATGGCAATGGGTTTGGAATGGTTATATCGATTGACTCAAGAGCCAATGCGTCTATGGCAGCGCTATTTGATTAATAATCCTTATTTTGTAATTTTGTTTGGCATACAGCACTTGCGAAGAATTATGGGCAAGCTAGTCGATAGCTTTAAGAAGTAAATTTGTGATCCAGAATCAGATTGAGAGTAGAAGAGGAATATGCGCGTGAGTAGCGATCGCAAACCAACCAGCAACAAAAAGCATCCTAAAAAACACGATATCCGCGCAGGGCGGCAGATCAAACCTTGGGATCTGGGTGATTTTAATTGGTTGCGATCGCTGTTACTAATAGCTGCCGATATTTTGGGATTAGGGATCGCATGGAAGTCTTCCCTAAATCTTAACCGCGGGTTTTCTCCATTGCCACCAGAGCTGGATTGGGGAGAATTTGCAGGATTAACAGGGCTGTTTTGGGCGTTTGCGGGGGTATTGGTGATTGGGTTTGCCTCTCAAAATTTTTACCGTGGAGAGTCACAATGGCGCAACTATGTTAAGCAGGCGCAGATTATTAGTGGCGTTTATTTATCATCTTTAGTAGTTTGCTATTTTTACAATCCGATGGTAGACCCGCCGCGATCGCTATTTTTTCCAGTCTGGATTGGTAGCGTAATCGTAATTATTGGAATGCGGTTGCTCTTGACTTTGCTGCTAGACCAGTTCCCGATCGCCAGAATTCATACACCCGTATTTATCATCGCCACCAGCGATCGTCTGCCATATTTGGCAAATATTATCGAAAAAAGGACAGGTTATAAAGTTGTCGGGGTACTGACTTCATCCCTTGCCAATACATCCCATTCAATCCAATCGATTATTAACTCTGGGGCAAAGGAAGTAATTGCCGAAGGCTTACCCGAAACCCAACTAGCCTCACAGTTATATTGGCAACTTCGCAATGTCGGGATTGGACTGCGACTAGTTCCCTCTAGCTTGATGTTGCTGCATCGTCGAGGAACTCCAGAGATTTTTGCCTCCATGCCGATGATTCGGATTGAGTCATCGTTACTGGGAAATTGGGAATATATATTCAAGCGCTGTCTGGATCTGGTGGCGGCATGGATTGGCTTAATAGTGCTATCACCCCTATTTGTGGCAATTGCGATCGCAATAAAAACTAGTTCTAGGGGCAGCGTCTTTTATACCCAAGATCGGATTGGATTACATGGTCAGTCCTTTCGGATGTGGAAATTTCGCAGTATGTTCATGGATGCCGATCGTCGTCAATCGGAGCTAGAACATCTCAACAAAAGCACTGATGGCGTGATGTTTAAAATTGAACGAGATCCACGCATTATCCCGATCGGGCATTTTTTGCGCTGTACTAGTCTCGACGAATTACCTCAATTATTTAATGTGTTGCTGGGGCAGATGAGTCTGGTTGGACCGCGTCCATTACCCGTAAGAGATGTAGCGAAATTCACCGACTGGCATCACACCCGCCATCTAGTCATGCCCGGAATTACAGGTTTATGGCAAATTTCAGGACGCTCGGATCTCGACACCATTGATGATGTGGCAAAGCTAGATTTGTTTTATATCGATCGCTGGTCACTTAACTTCGATTTGGAAATTTTGATTGAGACGGTGCGACTGGTGCTATTTGGGAAAGGTGCTTACTAAAATCTAGAAGTGGCAATTCATAAATTGCCACTTCTAATCGCGCCATATAATTACTTGCCTAGCAAACGATCACGTAGAGACCTGATTTTGTCGCGGTAGGCTGCGGCTTGCTCAAATTCTTGTTTTTTCGCCGCATCCTTCATTTGAGCTTCCAGTTGTTCGATCAGATTAGGAATATCATCGAGAGATATTTCCTTAGCGTGATTAACGGCATATTCAAGCTGACGCTCATTGAGACGACGGGATACCGATAGGAAATCTAAAATTGCATTACCTTCAATCGATTTCACAATTGAGCGGGGTTGAATCTGATTGTCTAGGTTGTATTTTGTCTGAATCCGACGACGACGCTCCGTTTCCGAAATCGCCTTTTCCATACTGTTAGTCATGCGATCGGCATACATAATCACCTGTCCATCAACATTGCGGGCTGCCCGTCCAATCGTCTGAATGAGCGATCGCTCGGCCCGTAAAAATCCTTCTTTATCAGCATCAAGAATTGCCACTAATGAGACTTCAGGCAAATCCAGACCTTCGCGCAATAGGTTAACCCCAATCAAAATATCAAATGTACCTCGGCGTAAATCTTGGAGAATTTCAATGCGTTCAATTGATTTGATGTCTGAATGGAGATAACGAACCGCGAGATTTCGTTCTTGAAAGTAAGTAGTTAAATCCTCAGCCATTTTTTTGGTGAGCGTAGTGATTAATACCCTTTCCTTGCGTTTGATGCGTTCTTGGATTTCGTGATAGAGATCATCCACTTGTCCTTCCGTGGGACGCACCGATATTTCGGGATCAGTCACACCCGTTGGCCTAATGATTTGTTCCACTACCTGCTCGGAAACTTCCATTTCCCAATCGCCTGGGGTTGCAGACACAAAAATACATTGTTTGACCATACCCCAAAATTCATCAGCCTTGAGAGGTCGGTTATCAGCCGCACTGGGTAAGCGAAAACCATGATCGATGAGCGTCATTTTGCGAGCGCGATCGCCATTGTACATACCGCGAATTTGGGGGATGGACACATGGGATTCATCGACAATCAGCAGCCAATCATCTTTGGGAAAATAATCCACTAAACATGCTGGAGATTCGCCCGCTTGACGACCTGCGAGATGCCGAGAATAGTTTTCTACGCCATTACAAAAGCCAACTTCTTGAAGTAATTCCAAATCATATTTAGTGCGTTGCTCTAAGCGTTGTGCTTCTAGAAGTTTTCCTGCATTGGTTAATTCTTCTAAACGAGCATCTAGTTCTTCTTTGATTTCTGCACAGGCTATTTCTAGACGATCAGTGGGGGTAACAAAGTGTCTCGCAGGATAGATATTTAAAGATTCTAAACTTTGTAAAATTTCACCAGTTACAGGATCAACGTAGCGAATTGCTTCGATTTCATCGCCAAAAAATTCAATCCGAATTGTGCGATCTTCATAGGCAGGCCCAATTTCTAAAATGTCACCTTTGACGCGAAACTTGCCGCGCCCCATTTCCACATCATTGCGCTCGTACTGAACATTGGTTAGCGATCGCAAAAGTTCTCTTTGGTCATATTCGATACCGACACCCAAGGGAATAGAGGCTTTGAGATATTCTTCAGGAATCCCTAAACCATAGATACAGCTTACGGAAGCTACTACGATCACATCTTTGCGTTCAAATAGCGATCGCGTTGCGGAGTGCCGCAACATATCAATTTCATCATTAATTGAAGCCGTTTTTTCGATATAGGTATCGGTGACGGGAATATAGGCTTCAGGCTGATAGTAGTCGTAATAACTGATGAAATATTCAACGGCATTATTGGGAAAAAACTCGCGCAGTTCATTGCAAAGCTGTGCCGCTAAGGTTTTGTTATGGGCAAGTACCAAGGTTGGCTTTTGATATTTTGCGATCGCATTGGCAACGGTCATAGTTTTTCCTGTACCTGTTGCCCCCAAAAGAGTTTGGTAGCGCATTCCCTTTTGCAGCCCTGATAGCAATTGCTCAATCGCTTTAGGCTGATCGGCGGTGGGTTGCCAAGGAGTACGGATATCGAACAGTGCCATAGGATCTAGTGATGATGAGGTAATCAGTCCCTAAACATCATACCAAAAACAAAAATTGAACAGGCGGCACAAGCGCCACCTGTTCTGTGCTGTCCCACGTATGCATGTTAAGGATTAATTGACTCAATTCTGGCGGATAGCCCTTGCTGTGCGAGACGAGATACTTGTACTTCGGCGACACTGCGATCGCTATAGGCTCCTGTTTGCACGACCAAATATCCATTTAAACGTGATGGAAAGGAATTCGGGACAATTCTCTTCACTTGGTCAACGGCATTGGGCGATGCGACGGGTACAACTACACGATAACGAGGTGGCGCTTGGGGAGCTAAATTGGTGTTAGCGAGTGGAGCGATTTGAATCGGTTGATTGACGGGCTCACCACTGGGAGGCGTTCTGAGGATTGGCGGCAGATTAGTAGTAATTTCACGATTGATGGGAATAGCGTTGTTACGAGTATTTGGATTAATGCGAATGATTACTGAAGTAACAGGCTCATACCAGAAAGGACTACTTGCCTGAACTGATGGTGCAGTGGCGTTGGAACTAAAATTAGAGCTAATACTACTACTAGGATTTAAGGGGGTGGCGGTGACTAATGCTGGTGGAGTCGCAAGATTAGGCGCAATATTCATAGTTTGGCTAGTAGAAGTCCTTTGTTGGAGCTGTTGATTGATATTTGCAAAACGGTCGCTATTAGCGATGATTCCTGACAATTGCAAATTACCTTTCATCTTTTTACTATCCACTTGATTGCCAATCACAGCAACCGCATTACGGCTGACATTTTGTAAATCAAATGTGCCATTCCCTTGAAAATTATTATTACCATAATCATTGGGCGTACCCAAATCTGGCAATGCCAGATCGGAAATTGTCAAACCATAGGCTCGATTATTGACAATGGCATTTCCTCGCAAAATCGGTCGGGCGTTGGCTTGAATGAGGATGCCATTCTGATTTTGGGTGAAGGTATTTTCCGTGATTTGGGGCTTGGCATCTTGACGAATACTCATGCCAAAAATAGTCTGTTGAAATAGATTGCCGCGCACAATTGGCGTTGATTCGCCTTCAATTGCTAAGCCACTTGTACCATTACGAAAGAACTGATTGGCGGACAAAATTGCCGTTGATTTCCCCGTAATTAATGCGCCATCCTGTTTATTACCGAGCAGAATATTATTGGCGATCGCAGGGCTAGCATTTTCAATCCAGAGTCCGTAACCTCTGGGATTGGGATTCGTGACGGTTACGCCCCGTAGTTCTGAGCGATCGCTGAGGACGATGGCGACATTTTGCGTAGATCGTAGGTTACTAAATAAAGTCCCCCCACCTAAGATCGTAATATCTCTACCTTTATTGGCTTCATTGCCGCGCAGGATGATATCTGGACGCAACCGAATCGGAAACTTTTCCCCTGTGCTATAGATTCCATTTGCTAATTGAATTACCGTGGGCTGACCAGCTTTCGCTCGACTGATGGCATAGGTAATCGTTTTAAAGGGAGCAAGATTAGTGCCTGCATCGGGTCGATCGCTGCCTGTTTGCGAACTGACATAGAGAATTTTTATTTCGGTATTCTGAGATGTATTCTGGGCAATAATCTTTGCATTAGGGGATGTTTGGGCAAAGGCTGGCATTGAGATCGCAATACTAGGAAATAGCATGACCACAGGAAGCAAGTAGGCAACTTTAGTAAAGATAGAACTTGTCAATAGTTTGTAGTTTAGTTTCATGGATTTCTGCATAGATTTCATAATATCGGCAAACCTTAGCCCTTAACGCCAACACTAGCATCCGTGGGAATAATATAGCGTTGTAAAAACACAAACACGATAAAAACAGGCAAAATCGAGATAGTGGAACCTGCGGCAATCAATCGCCAATCTTCGGAAAAGGCGCTCGCTAAGCTGGCAATGCCTCGTGGCAATGTATATAGCTCAGGCTTATCGACGATGACTAGGGGCCAGAGGAAATCGCCCCACATTGCCACAAATGTAAATACGGCTAGGGTGATCAGGGCAGGACGAGCCGCAGGAATCATCACATGCCACCAAATCCCTAAACTAGAACATCCATCCATTCGCGCTGCTTCTTCCATATCTTTGGGGACACTTTGAAAGGCTTGACGTAATAGAAAGATCCCAAATGCGGAGATTACATAGGGAAAAATTAGCCCTGCATAGGTGTTTTTGAGATTGAGTTGGACTGCCAAAATATAGAGAGGAATCATCGTGATTTGAAAAGGAATCATCGTTGTTCCTACAATCGCCCAAAAGATCGGGTCTCGTCCTTTAAAGTTCATGCGGGCAAGTGGAAAGGCAGCAAGGGAACAGAATAGTAAATTGAGAATGACGGTAATTCCAGAGACAAAGAAACTATTCCATAGATAAAGATCAAAGCGGGAATTTTGCCAAACCTTGAGGAAGTTATCCAAGGTCGGTTGGGCGGGCCATAGCTGCGGGACAGATTGAAAAATGTTTTCGGTGGAGGACTTAAAAGCGGTGCTAACTAACCAGAGTAGGGGAAACACGGTTAAGCTTGCGATCGCAATTAACAGAACAAATTGAGGAACATTATTCCAAATATTTATTGATGACTTTTTTGTTTTTATTTTCATGGGTTAGGATCGATAGGATTGACAGACTTCGCTATGGCTGAATAAGTTGCAAGTCTGTAAAAATCTCATACAAAATCTTTTTGCGAATTGTAATCATGTCGAAATTTGGATCTTGATTCCCAATGTTTAAGGCATAAAAATAAACATCATCGCCTTTTTCGAGGTAGCCAACATACCATCCCAGATTCTGAACTCCATCAACATTACTACCCCAACCAGTCTTGCCTCTGAGTGTGTAATTATTCTTGCGCTCAATGAGCATAATCTCTTTGACGGTCTGGATCACCACAGGAGAGAAAGGCAAATCCTCTTGATAGAGTCTGACGAGAAACTTAATTTGTTCCTCGGCGGAGATGCGTAACTTACCGTTGAGCCAAAAAGTATCAATCTGCTCGGCAATATCTTGATTGCCATAGCCCACCGCTTGGATATACTTCGCCATTTTCTCTTTGCCGATGCGACGAGCTAGGTCTTGGTAAAACCAAACCACCGATCTCGTAAAGGCAGTTCGCATGGTTTGATCTTGGTTCCAAGTTGTAAATCTGGGACTGAATTTGGATTGATCCCAAGCAATCACGGTGTCGGCATCTGCGATCGCATTTGTTTCTAGGGCAACCAATGAGTTAAAGATTTTAAAGGTCGAAGCAGGAATAAATCTTTGTTGGCATCGTTGGGAGTTATAGCGAATATAGCGATCGCGTTTTAGGTCATAAAGAACAAAACAACCCTCAGACTGGTTTTCCCGTAAGTTTTGTTCAAGGTTACGCGCAAATTGCGATCGGAATTGAGTTTGAGTTGGAGGAGGAGTTGTAGGGCGAGTTGGGGCTAAAACTATTGTTATGGGTATCGTGAAAGGAGTTCCCAAGGTAAAACCCATGAAGGCAAATAACAACGTAAACATAAATATGATCCACGTAGAGAGTTAAGGATTTTTCGCAGGGTTGATAAATTTGAAAGTCAGGACTGAAAGCATAAAAATAATCAGGAATAAAAACACTCCAATCGCCGAAGCATAGCCCATTTCTAAACTCGTAAAGCCTTTGTCGTAGAGGTAATAAACAACGGTTTTCGTGCTGTTGGCGGGGCCACCCTGAGACATGATATAGACTTCTTCAAATACCTTCATCGCCGAAATCGAAGAAATCACTGCCACCAAAATAATATAAGGACGCATCAAGGGAATTGTAATATCCCAATGCTTTTGCCAACCATCAGAGCCATCGATTGCTGCCGCCTCATACAGATCGGCGGGAATCGCCTGTAAACCTGCTAGATAAATCACCATGTAGTAACCAACACCACGCCAAATCACCACGGAAATGATTGCAAAGATGGCGGTCTTCGGATCGGTTAGCCAAGGGATCGTGACCGACTGAAAGGAAATTAGCGATAGAAAATAATTCAAAATGCCATTTTGGGCATAGACCCATTTCCAAGCAATCCCTGCGACGACGACGGAGACAATCACAGGGAAATAGTAAATCGCTCGAAAAAATTTAATGCTGCGTAATTTTTGATTAACTAATATTGCTAACCCCAGTGGCAAAATCACTAAGCTCGGCACGGCAAAAACTAGATAAATGATGGTATTGCCAAGGGTTTTCCAAAAGGTGCGATCGCGCCAGAGGGTTTGATAGTTTTGCCAGCCCGTAAAACTAGCTTCACCCACAAAGTCATAGCTAGTGAAGCTGAGATAAATCGCCTGCAATACTGGCAAAAATGAAGTTAAACAGAGAAATGCGATCGCAGGTAGTAGGAATAAATATGGAGTCCAAACAAATTTTTTACCTAGTTTCGACCGTTTTCGCTTTAGATCAGACTGCATATAAAGTTCTCAAGGATTAACAACAACTAGGCACAATCAAAAATATTGCCCCTTATACTAACAAAATGATTGCCCTAAGTAGCTAGGTGAGTAATCCTCTCGGCAATCACTTCACGCTAATATTGGCTATCTCACTTTTTAAATGGTTGTCAGCCCAGATGGATGCAGCACAGACCTCTCAAGATATTTTGCGTCGCTATGCTCAAGGCGATCGCGATTTTAGTGGTACTAACCTCAGTGGGATCAACCTCAGTGGGGCAAATCTTAGTAATACCGATTGGCTGGATGTCAATCTGACTAGAGCCTATCTCAATAGTGCAGTGTTGGCATTTGCCTGTCTGACCCGTGCGAATATGCGGGGGGCTTTGATGCTTGGAGCAAATCTCTGCGGAGCAAACCTCAATCAAGCCAGTATGAGCAATGTCAATCTTTCTAATGCTGATTTACATGGGGCGAGTCTGCAAGGGACAACCCTGTTTGGCGCAAATTTGAGCCTTGCCAATTTAATGGATGCCAACCTGATTGATGCTGATATGCGAACCGCTAACTTGAATGGGGCAATCTTAATTGGGGCTTGCCTCAAAGGGGCAAATCTCCGACAGGAGCGAGCCATTGGTGAGCAAAATGAAATTGACCCCACCAAGAAAAAACGCAACAATGCCAATCTCAGTGGTGCAGATCTATCTGGCGCTGACCTACGGGGCGCAAATCTAACGGGTGCAGATCTGCACAAGGCTAATCTCAGTGGGGCAAATCTGCAAGAAGCTACGCTCCATAGCGCCAGTTTGCAAGAAGCAATTCTCCATGGCGCAAACTTGCAAGGGATATTTCTCACAGAAGCGGATTTGACTGGTGCGACTCTATCGAATTCAGTTTTAGATAATGCCAAATTGGAACGGGCGATTTTACTTGATGCGGACTTTAATGGCGTTACCCTAAAAGGCGCGATTATGGCAGATGTCAAAGCAAGCCGTGTGCAGATGCAGGGAGCGGATTTGACTGATGTCAAGCTTTCCCGTGCCGATCTTAGTCGTGCCAATCTCAATGGCGCAATTATGGTACGCACCAATCTGATTGAAGCTTATTTAGCACGCACAAATCTAGCAAACACTGATCTCACCGATGCCATTCTCAATCGTGCGGAGTTAAGTAGTGCCAATTTGGTTGGGGCAATTTTGACTGGGGCAACGATGCCCGATGGCAAGGTACATAAGTAAATCACCCCGTCCGCTTGCGGACGGGGTGATTTACTTGAATTATCTATGTAGCTCTACTAGATCTCTGCTGCTAATACAGGCAATCCGATCTTGTTCTGGAATAAACAAATACACATCTTTGTTGGCAACACTGACACAGTAACCAACCCAGCCCATGCTGATGTGGCGAAATTTTTTGTTGTTGACGTAGGGATTATTGATATTCACGGCGATCGCAATTCTTGCTCAGTTTTGAACTACTTAAATTTTAAATTTATCCGTTGCGATCGCAATTTTGATGTGACAAAAATACAAATTTCTCTATTGTATTTCTCTATATTGAGTGGCGGCGCTTTGCACCGCCGCTAGACTATTTGGCTTTAGCAATCACAGTGCGATGTCGAGGTGTATTTGCAGTAATGCTAGGAGTTTCAAAACCTGCGGCAACTAACTCTGCGGCTAAATCAAAGGAAAAGTATTGATCGAGATAGGGTTCGGTACTTTTGAGCAGGGTCAAAATGTAAGGCGGCATTTTGCGATAGATATCGGAATGGGGATTCATGTCCATGAGGGTAAAGTAACCATTGGGGCGCAAGACTCGACGTATTTCTCGCAAGATTTGACGCGATGCCTCTTGGGGCAATTCATGGAAAATCAGGAAGCAAGATACAAAATCAAAGGACTGATCGGGTAATCCTGTGTTTTCGGCAGTCTCATGTACCCATTGAATTTGATCGTTCTTGGTTAATTCAGGATATTTAATGCGAGTGTTGTAATTTGCGATCGCAAGGAAATGCGGTGATAAATCTAAGCCTGTAATCTTTGCCTGTGGATAGGTCTTGTGCAGAGCAAAGGTACTCATGCCCACACTGCAACCAATATCGAGAATATCTTGAGGTTGCGGAACTTGATCTTTAATAATATCGAGATAGCTTTGGCGTAAACGCGCATCCCCTGTGATCGATGGCTGATCATCTTTCCAGATGCGCGAGTGGACAGCGTAGGCAGCAGATTCGACTTCGGTAGCTGGCAACCAGCCAAGATTGCCTTCTTCGTAGGCATGGAAAGGCTTGAGGTAATATTCGGGATATTTTAAATTAGGATTTTGGACTTGAGCTAATTCCGCATCAAGGTCAAGTTTTTGTAAGTCCGTCGCAATTTGTCGCCACTGTACGCCCATGGACTCGGCGCGTTCGATCATCATGTTGCGGGCGCGGCTTTTAGCAATGTTAAAGAGGGGCTTAATGGAAAGGATGCCATTGACTAAACGGGATGCTAGTCCCATTTTGGGGCTAGGGTTGGAAGTTGCAACAGTCATTTTAAATTTTAAATTTGAATAGCAGGATTAATCAGTCACTCTCTGATTTTACGTGACTTAATTGCGATCGCAGGATTGCCACTGTAAATCGTCATCGGCTCTAGCGATTGTGTCGCCACACTGCCCAAACCTAAAATGGCTCCCTGCCCAACTCTCACCCCTGCGGCAACGGTTGCTCGCGCCGCGATCCAGCTCCCTGTTTCTAGATAGATCGGTGCAGTTTTGAGGGCAAAATTGCGATCGCACCAGTCGTGATTACCTGTACAGAGATACACGCCTTGGGAAATACAACAATGGCTCTCAATCGTGATCCAATCGAGATTATCTAGCCAAGCATCTTCACCAATCCACACAAAATCTTTAATAATTAATCGCCAAGGAAATTTAACCCGCACTCCTGTTTTAATGCGAACGCCCTGACCAATTTCTGCACCAAACCAGCGCAAAATATTAACTTTTAGTCCTGAAAAGGGGATTAAATAACTCCGCACTAATGGCGCACCAACAAAGTACCAAAGTAACTGTTTAAAGATATTTGCGCCTGTGGTGTAGGAGCCTGTTGTGTAGCGATCAAGATACAAAGTTATTACTCCTCAACTTTTAGTCCAAACTGATTCATAGGGATTCCATCTTTTCTTTTAGTTCGATAAATAATTGAAAGTAGACATCGTGAATATCTTTATTGATTTGTTGGGCTACTTCGAGATTATAGGTATGTACTGAAGCGATTCTACTTTTGATCATCTTCATCCAGTTGTCGCCATCGGTAATTAATCCACGTTGAAAGGCTAACCTTAAGGCATCTCGACTGCCTTGGATGCTAACTTCTCCTTGTTCTTCGTAGTAGTCTTTAATCACTTTCCATGCGAGTTCGTAGGTGTACTCGAAGGCTTTAATTATTCCTTGTTCTTCTAGTTCACTTAATTCACCTTTTTCAATAAATTTTGTAAGTTGTACGAGTGCTTTTTGATAGTTATCAAAGCGTTGTTTCCAGCGAATGTCATTTTGCATAAAAAATTTCTGCTAGTAGATACAATATTTACAACAATATCAGCAATATATTTATAGACATTGCAGATCTAGAAGTACATGCGTATTTACATATACTCCTCAAATTCTTCCATTGGCGCATTAAAATCTTCTGACATCGAAATCTTTCCTTGCCAGATGCCAAAACCATCACGTTTTTTAGGTTGTTTTACTTCTGAACCTTCTGTATGATTTGCTTCAAGAGATTGAGTAACAGTAATATTACTTTGCTTCGCATAATTGCTCTTGAGAAATTCAATATAATGAAATACTTCAATCTGTAAAGAATGAGGTAGTTGCTTCAATCTTTCTTCAATATTTTGAAAAGTTATTTGCATCATGGTTATTTTCCTTGTTTTTAGAGAGGTTTAGAATTTTTTGTAACTATAATTTGTTGCAGCAGGTTCTTTAATGATTGAATATCTTTTGCTTCTAATTTACCAAGTTTTTTAATTACAAGACTTTTTTCAAGGGTTGTAATGATGGGCTTAACTGCTGAAAGCTTAATTAAACCTGCTTCTGCCCATTGATGTATGAGCATTTCCCCAAATTCCACTTGAGTATTAATTTGGCTAGTAACTGCAATTAAAAGTATGTCTAGCTTTTCTCAGTTGTAAGGATTTGAGCTAATAACGATTGTTGGGCGTTTTTTGGTTGTGGTTTGGTCGGTAAATGGAAATGGGACTAAAAGCACATCACCAAAGCTATAGGTTGTCATAGGCGGAATCTTCGGGGTTGTCCCATATTTTGGCAAAGCTAGCTTCTGAGAGTTTAGTGGATGTGGTTACTAGGGCTTGTGAAGAGTTTGGGCGTTGATAGAGAAGGTCGATAAAGTTTTCCAATTCGACAATTTTATCGAATGGAAGCTTGCGGATTTTTTCTAGTATTCTTTGTTCGGATTTCGCATCGGATTGAATTGTGTTTGCTTGCATAGTTATGTACCTAAACTACGATGTCACTATATCGAACTTAAACAATGGTCATTGCTCAATACTGAGGTTGGAATCATCAACTTTTTCTACTCAATCAAAGGGGATTAGCAAGTTTACAGAAAGAGTCGGGATATAGGTAATAAAAAATACTCAAGTGCTTAATCTAGGGTTTATAGGTTAGACCAAACATAGAAAGAAAGTGTTACCTGTCTGATACTTTCTTTCTATGCTTCTTTTACATTAGCTTTTTGAGGTTAGCCATAATTGTACTGGTGTTTTTGCTAGACCCGAAGTCAACATCAAAACTAGCCGCAATTGTGTGTAAAGTCTCAAAACAATTAGCTTTTCGCCAGATTTGTTCCATAAAATTGAGATACACTTTTTTTGAGTAAAACTCGTATTTTGAGTATTTATAATCCTTACGCCATCCGATTAAACTGTCGATCCCTTCCTTAGTGTCAAGGTTGCAATTTGAGGGGATAGGGATCAACTCGCCTTGACACTTAATGTAAGGGTTAGCTGCAAAGCTAGCGCGGATAGTTGTTAAAATCGCGGTCTTGATGGCTGGTGGCAGTTGCTCTAGCGTCAAAGGATTTGTATCAATAAATTCAGAAGGATCATGTGATCTTACAAAGTTAACAGCACGGCGCAGATTGGCATATTTCCGCACGATGTCGTTATCATCAAGAACTCGCTGCAACTTGTCAAGTGCATCATTAAATGGTTTACCCGATCGCTCATAAGCTTGATAGTCATTGGCAAATTTCAAAGCATCTTCGGTCTTCGAGAAATCATAGTCTGATGTTTGAGGTTGTTTTAGCGGCTCTGGGATTGTGAAATCAGCAACAAAATTACATTCTCGAAATAGATTTTCTTGCCCCGCAAGCTTTAGAGAATTATTTTTGCTTACTACAAAGTGAGAAATAGACAGAGGATTGGGTACATTTGATAGCAGATCGTAGCAAGAAAGGTTTAAGAAATTCTCGATATTATCTTTTACAGTCTGCAAAACATCAAGAATATCAGAATTATCAGTCGAGAGTTCTGTTAATTGATCATCAATCTCAGAGAGCAATTTAGATACTTTTTCACTTTCAATCGGCATATTCACATCCTCTAATACAATAAGGTCTTCATCAGTTTCTTCAGGCTTTGTTCTAGCGAGTGGTTCGGGATCTTTTGAGCTAGAACTTGAAATTTGTGGATTATCACTACTTGGCGTAGTATCAGTAATTGGTGGAGGATTGGCATTAGTAGAATTAACTGTTGCTTCTAAAGTCCATTCTCTATGATTTCTGGGAGAGCCAAATTTTTCATACAATCCAACGTTATCAAGCACAATGCAATAGTCCTTACCTTCAGGTTTACGCATACATCTACCAACCTGTTGTAAATACATTGATAGGGACTTGGTGGGACGGGCAAGTTGTACTACCTCACAATCAGGCACATCAAATCCTTCAGAAACAATATTAACGTTACTTAAAATTTGGATTTCTCCATTTTTAAATTTGTTGATAATTTCCTTTCTACTACGCGGAGTCGTTTTAGCATCAAGATGAGCAGCCACGAACCCTTCATCTTGATAACGTTTTGTAATGTCCTTGCTGTGAACTCTATCTACAGCAAACACGATCATCTTTCTTCCTTGTGCATGATTGATATAGCTTTTAATTAAATTAGCCATTACAACATCATCGCGCATCTCTTTACTCAACTGACTAGGAGCATAGTCACCTTCAACTATACTGACCCCACTAAGATCTACCTTAGAAAAAGTTTTTGATTTACCTAAGTATCTGATTGGGGCTAAATAGCCATCTTGTATAAATTCTGCGACTGACTTAGAAGTGATCAAGGTATCAAATGAATCTGTAAACCCTTCCCCACTCAGTCGAATAGGACTAGCTGTTACCCCAAGTATTCTCGCATCTGGATATTCACTTAATAACTTGACATAACTTGCTGCTACTACATGATGCGCCTCATCAATGATAATCAACGAGGGATTAAGACTTGGATAATCTCGCTTACTCAGAGTTTGGATAGACGCAACTTGCACAGGTAGATTTAAATTTACAGGATTATCGCCCATAATCATTCCAGCTTCAATCTGAAAATCTACCCGCAACCTATATATATTTTGTTCAATCAACTCTTGACGGTGAGCAAGGATCAATACAGTAGAGTTTTTCTCTAATTCCTGTTTAACAATTTGATTGAATACAACGGTCTTTCCTGTCCCCGTTGGCATCTGAAACATGACGCGCCTAAATTCAGGATTTTCCCAAGCCTCATAGATTTCCCGAATCCCCTTCTCTTGATAATCCCTAATCTCAATTTTATGGAAATTGTAGAAATCTTCAGCCATAGATGCCATGTAAATTATCCGAGAAATGTTATATGAATATTTTACAAGAAATTTAGCTAACTCGATTTGTTACCCTCCTTGACATCCTCTCTCAATCGAAATCTGGGATTGCGTATGTTATAAAATATTAAGGCTTTTCCTATGGTCAAGTTTCAGATATGCAAGTTTGGGTATTGCCGTTTAACGCTAACACCGATAACGAAAGTATTTATACGCTAGAAGTTCATACAACTGATTGGGACAGCGATCGTGATCGCAATTTTTTAGAGCAAAATGTGAGTATCCTTTGAACTGTAATCTAAAATGACAATAAATGTAATCTAAAAAGATAACAACTAGCTCTAACAAAATATATGGCTAAAACTTTCACAATTACCCTTCCCGACAATCTGGAACAAGCCGTAACAGATCGGGCAGAACAATTAAATCAGTCGCCTGAAGTGATCTTGTTGCAAGCCTTAACAAAGCAGTTGATAAATACGCCTCACAATAATCACATTGCAATCACCGAAACAGATCCTCTAATCCAACTAATTGGCTCTCTTGACATTGATATTCCTGATCTTGCGGAAAATCACGATCGCTACATTGCTCAAGATTTACTTCAGGAACTCAATACAGATGCCTAATTTGTTCGTTGATACTTCAGGATGGGCTAGTCTGTTCATTCATTCTCAAACATACTATCCACAGGCAGAAAAATACTTTCGTTTAGCCATTCAAAATCAGCAGAAGATATACACGACTAATTATGTAATCGCTGAATTGGTAGCCCTGTTGAATAGCCCTCTGCGAGTTTCTAGAGAGAAAGTTTTTGAGATTGTGGATGCGATTAAAACCGTTTCTTATGTCGAAGTTATTCATGTTGACAAAGAGATAGATACTTTAGCATGGAAATTATGCAAAAGTAGATTGGATAAAGCTTGGTCATTAGTCGATTGCTCGTCGTTTATAGTCATGCAAAAGCTGGATATTCAAGAAGCTTTAACGACAGATCAACACTTCGAGCAAGCAGGATTTATTCGTTTACTCAAATAGGTATATAGCAATATAAATCCTTGCTGGATAAACTTTGTAGCTATTTATCAATTCTTTAGCGACTAATACCGCGATCGCAGCGATCGATTCTCAAGTAATAATCTTAAAATTTATATTTTGCCCCTTCGCCGCTACAACTGAGATAATTATAACAATTTACAGATTATTCTCATGGTTATTTGAACCTCACCATCGAAATCTGGGATTGGCAATGTTATACAATATTAAAGCTTTTCCTATGGTCGAGTTTCAGATATGCAAGTTTGGGTATTGCTGTTTAACGCTAACACCGATAACGAAGGTATTTATACGCTAGAAATTGAAGGCGAAAATATTATTGTTGCCTTTGAACAAGAGGATGATGCCATTCGTTATGCAGGTTTACTAGAAGCACAGGATTTTCTGTCGCCAACAGTGGAGCGCATTGACAGTAAAGATTTAGAGGAATTCTGTGAAGAAGCAAATTACGAATTAAACATCGTGCCAACCGATGCTTTGCTAGTTCCTCCTGAAAGAAATGTTGATAAAACTGATTGGGACAGCGATCGCAATTTCCCAGAACCAGAGGATGAAATTGAGGTAGAAGATCCCGTAATTGCAATGATGCGTCGTCGTCTAGAGAATTTACTGTAGCGATCAAGCAATGTAGGTATAAATTATGACGGCTGAACTAACTTCTAATGCTTTAACCAACGCGATCACTAAATTTGAGCCTACTCCTGAAACTGAAGGCTGGTTTAACTATGCAGTGCATGTCTATCCGCACCATACCGACTATTCGGGCGTAGTTTGGCATGGCTCTTATATCAATTGGATGGAAGAAGCAAGGGTAGAATGCTTGCGAACCGTGGGCATGAGCTTTGAGGAGCTAGTCTCGGCAGGAGTAGATCTGCCCGTGGTGGAAATGTCATTGCGCTATCATCGCTCGGCACGGATGGGGGATAACTTACTGGTGATGACAAAACTAGTCACCGATAAAGTGCGTCTCAACTGGGAATATCAAATCCGGACAGAAACAGATCTATGTGTAACAGCATTGGTCACCCTCGTACCTGTAGATTTTGAAAAACGTAAGCTTTTGCGATCGCTACCAAGTTCATTAGAAGGTGCGATCGCAAAACTAACAGGAATTTAAAAATTTTGTCGCGCCAAGCGCGACAAAATTAATAGTAAAAGAGGAAATCAACTAAAATCATGGCAAATTGGCAAGTAATTGCAGGCGGCGTGACCGCAGCAAAGGGCTATAAAGCCGCAGGGATTGCAGCAGGACTCAAACCATCGGGCGCACCTGACCTAACCTTAATCGCATCGGATGTTCCTGCCATCGCCGCAGGCGTATTTACCAAGTCTTGTGTCAGAGCCGCCTGTGTAGATTTCAACCGTGAAGTCTTAGCATCAGCAACTAAGGTCAGCGCCATCCTCTGCAATGCGGGGCAAGCCAATGCCAGTACAGGAGCAGAGGGTTGGCAAAATGCCGTGACCTGTGCAGAACTAGTCCAACAAGCTCTCAATAGCGACGATGGAGTTTTAGTTGCTTCTACGGGTGTCATTGGGAAACAATTACTAATGGACAAGATGCGTGCAGGAATTGCCAAAATTGTCCCGATGATTTCGCCCGATGGTGGAGAAGATGCTTCGCGAGCGATCATGACCACAGATACTGTGCCAAAAAGTATCGCCTTAGAAACTGTAATTGATGGCAAGCCCGTGCGGATTGGTGGGATCTGTAAAGGCTCAGGGATGATTCACCCCAACATGGCAACCATGCTGGGGTTTGTCACCTGTGATGCGGGTGTAGAACCTAAGCTCTGGCAAAAGATGCTCTCTAGCTCCATTGATGCGAGCTTTAACCAAGTTACCGTCGATGGTGACACTAGCACTAACGATATGGTTTTAGCCCTCTGCAACGGTCAGTCGGGTGTAACGATTGATGATGAAAGTTCAGAAGCGGCGCAAAACTTACAAGTGATGCTCCAAGAAGTTTGTATGAGCTTAGCCAAGGCAATTGCCCGTGATGGTGAGGGGGCAACCTGCATGATCGAGGTAAATGTTACAGGTGCATCTAGCGTAGAAGCGGCGCGTCAAATTGCCAAAACCATTGTCGGTTCATCCCTTGTCAAGTCCGCAGTCTTTGGCAATGATCCTAACTGGGGTAGAATTGCTGCCGCCGCAGGTCGCTCGGGTGTTGATTTTAATCAAGATGTATTAAATATTCAACTCGGTGATTTTGTGATGATGCAGGATGGCACTCCGCAGGAATACGATCGCAATGCTGCTAGTGAATATCTTAAAAATGACACGGTAATTATCAATGTTGGTGTGGGCGATGGGGTTGGCTGTGGCACAGCATGGGGCTGTGACCTCAGCTACGATTACGTCAAAATTAACGCTGAATACACGACATAAAACCCAAGAATCAGGCGGCGCGGAGCGCCGCCTGATTCTTGGGTTTTGAACTAACTCTCGCTTTGCTTAGGACATAAAAAGCAATAAATGAGTTGCGCCGCAACTCATTTATTTGGATCTGGTACAGTCAAACTATAGGCTTCGCATATCAATTTTTAGAAAACGATCGACAGCTTGATACATCCAGTAAAGGGGCATTTTCGGATCGGAGCTGGTTTTCTGAAAGCCTAAGGCTAGACATAATTCCGCATAACTGGGATGAATAATTAAAGTGTACATATCCCATAGGTTGGGGAAATCCTGCTGTATTCTAATCATCGTGTGTTGAGAATCAATCAAGAGATCCAGTTGCGATGCTTGGCGATATTGGCTATCAATCACCCAACTGCGTACAAAAATAGAGCGACAGGTTTCATCTCCTGCTAAAGCCATTTGAAAGGGATCAATATCGGTAACTTGACTCAGATGCAGTCCACGACTGGGCGGCTCAAAAAATTTGATTTCCGATTCGCGTTTGGTGGGATAGAACGCATAAAAACCTACAGGATTTTGATTGTCACTGCGCCGCAGTACCCGCAAGCCTTTGGCATATTGACTCGCCCAATCGCGGAGAATATTGGCAATGCGATAGGTGACCGCATCATTATTGCGATTCAGCCAGTTGTAATTGCTAGCTAATAAATTTGCGATCGGAATAGCATCACTACGTGGGTCAAATCCATCGATCGCAAATTTTACCTCTGTCTCTGTGCTATTTCCCTTCAGTAGATCTGGCATGGCATGAAATTTGATTTGGGTGCAATTACCGTCAAACTGTTTTTGGATTAGACCCAAATCAACGAGCTTATTCAACATCATCCCTGCCGAGCGATCGCCACCACGATCTTTGTCACTATAAAATATGTCCGATGCTTCAAGGCAGCTACATTCCACCCATCCTTGGGGGAAAGATAATTCTGTGAGGGGAGCTTTGGGCATTGCCTTACGCGCTTGACAGTCTTTTAAAAATAAATAGATGGCTAAACGTACAAAGCAATCGGCTCTACGCCTTGTCATGCCAATCCGTTGCAGCAGTATTTCCACATAGCGTTGCTGAATCGATTTTGGCAGCCATTGCTCAATGGCTTCAGGGCGAAATGTTGATAGTCCAGACATAAGCTTACCTATTTATTTCAAATAGGGGCTTCAGCTCCTATTTGAAATAAATATAACAAGATTTTTCAAAAAACTTCGATCCACTTCGATCTACTTTGACTCACTTCTTATTCTTTCAAGGCGATCGCAGCCTCATCGTTCTAGTCATTCTCATTACATTGGTACAAGCTGCATGATTAGTCCATGAGTTCTTGGAGCAGCTAATGGTTTCCATCTATCAATGCAAATCAACCTTTCAAAACTATCTCCGCCCCCTAGTCAACCGATTGGCCGCATGGCAAATTTCCCCTAACCAAGTTACGGTGTCGGCAATTTTGCTCTCAGGGGCAACGGGACTAGCATTAGTGCAAAGTACCCAACTTGCGATCGCAATTTTTCCCTCCACTCAAGCAGTTTTACTATCTGTACCCGTAGTTTTATTAATCCGCATGGCTCTCAATGCTATTGATGGAATGCTTGCCCGTGAACATGGCAAGACTACTAAATTTGGCTGCATTCTCAATGAGTTAGGTGATGTTCTCTCCGATATTGCACTCTACCTACCCTTTAGTTTGATTGCAGGAGTTTCTGCGCCATTGATTGTCGGCATTGTGATCTTAGCGATCGCCTCAGAAATGGTCGGAGTCTTGGGTTATGAGATTGCTCATAAGCGACATTACGAAGGTCCAATGGGCAAAAGCGATCGCGCCTTTGTGTTTGGCATCGTTGGCTTGATTTTAGGTTTAGGCATTGCGCCAACTCAATGGCTCACGATCCTGTTGAGCGCAGTAATTCTACTTCAGGTTTGGACAATGATCAATCGCATTCAATCAATGCTACAGGAGGCCTAAATCATGGAAATTATGGAAAGCATGATGGGAATAGATGTAGCAATGCCAGTTTTATATACGCTGGCAGGGATTTTTGGACTACTAGCGATCGCCTCAATTACTACTCTTGGTTTAGCCATCAGTAAACCTGAAACCGACTATAGCGAACTGAAAGACCGCATCAAATCTTGGTGGATCATGGTTAGTATTTTCAGTCTTGCCATCTTACTAAAACAGCCTGTTTCCATCGCCTTTTTTATGATGCTCAGCTTCATCGCTTTGCGTGAATACTTTTCCCTCATTCCTACCCGTTTTAGCGATCGCCGCGTTTTAATCTGGGCATATCTCGCCATTATTCTGCAATATTTCTGGATTTACATTGGCTGGTATGGGATGTTTCTCATCTTTATTCCCATCTATATGTTTCTCTTCCTGCCTATGCGAATGTTGCTCAATGGCGAAACAGAGGGTTTTTTAAATGCGATCGGTACACTCCATTGGGGACTAATGCTGAATGTTTACACAATTAGCCATCTCTCCTACCTCACGATCCTGCCAGTGAGTGGTAATCCCATCGCAGGCGGTACAGGTTTATTAGTCTATCTATTACTGCTAACGGAGATTAATGATATCGCGCAATATATCTTCGGTAAGCTATTCGGTCGTCACAAAATTATTCCTAAGGTTAGCCCTAAGAAAACCGTAGAAGGTCTGCTTGGCGGAGTTGTGACAACCACAGGACTAGCGATCGTCCTAGCACCTTGGCTGACTCCCTTTGATTTACTCCATTCTGCTTGTTTAGGACTATTGCTCAGCCTGACGGGATTTGTTGGTGATGTGAATATTTCCGCGCTGAAACGGGATTTGGGCATCAAAGATAGTGGCAATCTCCTCCCCGGCCATGGCGGCATTTTGGATCGCATTGATAGCCTTACCTACACTGCACCTTTATTTTTCCACTTCACCGTTTACTTCTACTATCGAGGTCAATGGCTATGAGACAAATTTTCAATATTATGCTGTTTCTCACAGCGAAAATCATTGTTCTGATTTTAGGACTACGCATTCGTCATCGTGAAAGATTACCCACATCAGGGCCAGCAATTATCGTGGCGAATCACAATAGCCACCTCGACACCATCGTTCTCTTTTCTCTCTTTCCTCTCTCGATGATACAAAAGCTTCGTCCTGTAGCAAATGAGCAGTATTTTCTCCAACAAAATCGTTTTTTAGCATGGTTTGCTCGTCATGTTTTGCGAGTTATCCCTGTCTCTAGTGATGCGAGTAACTGCCGTGATTTTTTTAAAAGCTGCGCCACTGCTTTAGCAAAAAGACAAATCTTAATTATTTATCCTGAAGGAACTAGAGGTACACCTGAGCATATGAGTGAATTTAAGATGGGAATTGCCCACCTTGCTAAACAATATCCAGAAATTCCCATCATTCCTATTTTCCTCCATGGTTTGGGCAAAGCTTTACCCAAAGGTGATTTCTTGATAGTCCCTTTACTCTGCTGGATTTGCATTGGTGAAGCAATGTATTGGAACGGTCAGAAGCAATCTTTTCTCCAACAACTAGTAGAACGGATGCAGACTCTAGCCGATGAAAGGCTTCTCTCTGCGTGAATATCAGTTATTTGTCTTTACTCCTATTTATTTTTCAGAGGTCAATATGTTACTCAAAAAAGCATCTCCTAGCTACGAACAACTTCTCCGCCCATTACCAGTCTGGAACCCTAAAGCTTGGTACTACGGATTGATGAATCTTTCTCTCAAAACTATTGGCAAACTATCGCAAGGCATTCAAATTGGTTTTCGGTATGGCTTTGATTCGGGTGTGATGTTGGAATATGTGTATAAAAATCAGCCCAGTGGCATTACTCCTTTGGGAATGCTGATTGATTGGATTTATCTAAATTCTCAAGGATGGCGTGGCATCCTTGAGCGATCGCAGTTAATGAAATCGACAATCCGCCAAGTTCTTCAGTCCTATCATCAGCGCAATATGACCTGCCACTTACTGGATGTTGCCTGTGGTGGTGGACGCTATGATCTAGAGGTATTGCAAGAGTTTCCATCGGATGCGATCGCGGCGACCTTGCGAGATTATAAATTGGAGAATGTCACTAAATCACAACAGCTAGCGAGTCAATTTGGTGTTAAGGCGCAGATTGAACAGGCAGATGCTTTTAATGATGTAGATTTAGATCTGGTACAGCCTAGACCCAATGTAATTATTGTTTCGGGACTGCATGAGATTCTCCCCAATGACCAGTTGATTAGACATCACTTTCAACAACTCTATCGGATTCTCGACAATGCAGGAACGCTGATTTTTACCATCCAGCCCCAGCATCCTCAGCTAGAGATGATTGCGCGTACTTTGCCTGCCCATACGGGACTGCCTTGGGTGATGCGGGTTCGCTCTTGGGAACTGATTCGTCAATGGGCAGAAGAAGCTGGATTTCAGGATTTTCATATTCAAATGGAGCCTAATGGCATTTTTGGAGTTGTGACTGCTCAGAAAGTCATGGCTATGTAACTAACTGATGTGGGGGCACCTAACGTCCCCATATATAATATTATTGAGTAAGTAGTTCAGCATAGTTAACAAACAAAATCAGAATTGATGCCGTCCGTATAGCGAATGGTAATAAGTCTCTAAGTTTGCAGTTCAATAATACTGAGTTACTTAAATGATGGAAAGAATCTATTTAAGAATTGCCTAAACCCCCCGTAGGTCGCTTTGTAACGGGGGGAGAATTTAATTCTCTTAACAAAGGCAATTGAGGGGGATCTCTTGCAGCTTTTGACCGTAGAAAGTGATTCTTAAATGGTTTCTAGGTAGTTCAGCATAAATAAAACTCAGCGTGAGTAGCAGAAAATGTTTGGTAACTATTCAAGTGACTATTTATATTTCATTAACCAAATACCTGAAAATATTAGCCTCTATGAGGGGGAATATAATTTTGGTTTAGTGTTGCTATCGATCGCGATCGCAATTTTTACTGCTTACATGGCATTTTTGATGGGGCAGTTTGCCGAACCCATCACCAGTAAGAAATTGCGATCGCTATTACTTTCCCTCAGTGGTTTGGCGATGGGTGTAGGTATTTGGTCAATGCACTTCATTGGGATGTTGGGCTTTAAGCTGCCCTGCGGCATTAGCTATAACCCTTGGCTGACAGTTTTCTCAATGCTTCCCGCCGTTGCTGCTAGCATCTATGCCATGCATTTTATTAGCCGCCCCCAGCCCAGCTTCAAGATTCTGCTAGGGGGCGGCACATTATTTGGTTTAGGCATTGGCACAATGCATTAAGTAGCTAAGCAAAATTAATTACATAAGTTGAACCAAAGTCTCGAAGAACTTTTTCAACATAAGAGACTAAACTTTCCCAAGATTCATATGCATTGAGTTCAATCCACTCATACTTCATGAAACGCCACAAAATTTCAATCAAGTTCAACTGGGGACTATAAGGGGGTAACTGGAAAATCTCAACTTGCTGGTTCTTCCACTGCTCTAATTTCTCTTGAATCATTTGACTGGTATGAATAGAGGCTTTATCCATAACAATCACTGTTGGCTTGGTAGATTGACGAGCAAAGTCATCGATACAAGCGAGAATGACTGCACTGGTGATACTGCGTTCAAAAACATAAGCAGATAAGTCATTGTTTCGATTCATCAAACCCACGACATTTAACCTCTTACTGCGTTGACTGGGTAAGCTTAAACCCGTCCCTTTCTCTTGCCAAGCATAGGGAA
>NZ_JACJQB010000003.1 GCF_014696385.1 Pseudanabaena mucicola FACHB-723
TTCCCTATGCTTGGCAAGAGAAAGGGACGGGTTTAAGCTTACCCAGTCAACGCAGTAAGAGGTTAAATGTCGTGGGTTTGATGAATCGAAACAATGACTTATCTGCTTATGTTTTTGAACGCAGTATCACCAGTGCAGTCATTCTCGCTTGTATCGATGACTTTGCTCGTCAATCTACCAAGCCAACAGTGATTGTTATGGATAAAGCCTCTATTCATACCAGTCAACTGATTCAAGAGAAATTAGAGCAGTGGAAGAACCAGCAAGTTGAGATTTTCCAGTTACCCCCTTATAGTCCCCAGTTGAACTTGATTGAAATTTTGTGGCGTTTCATGAAGTATGAGTGGATTGAACTCAATGCATATGAATCTTGGGAAAGTTTAGTCTCTTATGTTGAAAAAGTTCTTCGAGACTTTGGTTCAACTTATGTAATTAATTTTGCTTAGCTACTTACGACCTCAATAAGTTCATGGCTGTGCTTGCTAAGGATTTTGATTTTGCAAATAAATTAAACTCCCAAGCAAGGCAATCAAGTGCTGAAAGAGCATGGTCTGGTATTGCTAAATTCTTTGATAACTGCAAAAAGAAAGTATCAGGCAAGAAAGGATATCCAAAATTCAAGAAACGTAGTCATTCAGTTGAGTACAAACAAACTGGATGGAAAATTTCTGAAGACAGAAAATATCTAACTTTGACTGACGGTTTTAAGATTGGCAGGATCAAATTAGTTGGCAGTCGAGATCTAAACTTCTATCAGATCGAGCAAATTAAACGTGTCAGACTGGTTCGCCGTGCCGATGGTTACTATGCTCAATTTTGTGTAGACGTTGACCGTAGAGAAGATGTTGAGCCATCTAAAACCACGATTGGTTTAGATGTTGGTTTAAATCACTTCTATACCGACAGTAATGGTCAAACTGTAGACAATCCTAGATTTCTTAGAAAATCAGAGCGTCAACTTAAAAAGTTGCAGCGCAAGGTTTCTAAGCGAAAGAAGGGATCGGCTAATCGCCGCAAAGCAATTAAGCGATTAGCAAGAAAACACTTGCAAGTAAGTAGGCAGCGTAAAGACTTTGCAGTAAAAACTGCAAGGTGTGTAGTTCGGTCTAACGACCTGATTGCCTATGAAGACTTGCAAGTGCGGAATATGGTCAAGAATCATAAATTAGCTAAGTCAATATCTGATGCAAGCTGGTCTATGTTTCGAGACTGGGTTGAGTATTTTGGCAAGATATTTGGCAAGGTCACGGTTGCAGTGCCGCCACAATATACGAGTCAAAATTGCTCAAATTGTGGCACAACTGTCAAGAAATCGCTGAGTGAGCGCACTCATCAATGCAGTCATTGCGGTACGGTTTTAGATCGTGACCACAATGCTGCATTGAATATCTTGGCTGTTGGATTAAAAAATACCGTAGGGCATACGGAAATTTCTACGCCTGTGGAGAGTTCGACCTCTGCTAGTTAGATGTAAGTCTGATTAGTAAGTTGTCTCGCTGAATCAGGAATCCCCGTCACTTCAGTGCGGGGAGTGTCAAAATAGCCCCGATACCATGTCACAAATTTGTCGATGCCTTCTTCGATAGATGTACAGGGCTTAAATCCTACATCCTGTATAAGTGCATCAACATCTGCATAGGTTATTGGTACGTCCCCTGGTTGCATAGGCAGAAAGTTCTTTGTCGCAACTTTACCCAGAGTTTGCTCAATTACTTCAATAAATTTGCCCAATGTTACGGGCTGATTGTTGCCAATGTTGTAAAGCTTGTAGGGAGCTGAGATGGTTCCATCTTCATTTTGAATAGGAATTTGTGGCTTTTGGATCACCCGTATGACTCCTTCAATAACATCATCAATGTAAGTGAAATCGCGCTGCATATTACCAAAGTTATATACATCAATTGGCTGACCTTCTTCGATCGCTTTCACAAACTTGTAATAAGCCATATCGGGTCTACCCCAAGCGCCATAGACCGTGAAAAAACGTAATCCCGTTGTGGGAATTTGATAGAGATGGCTATAGGTATAGGCAATTAATTCATTGGCTTTTTTGGTAGCTGCATAGAGCGAAATTGGCTGATTGACATCATCGGTGACAGAAAAAGGGATTTTTTTGTTTGCGCCATAAACTGAGCTGGAAGAGGCGAATACTAAATGCTTAACTTGGCTATGGCGACATCCTTCAAGTAAATTTACAAATCCTGTTAGGTTGCTATCTACATAGGTATGGGGATTTTCGATCGAGTAGCGGACTCCTGCTTGCGCTGCTAAGTTGACGACGCAATCGAACTTATACGTTGTAAAAAGAGATGACATGGCATTGCGATCGCTAAGATCCATTTGTTGAAAGGTGAAGTTTTCAAAATCTTTGATCTGCAATAGTCGATCTTTTTTTAGTTGAACATCGTAATAATCATTTAAGTTGTCGATGCCACAGACCTCATTTCCTCCCTCTATAAGGAGTCTTTTGGCTAAATGATAACCAATAAACCCCGCAACTCCTGTGACTAATATTCTCATGGATCTATTAAAAGTTAATGGTTAGTAATTTTGCTATAGATTAATGCCATCTGGGCAGCAATTTTTTCCCAAGTGTAGTTTTCTTGTACATATTGCGTTGCCCGATCGCCTATTATCTTGCCAACTTTTTGATTATCGAGAAACTGTTGAATTGCCTCTGCGATCGCATTAATTTCCAAATCCACAACCCAGCCAAGATTTTGTTCTTTAATCAATTCTGATAAAGCTACGCCTTTGGTCACGATCGCAGGTGTGCCTGAAGCTAATGCTTCTAAAACCGCAACACCAAAGTTTTCAGAATGGGAAGTAAGAACATAGAGATCGGCTCCTTGCAAACAAATATTCTTTTTTTCGCCAGAGACAAAACCCAGTTTGTAAGTGCGATCGCTGAGGTTATTTTCTTTAATGAGGCGATCGAGTTCTGCTTCATATTCTGAATCACCATTTCCTGCTAAGACAAAGGCAAAGTTTTGTTTTTGTAATTTCGCTAAGGCAGGAATCAAATAATCGATTCCTTTTTTGGGATGCAGTCTTGATAAGAAAAGAATAATTGGAATTTCTAAGAGGATATTTAATATTTGGTGAAGTTGTTGCCGAGCAGCAGGAATTGGAGTGGGTAGAACTAAACCATGGGGCAGGATAAAGTTTGGCAAGTTCCAGTTTAATGATTCGAGTTCTTTCTGTTCTTGTTTGGAAGTAAGATGTAAAGCCGTAGCACCTTTTAAGTTAGCTTTTTCAATTAGTGTGAGATAAACTTCTTTTTTGCGTTTGCTTTGCTGTAGTGACCATTCGCAAAGCTGACCAAGGGGACGAATAATATAAGGAACATTTTGTGAACGAGCGATCGCCATGGCGATCGTGGAGGGATAGGAAAAAATGGCATGAACATGAATCAAATCGTAATCGCGGATATGTTGCCATAACCAAGTTGTGAAGCTTGCGGAAAAGGCAAATTCACGCATAGCGTGAAGGTTGGGCGAAAATCTTGCAAAAAATCTTACGGGGACGGATTGGTAATCATGCAAGTCATTGAGGGGGATATCCAGTAAGGTATTGCCGTTGTCATTTGTAGTTGCAATTTCGGCATCAATACCAACGATACGAAGGCTCTTGACCATGGCAATTACGGCGATGCTTGGTCCGCCTCTAACAGGGGCTATTGATGGGATTACATGTAGGATTTTCATAAGCCAACCTGTGCTAACCAATGTTTAAGAATGGCTAGACTCCATCGGCGATACCAACTATCGAGGGGTATTTCTTTGGGTATATCTAGATTCATGAAATAATCGCCAAAGTCAGTTTGCATCCAAGAGGCAAAGGGAAAGGAGAATCCTCTTTTCGGTTGATTCACGATCCATTCTGGTATTTCAGGAATTGATGCTGTCAAAAGTTGTTTTGACTGAGCTAAACGCATATGACTGGGAATAGAGGCAACGGATTCTATTAAGGTGCGATCAACGAAGGGAACACGCAATTCTAAGCCCCAGCGCATACTCATCACATCACTATCTCTTAACAGTTGATTTCGCATATAAGAGCTTAATTCCAAGAGGCTAACTTGATCCGTTGGGGTTATGCGATCGTCATTAAAGTTTGATAATTTTGGACTGGGAAGATAGTTGCTTTTGGTAAGGGATTGTATAATTGCGATCGCTTCCGAGTGAGAAAAAATGCCGCGAAAATTTTTATAAGCAGACGCAAAAGTTGGCGGATTATTTAAAAAATCACTAATACGGTTTAGTTTTGAGGTATTACCCCAATGTTGTAAACCAGAGGCTAATGCTTGACTAACATAAGGCAGTTTATTCAATCTTCTGCCCCATTTCATCATTTGAGGGATTGACTGAAATGATTTATAACCACCAAATATTTCATCACCTCCAAGCCCAGACAGAACAACTTTCATGCCATTGTCGTGGGCAACTTTGGAAACACAAAATGTATTAAATCCATCAATAGTTGGTTGATCTATTGATGCTAAGAAATCAGGTAAAACTGATTTAGCAAAGGTGCAATCGACCTGAAATTCTGTATGTTTAGCACCAAAATGATTAGCAGCTTTTTGGGCTAATACGCCTTCATTCCATTCTGGTTTCGCAAAGGCGATCGAATAAGTAGACAATTGGGAGGATGTAATCTCTGTTGCTAAGGCGAGAATGGCAGTTGAGTCAATGCCGCCACTGAGAAAAATGCCCACAGGAACATCACTGATAAAGTGATATTTAATTGATTCTTTCAGGGCTTGCCGAACTTTAACTTGAGCATCAGCAAGGGATATTTGTTCAGGAGTAAAGTCTAGTTGCCAGTATTGATATTTGGTAAGATTTCCCTCTTGCCAATATAGCCAATTACCTGCTTCTAAGCATTGAATATCGGCGATTAAAGTATGTGGTTCTGGTACGGAACCAGTAGTCAAGTAACCATATAAACCAGCTAAATTCAGATTTATTGGTGGCAATCCAGAGGCAATAACGGCTCTTAGTTCGGAAGCAAATACTAGTGTTTGGTTAGAATGCCAATAGTAGAGGGGTTTAATTCCTAGAGGATCACGGGCTATGAAACAAGTTTTTTCCAATTCATCCCAAATGGCAAAGGCAAACAT
The DNA here is from genome assembly GCF_014696385.1 of Pseudanabaena mucicola FACHB-723. Classification (GTDB taxonomy): domain Bacteria; phylum Cyanobacteriota; class Cyanobacteriia; order Pseudanabaenales; family Pseudanabaenaceae; genus Pseudanabaena. Next base: position 5,126 of record NZ_JACJQB010000003.1, read on the forward strand.
TCCTCGCAATTTGGTTACGCATTCACGTCCTAATTTTTGATAAAGCTTGAGAATTATTTCTGTATCTGTTTGCGATTTAAAAATTTCCCCTTGACTAATTAACTCTTTTCTTAAATCTTGAAAATTATAAATTTCACCATTAAAGGTAATTGTATATCTACCGTCAGTTGTTGACATGGGCTGATGACCAGCAGCACTCAGATCAAGAATTGAGAGGCGGGTATGGGCTAGGGCTGATTGGCGATCGCCTGAAATATTTGAAAGATAAATACCTGAGTCATCGGGTCCACGATGACTCAGCGCCCCTTGCATTGCTTGGATGTGATTTGATAGCTCATTACTGGTCCTTACGGACAGAATTCCCGCGATACCACACATAGTTTAATATCAGTTTGTATATTCAGTATGACTATAGTGTTTATCGACAAAAATAATAAGATCCAAGGACGAGTCCATCCATTTGCGTTCTTAGAAAACACAGAATAGCTTCATCGGGAGTTCTTACAATCGGTTCATTTTCATTGAGTGACGTGTTGAGCAATATGGGGATTTGGGTACGCTCATAGAAAGCATTGATCAAACTCCAATAGAGAGGATTATTTGCTTGGCTAACACTTTGTAATCGACCAGAGCCATCCACATGGGTTACGGCAGGAATTAGAGAGCGTTTTTCAGGGTGAATTGCAAAAACCCTCTCCATAAAAGGAGAAGCTTCATTTACTTCAAAAAAGTCTGATACTTTTTCCTCTAAGATACTAGGCGCAAAAGGGCGAAACTTTTCGCGAAATTTAATCTTAAGGTTGATAATATCTCGCATATCCGCTCGGCGAGGATCAGCCAAAAGGGAACGATTCCCCAAAGCACGAGCGCCAAATTCCATGCGACCTTGAAACCAGCCAATTACTTTACCATCACAGAGATCCGTAACGACCTTTTCTAGTAAATCTGATTGCGCTAAATGATAGGCAGGTAGTTGATGTCTCTCAAATGCTGCCCGACAATCTTCGTCAGAAAATCCACTTCCCCAGTAAGCATTATCTAAAATAAAGTTACGAGGCTGTTTGAGAATTTGATTCCAAACGAAAAATGCTGCGCCAATACAAGTGCCGTTGTCTGCGGCTCCCACAGGAACGTAAATATTTTTAAACGGCGTATTTTGACTGATTTTACCGTTAGCCACTGAGTTCATGGCAACGCCGCCTGCCAGACATAAGTTGTCTGAGGGAAATTTTTGATGAAGTTGTCGGAGGAGATGAAAAATAATTTCTTCTGTGGCAACTTGGAGAGAAGCGGCTATATTTTGATGATGTTCGGTTAATGCTTCTTGGGATTGACGGGCAGGACCCAACAACTTTTCTAATTCTGGGCTGTGGAAGGGGGCAACAGTGGGAGCGCCGTCTTCCCAATTCATGCTAATGCCCTTGGTGTGATGGGTGAAGTAGTCCAGATTTAATGCAAAGCCATCAGAGGTTGGATGAATGATTTTCCTGAAAGCTTTTATGTATTCAGGCTTTCCATAGGGAGCTAATCCCATTACTTTATATTCATCGCCATAGGCAGGAAACCCAAGGTAAAGTGTGACCGCATTGTAAAGGAAACCCAAGGAATGGGGATAATGAATCCGATTAAAGTACTCTAGCTCGTTATCCCGACCAGCAGCCATGAGGGTACTAACAAAGTCTCCCATGCCATCGAGGGAGAGTATAGCAGCTTGCCCAAAGGGGGAAACGTTAAAAGCACAGGATAGGTGGGTGGAATGGTGTTCTAAGTTGTGGAAACGGGCTTTAATTTGATCGGAGGCAGTCCCACAGGCTTTAGACAATTCTTCTTTGAGACCAAGGGATTTACGCTGTTTTTTAAAGCGCTCTAGTAATAATTCGACAGGAGGACGGGTTTGTAAGGCAAATAACAGTTTTCGCGAGAAGTTGGCTTTGGAGTTATAGGAAACGGCAACGTGGTCTAAATCCTGAGGATTAAGTTCTGCAACTTCAAGGCAGTAACGAATAGATGCTGCGGGGAAGCCTGCCCAATGTTTGATGCGGTTGAACCTCTCTTCTTCGACAGCAGCAATTAGTTCGCCATTGCAGACGAGGCAAGCAGAGGAGTCACCGTGGAAGGCATTGATGCCAAGAATATTGGTCATTGTGGCTACTAGTATTAATTTCTAAATATTAATTGCTAAATTGATTTAGGGAATTGATCAAATAAAATCAGCGCTAGCCTTTCTTTAAATTTATCAAAGCCATAGATTTCTATGACTTTTTGCCTAAGTAAATCTGGCTGGTAGAGAATGGGTAGTGGGTGTTTACCTTGTAGAGTATCTACGATCACCTGTGCTATTTGCTCAATATTATCAGGATCAATTAGTATGCCTAACTCTCCATTGCATAAAGCATCAATCGCCCCATCTTGATTGCCTCCAATAGCTGGCTTGCCGCAAGCAAGGGCTTCTAAATAGACAATACCAAAGCCTTCACCTTTGCTAGGCATGGCAAATACGTCACATAAGTTATAGTGATCATTAAGCTCATGGTCAGGAATAAATCCTGTTAAGGTTACGCAGTCTTGGAGATGATGATCTTTAATTGATTTTTCAATGCGATCTCTATCTTCGCCTTTTCCCACAAGTAAGTAATGAACATTAGGTATTTGTTGGCGAATAGTGGGTAAGGCTTGGATTATTTGATCATAGCCTTTATAGCGATCGCTTCCAGCAAGTCTAGCAACGGTGAGTATAATCTGTTGGTCAATGTCCAATTGATAACGATCTAATAAATATTGTAGTTTAGGTCGAATGGTAAATTGACTAGCATCAAATGTTACGGGTAACAAAGAAAATTCTGTATTAGAGATTTGCTGTTCTGTGACAATTCGATCGCGAGTATATCCACCAATAGAAATTATTTTTTGTGCTGATTTTAAGGCTTTAATTTTATTTTGGTCTTTAAGATCCCAAGCATCAAGACCATAGACAATTAACCAATAAGGAATTTTTAATAATTTAAATATATCCAAGGCAAGGGGTGAAAAGTTGATATGTCCGCAAATAATCAAATCTGGCTTTTGTATTAAGGCTGCAAATAAAACTTGAAAAGCAAAGATGGGTGTATGCAAAAAAGATGATTTATATTGTCCCCCAAAATTAAATTTGGTTTGCGAATTAAAATTTAGATCATTTGTGGCTTTAGCATCATTTTTTAGAAATATATGGCGATCGCTATCTGGCAAAACCTGCTCTAAAGCTTGGATTAAAAATGCTGAATAAACCTGAATGCCACCCTTGAATTGAAAAATATCGGGTAGCCAAACATGGATTTTAGGGATTGTAGACATAGTAATTTAATTGTTGATTGTTAGTTTCTGCTGCATTGCTTGAATCATGACTTGAACAATTTGTGTGACTTTTGTTTGTGAGTACCAACCTAGTCTCTGATGAGCTTTATTCGGATTTGCCCGACTGATCGATATATCAGTTGGACGATATAGAGATAGATCTGAAATTACGTGATCTTGCCAATTTAATCCCAAGTATCCAAAAGCCTCAGCTATAAAGTCTGACAAACTGATGGTTTTTCCTGTGGCAATCACAAAATCATCTGGATTGTCTTGTTGAAGCATTAGGTACATTGCTTCAACATAGTCTGGTGCGTATCCCCAGTCGCGTTGAATATCAAGATTACCTAATATGAGCTTTTCAGTTTGACCGTTGGCTATGCGACAAGCGGCGGCAATAATTTTTTGGGTTACAAAGCGATCTGGACGCAGGGGAGATTCATGATTAAACAAAATGCCAGAACATGCAAATAAATTATAGGCTTCTCGATAATTTGCCACTTCCCAAAAAGCTGTAGCTTTCGCAACTGCATAAGGGCTGCGAGGGCGAAATGGGGTTTCTTCGTCCGCAGGTAAGCCACGAGTATCGCCAAAACATTCGCTAGAGCCAGCATTGTAGAGTTTGGTTGATTTACCAATAAAGCGAATTGATTCCAATAAATTTAGTGTGCCTGTGGCGATGCTTTCTAATGTTTCGACGGGTTGCTCAAAGGACAAGCCCACGGAGCTTTGCCCAGCTAAGTTATAGATTTCATCGGGCTGAACTTGGCTTAATACTTGGAGGACGCTGCGAAAGTCAGTGAGCGACATAGATAAACATTTAACTTGGTTGCGTATGCCTAAACATTCTAAATTTCGTAAAGTGGATATTTGAGCATCACGGGAGGTTCCATATACTTGATAATTTTTGTTTAGCAAAAGCTGGGCAAGATAAGCTCCATCTTGTCCTGAAATCCCGCAAATTAAGGCTACTTTTTTCATGATTGCCTAATTTTTTGAATGTGTTGGTAATAGATAATTCACTGATTGAATCGTTCCATCTACCAACTGATTAATTGAGTATTTCTCAAAAACAAGTCTTTGAGCATTTTTTCCCATTATCTTTAATTTTGGAAAGTCACTAATAGCTACATCAAGTAATTTCGCCAACGCAATGCTATCTGCGAAGGGAAAAGTTTCACCAGTTACTCCTGACTCTACTAAATCTAATCCACAGCCAACTCGGTCACTAACTATAGCGGGTAAGCCACAAGCCATAGCTTCATTGACCACTAATCCCCATGTTTCGCCGTAATCAGAAGGTAAGACTAGGCAATCAGACGCAACGTAAGCTTGAACTATTTCGCTTTGGTTAAGGAATCCAGCAAAAGTTACAGGTAAGCTATGATCACTCACAAATTTTTGGGCTAATTCCATCAATTCGCCTGTTCCGACAACAAGTATATGAATCAAATCGTAATTTGAAGAATTTTTTAAATTTTTTAATGCTTCTAGTAAATCGAGAATTCTTTTTTTTGTCTCTAGCTTACCAACATAACAGAAACAAACTTTTGAAAATGAAATCTGCCATTTATCCCTTAATTGTTGCCTTTGGGACATTAATTTTATAGATGTATCTCTAAATCTTTGATTATCTATAAAATATGGACAGGAGAAGAGTTTATGTATAGGCACTCCATTTTTTAAATAAAAAGAATGATTAGCTTTGCCAATAACAAGAAAAGCATTGTAAAGATTTAAGATTGTTTGATGTAGTAATGAAATAAAAAATGGACGTGGTTTGAGGCTATTAGATTCTCCTCTAACTGCACAAGGTATTTTCAATATTTTACAAGCTAACAGTAATTGCAGTAATGGCAAGACTTGCCAACCAGTTAAGATAACAACATCTGGTTGTAATTCTTTAAGTAATTGCAGTGGTTTAGATAGATACTGAGATGTAAAACCTTTAAAGATAGTTTGTTTTAAATAATCTTTTGCCACTTTCCATTTATATCCGTCTAACAATGGAATATCCCATTCAAAAGAAATTCCGAAGCCTACACCTTGTTGTTGAGCGTCTAAAATCGATAGAAACAAGACATCTAAAGAGATATCGTTTCTTTGAGATAAAGCTTGGAACCAAGGAACTTGATATTGAATCGGATGAGTGGCAACAATTAAAACTTTTGGGATGTTAGACATTGATTATTAATAGCTGTAGTCTAGATCGACAATAATATAAATAATAAGAATTACCTAAGCGGAGTCTATGTTAAGAGGTGTAAATTTAATGTGCTGATCGATATATGATGGTCCTCTAGTAAATAAATTTAAAGCCCATAATAATCCTCTAAATTCAGCGATTAGCGTAAAGGGAATCCACCAAGGCTTAAAAAGGTGATGACGATTGGTGATAGAACGAATGGGTCTGGTTAATATTTTATACAAGCGTCCATGCATTTCTTTGGCACGCAGAAGATAATAATAATCACCAACGGTATGGTTAGGCTGACAAGTGGTGAGGTGGTGTCCATGACTCCTTGTACCACCAGCAGTTACTTTAAGATGGTGAATACAGGCTGATGGCTCAAATTTGATCCTTGCCCCAGACTTTAAAAAACGATAAGCAAATTCTGCTTCAAACTGATAAGCAACTTTTACAAAATTCTCATCGAATCCGCCTAGGGCAATAATTTGTTGGGTATGAATAGAAAAGTTTCCACCCATAAAATTAGATCTCCATCCATTTTCTGTAGTTGCGAATGGACTTTTTGCAACCGCGAGGTTTTGATTTTCTTCCCATGGTTGAATAACTCTGCCAGCAACGATAATATTTTCATATTCTTGATGTGCTTGCCAATGGGACAACACAAGATCATGCTCAGGAATGATATCGTCATCCAGAAAAAGGACAATCTCATATTTAGCTATAAGTATGCCTTCATTCATGGCAGATGGGATTGATGGCTGTGATAACTTGATCCAGCGAATTTTTTCTTGTATTTCTAATTCCCTAAGTTGACTAATAGTTTCAGGTTGGTGCTGCTGGGTTTGATCAACAACAATAATTTCGGCAGCTTTAGGTGATAACTCCAAAAGGTAAGTCAACGTATCTATTAGTACCTGTTCCCTCTGATACGTTGGGATAATAATACTAATGGGCAATGTTGATTGAGTCATTCTATTTACAATTTAATTTTTAACTACATTTTATGGCTTATTTGTTGAGATATTGGTTGAGTTTTATGAGATATAAACTTCCATGATGCCAAGGCAAATCCCATACAAAAACCTTGAATACTGAGAACAAACGGATCTCCATATATCTGAACGGCACTAGTGAATACAGCAAAATTCGCAATTTGAAAGGCGAGAATACCATTGACTAGGGTTCCGAGCCTAGTGTCAGCCTGATGCATGGATATCAATGTTTTCCATAGGTATTGGATCAACATATAGACTATAACAGCACACAAAATAAGGCCAGGAATGCCCAATTCGATAATTATTTTGCCTAATCCCCCCTCGCTAGCACCTGCAAGCATACTGTAATCCTCGCCAGATACATATTGACTACCTTGACTAACAATACCAGCCCCAAAACCTAACCAATTGCTACGATCAAGTGCCCACTGCAAGGAACCTAAGCCTAGTTGACTAAAGCGGTCTTGTACGTCAGAGACAGATACTGTCCCTCTTGTGGTGTAGGTATCAAATATATCCGTATCTAATATTGAGCTTAGAGATATAGAACCTATCAATAAAACAATCATCAATACAATTAATGGTTGAATTGACATTTTTTTGCTGACTGATATCGAACTCAAAAGATATAGGATTGCGTAAGATATTAAAAAGGTCACCACTGTAACAATAAATTTGCGACGACCAGTTAGTAAGCCTGCGCTGAATAGGAGCATTATGACTGGTAATACCATAAAGCTTATTTTTTTGTAGCTGCCCACTAGAAATAGTAAAAATGTGGCGCAAATACTGCTTCCCATATGCCAAGCCGCAACTTCAGATGTTCGCATTAAACCTGCATGAGATATTAAAAAACCACCACTAACTCGACTATCAGTAATTCTTAGGGCTTCGCCAACTGGCTTGAGAATTTGCCAGTCTACAATATCACTCCATTCAAGATATACACTACAAGCAACAACTATGTTTATCAGGACATAAGTTAGTGCTAGTTTTTCAAAGTTTTGAGGATGGCGAAAGTAATAGTATGTAAGAACGATGACGAGTAAGGGTAGTAAGTAAGCCAGAATGCCTATAGTTGGAACGACAGGAGAGTTAGTTCTAAGAAAAGCATTCGTTGCTTGTATAAAAATAAATACAATAAATATTTGAAACAGGTTAATCAGATTTTTGTTTCTTTGGAAAGTATCTGAAAGATTAAATTGATTTAATTGAGTTATTGCAGAAAAAAATGTTAAAACAATCACAACTACTATTAACAGGTTTAAATAGACTGGTTGATCGGGAATTATTTTTCTTACAGATTCCTGCAAAAAGCCCACATACAATGCAATTGAAGTCCCATTTCTCCAATTGCTTATGATAGCTATAAGTATAAATAGACTGATAAGAACTATTATTATATTATCGCTCATCAATATAGTCCCTAACTTTTTTGTTAACTATTGTCTATGCCCAATTTGTTTAGCTGGGATGCCAACTGCGATCGCATATGCATCGATATCATGGGTAACGACAGCACCAGCACCAATGACAGCACCATCATTTATTTTTACTCCAGCTAAAACAACAACATTAGCCCCTAACCAGACATCATCGCCAATATAAACTGAATCAGAGATACAAGCCTGTTGATCAATTCGTTTGTCTCTGTCAATACCATGATTATGATCTGTAATAAAACAGTTAGGTGCTACTAATGTATGATTGCCAATGTGTATTGTATTAATTATATCTAATATTACTCCTTGTGCTAGATAAGTATAATTGCCGATTTTGACAATAGCTTCATCAGATACTATCTTTAACCTTACATTTTGTTCTAAACAAGAACGTTCCCCTAGCTGAACTTGCCAAGGATGATCGATAATACATCCTCTTCCAATTGCAACTTTTTGACCTATCTTCATGCCCTGTAAAGCCAATAAATTAGCCCTAAGATAATCGGCATTTTTTGAAAATCTTTGTTTGTGTTTTTCAAGCATCTGAAAAGCGTTCATAATTTTTTTGACCAATAATTAATTGTTGGTGAGCTAATATGCGTCCTAGCCATGGAGTACGTAAAATAAAACCATCAATAAGTTTTAGGATTGGATAACTAATATACTTATGCAGATAACGCAACTTCATATGTCCAGATATTAAGGGGGATTCAAAATATCTAGAAGAAGTCACTTTTAATCCTTCCTCTTCAAATATTTTAATCAACTCATCATTGCGATAAGCAAAAAAATGTCCATCTGAATCGGCGGTAAACTGTAAATGTTCATAATCTTCTACGTTGCCCAATTCACTAAAGCTTGGCAAATTATTCTTAATATAAAAATAGTTGGGAGTTGTGGCAATTAGGTGTCCGCCATTTTTCAAGAACTGTACTAGTCTTTCTACTAATTGATTTGGGTATATTAAATGTTCAATAATTTGATTAGCAAAAACTATATCAAAATCTTGTTTGAGTTCCATTTCAAGTGCATTGCCAACAATAAAATCAATGTTGCCGTGAGTATAGCGAGACTTGGCATAGTCAATAAAATTTGATCTGATATCGACGGCAAGAACTTCATGTCCTTTTTCTGCAAGCATTAAAGCGAGTGTTGCCTGAGCGCAACCAATATCAAGTATTTTCAATTTATCCCCCTTTTGAGATACTAAATCAATATACATATCAAGTTGATTATGATATTGATTCCAGACCTGTAAAGCTATCGAATTGTCCCAAATTTCCCGCATATCATGGACGTATAGTGCTTTTGTTTCTTCATCCCAATTTGGATTGTAAACTGGTGGTTGCATTATTATTCCCTGAGTTGAGTTTAGAGGTTTAGTAGTTTAATAGTTTGTTAGTAATCTAATCCATGACTTAACGTGCAAAGGAAAGCATCGAAGTGATTTTAGCCAATATTTTCTAGCACGTTGTTTAGAGTATTTTAAGGCTGAAGCACCTATAAAATACCAAGCATTTGATTCAGAAACAAATGAAGGTATCATTTGCTTAGCAGCAAATTGTTTTAGCTTTTGTTCTAGGGATATTAGAGTTGATGATTCAGACATGTTATTGGCTCTCAAAATTGCAGTATCTATAGATGATTGAGCCGCTAAAATTTGCTGTTTTCGCTTATTTGAGCTAATGCTTTTGGGATCTATAACTGCTTCGTACAATATATCTGGAATACTAAGACACTTTCCTTTTTCTGCCATTCTAATCCACAAGTCTATATCTTGAGCCACCTTATATTCAGCCCTATATCCACCAACTATGTGATAGAAATTACGTCTAAACATTACGCTGCCATGATGAGAAGGTCCTTTTATATTCTCTAAAGACTTAGGATGTAAGCCTTCATTTAGTTCTTCTTCGGATATTCTAACTTCATATAAAATCTCATAATCAGGATCTACATATCTTGTGCCACAAGATACAAAAACGGCTTGAGTTCTTTGAACTAGTTCCTCTAGCTGCAATGCTAGTCGATTTGGATAAGATATATCACCTACATCTTGACGGGCAATAAATTCTCCTTTTGCTTCTGCACAACCACAAATTAAAGCTTTTGTTAATCCTGTATTTTCTTGATGAATAACTCGCATTCTAGAATCTTGCTGAGCATAAGCTTCTAAAATCTTACCAGTATCATCCTTAGAGCCATCATTGACCACAATAAATTCAAAATCTACATTTTCTTGATTCAGGATACTTTCAATGGTGCGGGGTAATGAATTTGCGCCATTGTAAACACCCATTACTACTGATACTTGAGGATTATTCTGCATTACGCCACCGATCGCTCCAACAAGCTAATTTACCTGTATATTCCCACCCGATCAAACTGGCTATCATTTTATAGCACTTGTACTTAATATTATCTTTGGCTATAAGCATTGATGCTTGACGGGACAAATTAAATAACTTTTTAGATTCTGTAGTTAACCCTGCGGCTCCGCATTGACGCGACAAAAGAAATAACTCTTTAGAAAAATGTTGCATTTCTGATTGTTCTTTAGTTATTCCAGCTTTGATCGCATGGCTTAGGATTAACTCATGGGCTTCTGCCCGATCGCGAAGACGACTAGGATCGAGAGCTGCACCACGACTTAACCGCACTCCATCGTGCATAGATATTTCGCAAACATACTCAGGACAATAACTTAATTTGACATCTAGTGCAGCAATTCGACAATCGTATTCCCAATCTTCTTCTATACGGAGTCCTGTCCAAGCCCCTGCGCGATCGCATATTTCCGCTCTATAGAGTGGAACTGGAGTGTCCCACCAACGATACTGCAACATCAGAGGAAATACAGTCGGTACACAAACACCTGTATGCTTCTGAGGTTCAGTTGTTACACTCCCATCTGCATAGCGATAACGCACCATGCCATAGGAAACATCACAATCTGGATTAGCTTGTAATTCCGCAACTTGCAACTGAAACTTATTAGGCAACAGAATATCGTCGCTATCTAAGTACTGAATGAATTCACCGTTAGCATGAATACGCCCTTTTTCCCTAGCTACACCAGGACCACTATTAGTTTGCGAATAGGCATAGATTATATTGGGATATCCAGATGCTAGTTGTTGAGCAACGGCGAATGTTGAATCTGTAGAACCATCATCAACAATAATAATTTCAATTTGTTGATAAGTTTGAGCAAGCACACTTTCAACTGCTCGAACAAGTTCTTCTGGGCGATTATGTACAGGGATAATGGTACTAACTAGACCTTGGATACGATTAGTTATCATTTTAAATAAAACCCAGACCAGAGTTCAAGTAATAACAGCCGCCAAGCAATATGAGTAAATATAGATAAATTACTCGGCAAAGCATATCCTTTTTTGCCATGAATTAGATAATCTTCCATAGCAGATTGCAATCCTAGTTTTTGACACCAAGTATTTGGTTGCAAGATAACATCACTGGCAAATTGACGAAATTGTGAATTTTCTTCAATCCATGAACTAGCGATCGAAGCTCCGAACTTAGGGCGATCGCTGACAACTTCAGGCAACAAATCATATTTTTGAGCCATTTCTCTTAGTATTAACTTATTGCTGCTTTGATCTAGTAAATAATTACTAGGTAAGCGGTATGCAATTTCGGCAATTCGACGATCTAAAAAAGGTGAACGAGCTTCTACACTGGCTGCCATACTCGCTTTATCTACTTTCATGACATAGTTATTGGGTAGTTGCCGTTGAGACTCAAATAAGCGAACGGCTTGGCAAAAGTCACCTGAAGATATATTTAAGTAATTTTTAAATATATTACGAAACTTTGGATAAAACTTACCGTAGCGTCTACCTGCATAGCGCTGGTAAAGTTTAAATATTTGCCATTCTTGAATTCCATGAGGTTGCACAAAAGTGCCATAGCCTGCAAATAACTCATCTGAACCTTCGCCAACCAAAACAACTTTAATACCCATATCGCGACATTTTTGATAAAGAATGTTTGTGCTAATGGTTCCCCAATCAGAAAATAAATCATCAAAAATCCATGCTTTATTTTGAATTTGCCCAATTACTTCATTGGGGCTAATAATCACTTCATGGTGCTTTGTATTTGCATACTGTGCGACTATTTGGGCATTAGCCCTTTCATCGATCGTAGACTCTGCAAACGCCATGCTGATGGTTGTCACTTGTCCATGCTTTGATGCTAAAGAAGTTAACAGGCTGGAGTCTAAACCGCCTGATAGAAGTATGCCAACAGGCACATCGGCAAGTAAATGTTCTGAAACAACTTGTTTAAATGTTGCATACAAATGTTCCAATTGGTCGGATGGTTTTATAAGCGTTTCAGGTAACGCAGAAGGCGGGGTAAAGTATTGACAAATTTCTTGGGTTTTACCTCGCTGTACTTTTAAATAGAAGCCTGGAGGAATTTTTTTGACGTTGGCTAAGATGGTTCGATCTTGATCAAATGTGTAACCAAATTCTAAAAATTGCTGTAAAGATTGTTGATCGAGGTTAACTTGAAAATCTGGGATTTGTAGCCATGCTTTTATCTCCGAGGCAAATACAATTCCTTTACGATCGGGAAGTTCACCATAATAAAGTGGTTTCATTCCCGTTGGATCTCTTGCTAGATAAAGGCTTTGGTTTGGTTTATCCCAAATGGCAACAGCAAACATACCCGCAAAATAGTTAAAGCAACCAGCGCCCCATTGAATAAAAGCCCTCAGAACTACTTCAGTATCACCACGTGATTTAAAGTGATGTCCTAGTGTTTCTAGTTGGGTTCGCAGCGATCGAAAGTTATATAGTTCGCCATTATAGACAATTACTACACCTGCTTGTGGATCTATCATTGGCTGATGACTAGCATCGCTCAGATCGATAATGCTTAGTCGGCGATGCCCTAATGCAATTCCCAAATCATCGTCAAAATATGTCCCTGAATCGTCAGGACCGCGATGAGCGATCGAATCTAAGGCATTGTCTAGGACTTGGGGTGCAATATCTTGCTTAGAAACGGACTGCCAGCCTACTAATCCACACATAATTAACACTCCTATTTTTAACGATACATTAAATTTCTAGGATTAATCCTGTATCGGATTAGACTTCAAACACTGTATTAAGTTACTGATACGAACGTCTATTGGTATTTGGCTTATTCTTTGGTAATAGGAAATAGCAGGAGTATCCACTAAATCTTTGCCTGGTTGGGAAGGATGCCAAAGATGCACCATTGGTAAGTATCCGTAATTCCAGACTTTAAGGGTTTGCGCTCTTTCCCAAAATTCATTGTCTTCGCCGCCCCAGCCGATAAAAGCTTCATCGAAACCACCTATCTCCCAATATTTATCACGGGCGATCGCAATGCTACCACCTGCTTCTAGATTTTGCACGACTTTTTCTAAAGGTTGCTTGATTAGAGAATCGCGACCGTCAAAAAACTGTTTAGTCCCCAATTGAGACAAATAAAATAAAAATCGCTTAACATTAACTACTTCATAGCCTTGTTTTATGCGTCTTAAAACTTCTTTGGCATAGTCTTGAGAAATCAAAAAATCGTTGTCGTGGAATATCAAAACATCTGATTTTGCTTGTTTAGCACCAACATTGAAAGCCCATGAACGGCAATAGAGCATGTCCACAGTTGAAAGTGGAGTATGGATATATTCGACCCAAGAAGGTAAATATTCTGGCAGTATAGATAAATTGTCCTGCTCAACGACAATACATTCAAGTGTGATATCTATCTGTCCTGCAATGCTTTCTAAGGTTTTTAGAAGATGGGATAAACGAGACTTTCCACGATGTCCAATGATAAAGCTTACCTGCGGTGAATTCAAGTTTTCAATAGAATCAGCAAAAGCGATGGGATGATGGATTAAGGCTTTTCTAAAGAGTTGCTTACCTAAAAATGGCAATATTTTGGGGGCGTGTAGGTCAGAAGTCCACAACCAATCACAAAAAAAACCTTCGCTATCTGGAGATACTTGGAGCTTTTCATAACGATTGCAAATGGATAGATAACTATTATCTTTGGCAAGGATTGCAGCTTGGTAACGCCAAAAATCTTTTACTAATACACCAATCAGACTTTGCATATCTAAAAACATTTGCTTTATTTAGAAAGAAACACCCAAAACTTGATATATAGGTGCTGATTTGCACCGATCTAAAATTCGAGTAGGATTCCGAATCCATAAGTAATTGTTACCTAAATACAGTTCTTCTGAATCTAATAACTCTCGCTTGAAAGGATCATATCTAAATTCTTTAAAACCAGATTTTTGTAGAGTTTCTCTAATTTCAGGGGTAACTGTTTCTATTAAAATAGCCAACAACGAATCGCGAAGTAGAGTCTTCACTGCTCCAGCTATTACTGTGGGTTCAAAACCTTCTACATCTATTTTTATTAGGGTTGGTTGCAGATTATCCAGCATAGAATCAAGAGACTTGACAGGCACTTCTATAGAGCTTCCTGAATACTCTTTATTTACTACTTTGTTCATTGTATCAAGACTATCAGAGAACATGAGCGAGCCATGAGTTAGTCCTGCGGCACAACAACGAGCATCAACTAAAGAAGCTATGTCATTTAGATTGATATTACGTTGTAGCCGCTTAAATGTTTCTGGTACTGGTTCTAGTGCCAAACTATTTGCGCGAACAACTTTTGAAGCGATAATCGTGTAGGAACCAATATTTGCACCCACATCAACAAATAAATCGTCTGGTCTCAACAGATGTAAACAAAATGCCATATCCGCAAATTCATGTAATCCAGCATAAATATTACCTGTAGCACCAGTCATGCCCCTCTCAACTACTAGTTGGGAGTCACCAACAAATGCAATTACAACTGGAAAGTTTAAAATGCGCGAACCAATTTGCCATTTGAGCCATCGACTAAGCGCGGTAGGTAGATTTTGTGATGATAAGGGATGAGAGCGAATAAATCGCCATGTTTTAAGGATCTCAGTAAACATAGGTCAATCCATCAGCTTTGTCTTTACATAAAATTCGTCACCAACAATGGAATGGAGAGTATAGCCATTTTGGTAGAGGATTTTGGGTATGCGATAATCTTTATAATTGTTTTCACAACCAATAACTGATATATCGAAAGTATTAAAATCAATGCTCTTTAAAATAGAAAGCTCAGCACCCTCAACATCTATATTCAAATAATCAATATGAAATACCTTTCTTTCGGCAAGAATTTCATTCAACAAGTATGAATTCACATCTTGAATTTCATAGCCACCTCCATATTGACTGATTTCTCTTTCAATTCTTTGCAAATGTTTAGAGTCATATTGGTTGTAAATACCACTGAGCATTTCGGCATAGCCAGAGACTTTATAAAATTTAGATTTTCCCGAATTATTAGATATACATCCATTAATCAGATGACATTTACGGTTATTCTTTAATTTTTCAAATACATCAGGAATAGGCTCGATCGCAATTCCATTCCAATCCATTACTTTCTCTAGAAAATAAGTATTACTAAAGCTAATACCATCATGCGCTCCAATGTCCACAAAAAAACCTTGCCGCAAGTTAGGCAGTAAATTATTTGCAATCCACTTATCTTGACCACATTGACTTTGATAACCTTCATTGATAATTAAAGAACGATCAAAAGATGGTCTGAGCGCAGAAGAAGCGTAACGATTGTAGATATATTCGTTGAAACGATTTTTAAAATTGATTAGTTTTTTGAGCATTTCATTTTTTCAATTATTTGGTTAAAAATAGTCGATCCTAAATAAGCTAAAGTGAAGGTCATTGAGGGTAAACAATTGCATTATTGTGATAGTCTTCAAGAAAGCGCTTTGTATATAGAGAAACATAAGTTGATGGTACACCATTACCATTTTTATCTGCTGTTTCTGTAGAACTTATATCAATAATTTTTGGCACTCGATCATACCAATTGTGGTAATGCATAATTTCACCATCAAGACTGTAAAAATTACCCAAGCCATATCTTAAATGGGCAAGATCATCTCGCCAGTGTCGAGGTTCAAATGGCGGGATATAGTAGGGGTGGTCTATATAGTCAGATACATGAACCTTCATTGGATGCCAACTAAGAGAAGATGATTCGAGACTTTCAGGAATGTTATAAGTAATGTGATCGCCGTAAAAA
Source organism: Pseudanabaena mucicola FACHB-723 (assembly GCF_014696385.1). GTDB lineage: Bacteria > Cyanobacteriota > Cyanobacteriia > Pseudanabaenales > Pseudanabaenaceae > Pseudanabaena. Next base: position 21,262 of record NZ_JACJQB010000003.1, read on the forward strand.
TCAATTACTCGCTTGTAGTAAGGTATTTTAAATCTTTGATATCGACGACTTATTGAAATATTTTTAAAACATTCCGTTTTAAAAAACATAAATGAACTTTCAGGTTTGTTTTTACCCCAAGGACGGGTGTATGGACCACAGCCTATATCTTCTGGAGAGACAAGAACTATTTCATCTGTTAGCTTTGATATACAACGCGATGCCCATTGATTGGATAAGAATACAACATCTGCATGAATTAATACTGTGTAGGGAGAGCGAGATGAACTAGCAAGCATATTTAAAGCTTCTGCTTGTCCACAACGTTTAACTATTAGCCGAGTATTAAATTTTTTGGCGATCGCTTGTGTTTCATCAATGGAGACATTATCCAAAATGACGACTTCAGCTTCTGGCAAGGTCTTCTTAATTGATTCTAGGCAGAAAGGAAGAAATAGTTCACTATTCCAAGTGGTAATTCCGATAAATACTTCTGGCGTTTTTTTTATGGTCTTACTCATGTTGTTTTAATGTATTTTCAATTTTTTGAAGATGTTTAATAAATTCTTCTTCATTGGCATTTTTACCATAAGAATGCGGCCACTCTCCACCTGCACTCTGATGCTCAAAACGAATCCCTAAAAATTTTCTAACTGTCTCTGCTAATCTATTTCCTAATAAACGATCAAGTTTCCCTGACGGTGGAAATTTTTGTACTGTTTTAGGTAATTGCTTAGGTGGTAATTTCATGATCTTATCAATTGCTTCTTCCCACATTTGGATTGAATTGGCACGACTATAACGTTGACAGACAAGTTCACGTCCTGCTTGACTTAAATTAAATTTTAGTTCTGGATCTTGCAACCGTAAAATTGCTGTTGCGGCTGCTTTAATATCGCCAATTGGAAAAGTAAGGCAGTTTTTCTCATTATGTAAACTTCCTTCTATGCCACTACCAATATATTGGGATGTAACTAAAACTAAGCCATTAGCCATTGCTTCCCAAGCTACGATCGGTCCAGTTTCCCAAGTAGAAGTTAATAAAAGTGCAGTGCTTGATTGATAAATGTAAGTATTAAGCTCTTCTTGGCTTAATACTCCTTTAAATTCCACCCTATCACCAAATATGGCTAGAGCAGAACGTAGAATCTCCTCATCAGGTCCACTACCAGCTAAAACCAATTTATAGTGATTAGTATACTTTTCAAGCTCAGTCAAAATAAGAGGAATATCACTAATTTTCTTTTGCTGTTCTTCAAAACGCCCGACATAAGCCAAGCGCAAAACATTTTGACTGGTTTGTCCAATATCGGGCTTAACAGTATCAACGCCGTATGGAGCATAAAATAATCTCTCTGTTTCAAAAACACAAAAATTTTTAATTAGTTGAGTAAGTAATTTATTAGTTACAACTATTGCATCAATAATAGTCCTAAATCTATTAATATCATCCAAAAAATCTGCCTGAGCGCCATGAAGGGTCATAACAACTTTCGGAGATGTCACAAATCCCTGTGAACGAATTCTTTCCACCGCTAGATAAGTATCAACAATATTGACATTTACAATCAGATCAGGATTTAGTTTTTTGAAAGCAGAGGCTAAAGCACAAATTCGACCTTCTTGAGAGCCTGTCTGATTTTTAACACAATAAAAACTTCTAAAAGGGTGCTTCTCTAGGTATTGTTTTGTATCGTGATATTTGCCCTCGGTTAAAACAAAAGTTACATTCCATCCTTTTGACTCAAGCCCTGTAATGAGATAGTCTAGCCAAACTTGAACTCCCCCAAGTACATAGGCACTTGGGGCGACAACAGCAATATGGTGATTAGTTATAAAGTTATTCATGTTTGTACGGATTACCTTAAAGCCTCGTTTACAACTTCGGCAAATTTCAATCCACAATCTTTAGCTGCTAAATTTAAATATTCTAATCCAGCCTTTTCTTGCAACAAGTTCGGACCTGGTGGCGTATTAGACCAAATCTGTTGCATGACAATAGCCCATTGTCGAAAATTTTCTGGTTCTAAGTAAAATGGATGCGACACTCCTAATTGTTCACAATTAACCTCCAAATTACTTGCCAATACTAGCTTGCCCAAGGTTTTTGCATCTTCAATTACTGTAGACCAACCCTCAAATTGAGATGGCTGTAATATAGCAATAGATCTTCTCATCAAAGCAACTTGTTCTGCTTTGGGTAATAAACCGAGAATACGTACTTGTCCTTCTAAATGATGTTCTGCTATATATACCTTTAATTTTTCAAAATAATTTTCTCCTCTATAGTCATAAGTTCCTCCTGTACAGACTATGCAAATATCTTTTTGCCCTAACTCGCGTAAATAAGAAAGCGATTTAAAGAGAGTTAAATAGTTTTTATGCCTTGTAAACTGATTACACACAATAAAAAAACGTTCGGGAAGTTGATGTTTTTGCGATGTTTCTAATGGATCTAGCTCCCACCAGCTACTATCTGGAATACTACAAAAATGAACCACATGAGCTTTTTCTATATAATCGGGATAAACTTGCACAAAGTCATTTTTTGCATCTTCACTAGATAAAATAACTTGGGAAGCTTCTTTGACATTACGACTGTAATTTGTATTGAAATATTCGATTAGATCAGGAGTTAATAAGTCTGGTCGTCGTATATGTTGAAAGTCTGGAAGCCAGAACACGTAAGGAATTCCCGTGTTTTCACAAGGTTGGATCGGAAAAAACAAATCAATGTCGTGTTTTTTGAACAAATCACTAGCTGTACTATGTTTATGTAAAATACGATTTATTCTTCGTTTAATTCTTTCAATTAAATTATTCGGGAATTTGACAATTATAGAACTCCCTAATAGCTGACGTACTTCTATGAATGGATCTGATTCGGGAATATTTTCCCACCAAACATCACAAATATTGATTTTTTCTTCACTATCAATAGTTGAATTGCATTTGATCAAATTTTGTAAATAGTAACGCCCTCCAAGCCAATTCTGATTTTGATCGAGAGCTACAAACCCAACTTTAGTCATACTATTTGTCCAAATAAAACTCTTAAAAGTTATTGTTTATCCATTTTATGGTCTTAGAAATTCCAACTTCTAATGATATAGATTGATGAAACCCTAATGACTTCAAATATTCTATATCTGCTCTCCACTTTTGCGGAGTTCCTCTATTTATATTTCCTGTAAATTGAGGGGTATTTTCGATTTTTAGTGAATTATAGATTAAATGTGATAAGGTTTTAATTTGAGTTTCGGAACCTGAAGCTACATTAATCACTTCTCCTTGAAAGGGACTGTTAGAGCAGATAGTGTACAGAGCGTTTGCAATATCTTCAACATATAAGTAATCGCGACTTTCATTGCCTGATCCTTCTATTGAAAAATCATTTTGTAAAGCTCTTCGAGTAATTTCCCACACGGCTAATTTTTTTAGCCCTTCCCCAAAAGTTGAAAATATTCTAGCTTTACAAATGGGTAAGTCAAAAAGCTTGAAAAACTCATCAGCAATTAGCTCTTGTTGTAATTTGTGAAATCCATAGGGAGAAATTGGCGATGGCTGTGCTGATTCAGATACAGGTAAACAAGAAGGATTGCCATAAATTGCGGCACTAGAAACCAAAAGAAATTTTGGGATAGGGGTTAATTTCCTTGATGCTTCCAAAATCGAAAATAATGGTTGAGTTTGTTTACAAAAATCAGCAAATGGATCAGCAAATGATTTAGCGATATCTGCTGGGGATGCTAGATAAATAATGTGACTTGGTTGTTCTTTATCCAGTAATTGTTGGCAAAAAAAACGGTCACCAAAGTCTCCAGTAAAGTACGGAACCTTTTCTGGATAATCATTAAACCCTATTGATCTGCTATGACCTGCCCCAGCAACAGACCAACCTTTGCTGACAAAGTAATTTGTGGTGTGTTGTCCAATAAACCCAGCAGCCCCACAAATTAACGCCACTTGAACCATTTTTTTTGTCCCTCTAAATCAAAACTTGGTGGACGTTTGCGTATTCCGAGAGCTACGCCTAATCCAATAGGGTTTCTAAAAATACAGCCTTCCAAGCTAGGGTACATTTTTAGAAATTTTTGCCATACATTATCTAGCCCAGGGCAGTAAGGATTATCGATATCGTCAAATACGATTACCCCACCAACACGCAATCGATCTACTACATTCGTAAGATCATCTAAAGCCCCAGTGAGGCTATGATCCCCATCCACAGTAATCAAGTCAAAAGTCAGATTTGGATTATTTTTCAAAAATTGTGGCACTGTAACATGACTGTCTCCACTAATAAATTCAGTTTTGCCCCTATGTCCCAGTCGGCTAAGTTCAGTTTTAACAAAGTCGGAACCAGGATTGTCATTACCTCCATAGCCTTCTTGCCAAAGATCAAAACCATAGATATTTACATTAGGACTCGCAGCACCGACTATGCATACTGACCGCCCCCGCCGAACTCCTATTTCCAAATAATTTTCAGGTTGTCCCAATTTAGAAATACCATACAAAGAGTTTGTAATATCTAGATATTCCCAATCATCACCCAGAAGGTTTATACCTTGGCGATAAGTCTCTATCATGCCTTGTGTAAAAGTATCCTCGGACAGCTTTTCAAGAATTTCAATAACTTCTTGAATTACGTTTATGCGCGACGCGAACTTAGCCAATGAGACTGGTTGAAGCAAAATGGGCGAGTATTCTCCACCAATTTTCTCTGGATTTTTGACAAGGAAGTTTTTCATGTTTTTTTACTCATTTAAATATCTAATAACTTTGGCTGGATTACCTGCAACTAGGGCATAGGGAGGGACATCTTTGGTAACGACACTACAGGCAGCAACAACTGCTCCCTTACCTATATGAACACCTTTGAAGATAGAAGCTTTAAAGCCTATCCAAACATCGTCTTCAATAGTTATTCCTGATTTGTCAACATTCTCAACATCTAGCAATATGCATTTTTCAAATAAATTGATTGCTTCAACGCGACGATCTTGCCAATTTAGTGAATGAGAGTTTGAATCATGTATATCTACTAAATGAGATATTAATACATAAGAGCCTATTTTGATTTTTTCTTGTGCCCAAATTCTAGTGCCTTCACCTATAAATGAATGATGTCCAATCTTAAAAGAGCCATTCCCAGTAATGAGGATTTCTCCTCGGATGTGGCAATAATCATCTATTTGGCAATTCTCGACATTTTTGGAATTATAAATTATTAACTTAGCTTCTGGATAAAAACAAACATTTTTTGAAATTAATGCTATTTTATTCCAACAGTCTCCCGAGTGAGTGGAGATCTTTAAAGAATCTAGGTGCTGCATTCTACTTAAAAGTTTTTTAAGTATTGGATCGAAACATTGCCATGCTAGATCTTTACTATGAGACAAAAACAAGTCTATATTAGATTTCATAGTTAAAAAGTAGATATCAGAGGCTTGTATGGTATCAAATCATACTAGTTACAAAAAACTCCATGATAGTAGAGGTGCTATCACACCTTGGCGACCATCTCTAGACAACAAATTATCACCTGAATCAATTACAAAACAGCAGATATCTTCATGAATTTTATCGCCTCCATTTTCAGTGGGTTGCGATACAGTTAAATAATATTTACCAGGGATGAGCAGATTTTTTGGGATGCTACATTTCTCAATGAACTTCCCGCAAAGCCACTCTCGACGCACAAAGTTGTCGCGATCAGTATTAGATGAAGAAAAGACCACAACCCCATCAGAATTTCTTATATACAGACCTATTCTGCCCAATAATTTTTTTACTGTAACTTTATAGCGAAACTCAATCTCAAAATCTTGATTTGCAGAAATGGAATCTATAGTAGTTCCATCAGGGGATATTACAGATATTTTTTCATATATAAATGGGGCATTTGGTAATGATTCAGATGGTTTCCATGTATTGAGAGAAACTTTTCGACTTGATTCAAAATAACTATCAATTACTTTTTTGCTAGAGTCAAATTTTCGTAACTCTCCATGATCTAACCAAAGGCTTACACTACATAATCGAGAAACGGATTGAAGATTATGGCTAACTAAAATGATCGTCTTTCCTTCCTTTTCCGCCACATCCTCCATCTTCCCCAAACACTTCTTCTGAAACTGGCTATCCCCCACCGCCAACACCTCATCCACAATCAAAATCTCAGGCTCCAAATGTGCCGCCACCGCAAACGCCAACCGTACATACATCCCCGAAGAATAACGCTTCACAGGCGTATCCAAAAATTTCTCCACCTCCGCAAATGCCACAATCTCATCAAACTTCTTCTTAATCTCAAACCGATCCATCCCCAAAATCGCTCCATTCAAGAAAATATTCTCCCGCCCAGTCAACTCAGGATGAAACCCCGTCCCCACCTCCAACAAACTCGCCACCCGCCCCTTAATCGAAATCCTGCCCGAAGTTGGCTCCGTAATCCGACTCAAAATCTTTAACAACGTAGACTTCCCCGCCCCATTGCGCCCAATAATGCCAACGCGATCGCCCTGCTTAATCTCAAACGACACATCCTTCAGCGCCCAAAATTCCTCAAAAGCCTCATCCTGCTCCTGAGCATGACGATTAAAAATATTCCCAATCCCCCGCACCTTATCCGCAATCACATCTCGCAAAGAAGTATAACGCTCCTGCTTCTGATGCCCAATCACATACTTCTTGCTTAGATTTTCAACACGGATCACAGTGTCAGACATAAATTAAAGGCTATCGGCTGTCAGAGTTTGAACTAGTGCAGGCGGAGTATAGCAGGATATATTCAGCTAATCAACACAAACTCAATTCCTACTTAATTATTGTGCCTCAAGGGATTTACAAAGTGCTGGATAGGAGACTTCTCAAAAAGTATCTTCCTCTGGGTTTATGCCCAACGCCTTCAACTTGGCTGCTAGGCGATCAGCTCTCAATTTTTCTTATTCTGCTCGAAGATCAATAACTGGTAGTTGCTTACAGCGCTTTGCGCTTACTTACCCAGAAATATTTTTGAAAGTGGCGCGAAGCTCCGCTTTCAAAAATATTTCTGTACCACTCAAAGCCTCAATAGGCTGTATAAGTTAAGAGATTTCTAAGTTTATTGGCAAGATAAATTTTGAGCTTGGTTATTGCTGAAAATTTAGGTGTCTCACTTTGAGGTTTCACCAAAAGCTTTTGAGTTTGTAGTTCACTAATGACTTGGTATAGAGTTTGAAAATAAGGCTCATAAACATACTTCAACAAAGGATTTGGCAAAGGATAACCACCAACATAAATTTTTGCTTTTTCTAAAATACGTAAGCCATGAAAATGGTAAACTTTGCCAGCACTATAGGGGAAACGGGTTGCATTCCACGGGGCTAACATCCATTCTTGTCTTTGTAAAATATGCACATCGTCAGCAAAAATATCTGGCCAACAATCAAGATATTTTTGATCGCCAAATTTACCATTGTCATAGATAGCAAAACACCACTCTACGCACCTAGATTCCCACCATGAGCGGACTTTTTCACTACTACCTCTTTGAAAAGTCATAAACTGAACGCAAAATCTTCCACTAGTAGCGGATTGATCGCATTCAGGTGAATAAGCATGGTCAGTAATTAAAACAGCTTTTCCAGATGCTTCAAATTCATCAAATATAGGAGTAACATCTGCCAAGAAAAACAGATCAGCATCAAGGTATGTAACCCTTTCTACAGATTTGTCTCGGTCAAAAACAAGTTTGGGCGTAAAGGGGGTTAGAGTCCAACAATATTCTCCTTTATTTCGGCTAGGCTTAATAGCTAATAAGTCAGGGGTTTCTATATCTGATAATCGGATCAGGCGAATATTGGGTTTATTAAGTTTTTCAAGAACTTGATAGGCAACATCATCCATACAAAGAACCCATAGAGTATAGCTTCTTGCATGATTCTCTAAGGATTTGTGTAAAGCCAGTCCTTGAGGGAGAAAAAGACTATCAAAGAGCGTGACATAATGTTCCATTAGTTCAAAGAGAAAGAGTTTACAGTTTCTATAACTTTATTTACATCATCATCAGACATTTGGGGATGACAAGGTATAGATAAACAGGTTTGAGCATGATATTCACTGTTAATTAATCCTTGTAGATCGCGCTTGATATCTAGACATGATTCCTGCTGATGTATAGGAACAGGATAATGCATTAAACTCTGCACACCAAATTTCTGCAAATGTTGCTGAAGAGCTTCACGGTGTTCACATTGAAGCACAAATAGGTGATAGACATGAGCTTGATTTTCTTCAGGATTAGCCAACAGTTGAACGTGGGGATTAATTAATTTTGTTTGATAAATAGACCCGATATCCTGTCGTCTTTGGGTAAACTCAGGTAACCATTTGAGTCGTTCTGAAAGGATAGCTGCCTGAATTTCATCAAGACGACTATTCATGCCAAGTTCAGGATGATAGTATCTTTTGCTTTGACCATAGTTGCGTAAGCGAGTTGCTTTTTCAGCCAAGATTGCATCAGATGTGACGATCATCCCTCCATCGCCGATCGCCCCTAAATTTTTAGTCGGGTAAAAGCTATAGGCTCCAATTTGTCCAAAGGTTCCAGCAACTTTTCCTTGCCATTGAGCTAGATGGGATTGAGCGCAGTCTTCGATCAAGGCGATATTATTGTCTGTACAAAATTGTGACCAAGTAGACATACTGCGAACCTGTCCATAGAGGTGAACCAATACCAAGGCTTTAGTTTTAGGAGAAAGGCAGCGTTCAACACTTTCTGGGCAAAGAAGGGCAGTGTCTCGTTCAATATCCGCTAAAACAGGGGTTGCACCCGCCCGTAAAATAGCTAAAACCGTCGCAAAGGCAGTCATTGGGGTGGTAATTACTTCATCACCAGAACCAATATTTAAAACTCTTAGGGAAATTTCAATGGCATCTAAACCGTTACCTACCCCGATTCCATGGCTAGTCCCACAAGCCTTTGCCCATTTATGTTCAAAGTTTTCTAATTCTTTACCTAGAATATACCAGCCAGAATCTAAGACTCGTTGAACCGCACTGAGCATAGCTTCCCGCAGAGCCGTATCTTCTGCTTTAAAATCATTCATTAAAATCATGATCAGAAAGAATTTAAAATTTAATTAGTTAAAAGGATTTACGTTGCAAATTCATCCTAAATCAACAGGTATCACTTTCTTTAAAAGGTAGCCTCCACCGACGATTTCATACGAGGGAATCGAAAAAATCCCTGTTAAATCATTATAACTTGTAAGAATTTCATAGTTTTTATTCTCAAAAACTTTTGACAAAAACTTTTTCTCTGACAAAAAAGTGAAGGGATATGAAAGCAGTCTATCTTCAACCCCACTTGGTAAATCCGTACCCACTCCATTTGAACTTAAGCGTGAAAAATGTATTTTTATTACATCTGTTTCATCAGTTCGGTTAAGACCTAATCTATTGAATAAAATATAGTCCGCATTGCTATTGAGAATTTTATTAAGAAAAGTTAGAGGATTAGGAACACACTGTAATGTTCCTGATGTATGTAATAAATCTATTGGTTCATTTATTAAACCCAAAACTTCATCTAAGCTATCTACAAAATGAAGTTCTTCCGATTGCAAAGTGTTTTTTGCTTTTTGAGCCATTGTAGCAGTTTCAACAACATACCATTGAATAGATAAGGATGGATCGCAAACTTTTCTAAACTCAAAATAGTGAACGCCACAAGCACCACCAACATCTACAACTGTAAGAGATTTTCTGGCTTTAGCAGAAACTATGGATGCAAGAGCAGACAAAGAAAATGCAGTTGTTGGTGTAAGTTTTAAATAATTATTTTCAAGGATTTTAGCATAATTTATAGTCTTAAAAAGAATGACATTAGTTAATAGATCATCTTCATAACCATTTTTGGTGCAATTTGCAAGAGCCTCTTCATAACTTTGGTAGAGTTTTTCCTCAGAAGGTGAAATCCGAAAAGAAACCTTACTTTTAATCTTTTGAAGAATCTTAAAAATAATTGGTGGCAATAAATCTCTGATCATTTTGATTACCTGATGATTTACAAAAAAAACTCAATGTGCTGATCATAAAAATAAAGAGTTTTCTTTAATCCCTCTCTTAGATCAATCTTAGGAGTCCACCCCAATTCTTGCTGAATTAAGGAAAAGTCGCTGTAATAATCTCCAATATCAATGGCTTTACGTTCTGGAGGAAAGGGAACTAGCTCGTAGGTAGCACACTCGCTTAAATCAGTTAAAAGATGAGCCAAGTCTTTAAGATTAATAACTTCAGAACTGCCCAAATTATAAACCTTGCCGTTAGCTATTTCCTGACTGGCTGCCAATAAAAGAGCTTCTACACAGTCATCTACGTAATTAAAATCTCTTAGTTGCTGACCATCTCCAAAAACTTTAATTGGCTGATTTTCTAATATCTGTCGTACCCAAATTCCCAGAAATGTTTGGCGGGCATCTTTTACGCGCATTCCCGGTCCATAGGTGTTAGTTAAGCGCAAAGCACAAGCACGAATACCGTAAACATTGCTATAGAGTAAGTGATACCACTCGCCAGCAAGCTTATTGATGCCATTAACATCAACAGGTCGAATTGGATGTTTTTCGTCTACGGGCAAATAATCGGGTTTACCGTAGAGTTGGCGAGTGCTGGCAAAAATGATTTTAATGTCGGGGTTGGCTTGACGGCAGGCTTCTAAAATAGACAATTGGGCGGAAGCATTGATGTCTAAATCTGTTTGAGGATCAGACATTGAATCGAGGTGACTGGTTTGTCCTGCCAAATTAAAAAGATAGTCTTTTCCCTTGACCAAATATTTCATAGCAAAGGGATCACGGACATCACAAATATTGATATTTACTTTATCTTTGAAATCATGAATATTAAAAAGATTGCCACCATATTGAGGTATAAGGCTATCTACTACGGTAACGTCTGCACCTATTTGAACGAGCTGACGAGCTAGATTAGAACCAATAAAACCTAAGCCACCTGTTATTAGGATTTTTTTTTCGTTGAAAATATTCATTGATTTTTCTCTATGAGAACAATGTGGTCTAAAAAAAGGTCTGGATTAGGAGGTAGAAGCTTAGACAATAGCAAACCAAATAAAGATACTGAAGACATTACTGTAGCGTATAAAATTAATTTGAAACGGTACGGAATTTTTTCGGTGATTTTATAAAGATAAGCATTCAATAATTGGAAAACTGTAGAAATATCTGGTCGAATTTTTTGATGTCTAACCCACATTAACCCTTGTTTTTCTAAAAGTGCTTTTAATCCAAAAGTTGAATAACGAGCATAATCATAGGGATGTTCATGCTCATCCCATACAAAGGGAATTGTTAATAAAATTCTTCCGCCTGGTTTAATTACCCGTTTCATCTCTTGTAAAAATTCATCTGGGTTGAAAACGTGTTCTAGGACTTGGTTACACAAGATCCCATCAAAAACATTGTCATCAAAGGGAAACTGCTTTCCATCATAGTAATATTTCCCGTCCTTTTCGCCTAAAAAACCATCTCTGGAAATTTCTAGTCCAACATAGTTATCCACAGAATTAAATAGGCTACGGTAGGGCATTGTTCCACAGCCAACATCTAATATTTTTCCTGAAAGTTCAGAAGAAAAATTCTTTATTGCACAACTTAAACCATTTCTTGCTAAATAAAATGGATTGACAAAAATCCCTAAAAATGTAGGATTAAATTGTTGGCTATCAATAAAGTTATTTATCTTGCTTTTAATTTTTTGCGTAATCATTTCTTTTATAAATTAGACCTTGAAAAAAGAACGAAAGCCCTTGACTAGACAACACATTTCCTTCCGAGTTATTGAACTTTGACAATAGAAACCAGCTCGATGATAAATATTTTTCAAATTTTGATACTGCAAAAATCCAGATGGGGTAGCTAGCTCTATAAATTTCTGGATATACTTGTTGAATCAGTAAATAATTTCTATTTTCTATACTAAATGGAGTTCTATCAATGATTAAAAAATTGGCTTTAGTGCTTCCTAATTTATGTAATATTAGAAAAGGATTTTCTAAATATTGAAGAACACCGGATAAAAGAATAACATTCGGCGATCGCTTTTCTAAGCATTCATCAATAGTTAAATAAAACTGTAAACAATCATCTGCGATAAATTCCCGACCACATTCTACAAAATGAGATTGCTCAACCACACTCCAAGTGACCTCAGTTAAATTTGATAAAAATTGACGATTCTGAAAGTAACTACTTCCCAGCGAGCCACCAAAATCTAGAACATGGAGTTTTCCATTATTTTGAGCCGCTACCCACATCAATCCAGCCAAAACTGGCCAAGCATACTCTATCTGATCAAATAAAACTGAATCTCGCTCATAAACTGCTTGTCCATGCTTAACTTTAAGAGTAGCATTTTTAACTTTTTCCAAAATTTCAGCTTGATTATATCCTGACGAGTCAGCTTGAGCTTTTTCCCAAGTTTGATAGTCTCCTTCAAAGGTGATCGCGCCGTGATTCCGAGGTTGATGTCGAAGATTCTGAATAAAGTGAGTAATTGCGGGAGGTAACCAGTCACGGATAAATTGTTTAAAATAACTCATCATTTGTTAAAGTGTCTCATTTGTATGAGTTTTTATGACTTTACGATAAAAGGCAGAAAAAAGACCCATTGGATCGGTAAACAAGCAAATCATTCTACGTTTATTTATTGGAAGACGCGATCGCAATTTATTCGAGCTTCTTTACATGGACGTAGCACTATTTATTTTAAAGCGTTTTGAATGATTGCATCTAACTGGATCGTTCTTTGAGCAAAGGTATGACCCTTTAATGTTCTGGTTCGCCCTGCTTTTGCTATGGCTTCTCTTGTTTCGGGATGATCTAATAACCATTTGACTTTTTCAATACACTCCTCTATTACTTTATAAGCGACAAGCTTCTCGATCAGGTTCAAACCTCTAACACACCTCTTGTGTCTATTACAACTTTTTTATTTAGTATTTCTTTGGGAATAGTATAAAATTGTTTATGGTTAACTAGAATTAAAATTAAGTTTGCCTCACTGATTGCAGTGTCAAGAGAAGTAAGTTTAATATCGCAATTGTTTAAGCCGTGAGGTAATTGGTTTATATATGGTTCAACCACAATTATTTTCCCTATAGAAGATGCTACTAAAGCTTGGACAATATTGACTGAGGGACTTTCACGCAAATCGTCAATATCTGCCTTAAACGCTAGTCCTAAACAAGCAATTATGGGTTGTTTTAAGCTAACTGCTTGTTTTTTAACTTGTTCTACTACATATTCTGTTTTTTTGTCATTAATTTGTCGTGATGTCTTAATAAGATTGGATTGTTGAGGTGCTGAAGAGACAATAAACCAAGGATCGACAGCAATACAATGTCCACCTACTCCGGGTCCGGGCTCAAGTATGTTAACTCTAGGATGACGATTAGCAAGTTTAATCAATTCCCAAACGTTTATCTTAAGTTCATCACAAATCATAGAAAGTTCATTAGCAAAAGCAATGTTAACGTCACGAAAAGCGTTTTCAGTCAGTTTACATAACTCAGCGGTACGGGCATCCGTGATAAATATTTCTCCACTAACAAAATTCTGATAAAGCCATTTTGCTTTTTGAGCAGAAGCTGGATTAATTCCACCAATAATGCGATCATTAGTAATTAATTCTTCAACGGTTTTACCAGGTAATACTCGTTCAGGACAATGAGCAATAAAGACTGAACTAGAATTATTCAATGTGTTTTCTGAATTAACATTATATTCATATAGATCAGGTCGCAAATTCTCTAACCAAGATGCGACTTTTTCTGTTGTACCTACAGGTATAGTGGACTCTATAATTAATAAATTACCAGAGGAGATATAAGGAGCTAAAGACCAAATAGCCGACTTGATATAAGAAATATCAGGAATGTTATCATCGGCAAGAGGCGTGGGAACCGCAATAATAAATATATCACTAACTTGAGGAGTATCAGAAACCTGTAAATTTTCACTTAATATTGCTGATTTAACAATAGCATCAAGTCCAGGTTCATGGATATGAATTTCACCCCGATTAAGGTTTTCTAATATTTTAGAATTAATATCTACTCCGTGCACCTTTAACCCTTTTGTGGCTAGTAAACTAGCAATAGGCAATCCAATATATCCTAAACCAATTACGCATACTTTTGTAAACGTCATAATTTAATGTCTACTAATAAAAAATTACAACTAGCTATTTATTAATAATAGCTAATAACTACTTATGGTGTTTTTAAAGCAGTCAAATAGTCTTGAATACGTTGTTTAGCAATCTGCTGCCAACTAAATTGATTTTTGACTCTGTTAAACCCAATATCACTCATTTTCCGTCTTAGATTCGGATCAGATAGCATCTCAATTTTATTAGCTAAATCTAAGACATTACCCTCTTCATAAGTCAACCCATTGCCATCAATACGTTCATAAACTTTCACTTTATTGCTAAGAATTAATGGTAACTTACAGGCTATAGCATCAACTTGGCTTGTAGATTCCTGTTTTGGCCAAACACCGATATCAGAGGCCCAATAAAATTTAGCTAATTCTTTCACAGGTACAAATGAATGAGTTATAGAACCTAAACATGCCTGAATAGACTCTAACTCTATCTGAGGTCCGTCACCAATAAACAAAGCTCGAAAATTTTTGCCTTGTTTAGCAAGAATTTCTACAGCTTGAGCTAAATATAAAGGCTTTTTATCTTCAGAGCAACGACCTGTATATATACAGACTATATCAGACTCAGAGAAGCCTAATTCTTGTCTAGTTTGTTGCCGTATTTTTTGATATTCTTGCTCACTAGGAAAACCAAAAATTTCTGTATCTACTCCTAAAGGAGAAACTGAAACTTTCTTGTTTTCAATACCTCCAAACCTAATTGCTATATCGGCACAATCAGGGCTAATAGCATAGCATTTTTCAGATAAATAACTAAGAAAGTTTTTCCTTAGCAAAAACCTAAGATTCAGCACGGATTTAATGTTAGATTTTAATGATAACCCTAGGGAGTTGTTATTTTCAAGTGCTGCTGGAAAAACCGATGCGTGAACATGGCAACCTAGGAACAATTTATAACCTAAAATGATTTTAGCAAATGCTGCTTGATATGTAACTATATCAAAACAATCAAAAGATTGAACAATATCTGGTTTAAGTTTCTGTAATTTTTTAAATAATCCCTGAGTATTTAATTGCCCTTTTTTCCAAATATATTGTAAACGATGTAATGTATATCCATCAATTTGTTTAACTTCACATTCAACAATTCCTTTGCCTAAAAATTTTTCATAATTATCCGCATAATTATGACTATTAAAATAAGGTTTAACATTAGAAGTAACTACATGAACCTCATGTCCTAAAGCTGCTATTGCCTTAGGTAAGCAATTATCAGCATAGCCCATATTTTCAGCAAACCAAGGTGTCAAAATTACTATTTTCATAGATGATTAAGTGATATTTTCCAAAATAGATTTAGACATTTTGAGATTGATTACACAAATTTTAGGATGTATTCTGGATTTAATTATTCAATTAGTTCACAGTAAACCCTTTTACCACGAACTGGATATACTATAATTCCTGTCTCATCAATAAAACTATCATTAACAAAATTCATTGGTCGTAAACCATCTGGAGTAGATAGCCGTGATTGCAGCATTTCAATTTCTTTTTTATTGAGTTGACAGGATATCACAGGCAATCTATTCTCAGGGACGGGTTTCCAATCAATTAAAGGATTTTCTTTGTTGCCATATCTCCTATGTTCTACTAATTCTATATTGTTTTTCCAGATAAGAATTGCATTAAATAAGTCTTGACGATCCCAGAAAAAATCTTGCCAAGGATGATAATCTTGACTCATCCAAATATCCATCATTGGGGAATGAGTATGAGCTTCTGTTTGACGTTGTGAATACTCAAAGAAATACAGAATTTTCTCAAATTCAACCACTTGCCATCGATGCATATTACCTGTTCCTACTAATATATCTTTCCCATAAGAAGGAACTTCTATATACCCACCCATAGAAATTCTAGATAACTCTGATTTTGCTCTTAAAGGACTTTCTATATGCTCTAGTACATGAGAACATATAGAAAAATCAAAAGATTTTTGTAGAAATGGCATTCTCTCAACGGAACAAATAACCACTGGTCTATCTTCCACAAGATTACCACTGCGATGAATACTTTCATCTGGGAATGCTTCTACTAAAATATTAGCTCTTGGCGAAGGGAAATTTCCGCTCCCAATGTCTAAAACTATATCAGTATTTTTTATATGGTTTTCTACCAGTGTTTTTTGATAATCCCAACTAGACAAATTAATGTAAGGATTTGAGATTTTATTTCTTTTATGGATAGAGTATCCAATTTTACTCAAAAGATATTTTAAATATTTTTTCACAGTTATATCCCCTAATTATTATTCTACTTTTTTCCAAATGCAAGTTTGCCAAAAGTGAGACACATAGCCGCCAGCACCGACAAAATCATATTTTATCCATAGCTCACTATTAAGAGTTTCATGGATACAAGAATAGTCCTCTCTATCTGAATTATCTAAAACAATAAAACCATTTTGCTTGATTTTTGGTAAAGCGTGCATGGAACAGGATGGTCTTGCTCTACCATCAACTAAGACAATATCAAAATATTCATCAGGATATTGATCAATTGATCTCACATAATTTTTAAAAGACTTACCTCTAAAGTTTTCATCACTAGAAACATAGCCGTAAGGATCAGAAGGCAATTTTTGCATAGCCAACTCATCCTCTATCGGGGGTTCTAAATAAAACTTCCAATTTTTGCGTCCTGTTTCTATGATCTTTTCAGATACTTTTTCTAACCATTTTGGATCATGTTCAACAGAAATCACCTCTTTTACTCTTTTAATAAAAAACGCTGTAGAACCTCCAACACCATACTCAAATACCTTCATCTCTTTTGTAAGTGTATTTTCCAGAAATTCAATGGCAGCAAAAGTAATCCATGGACGTTCATCATCTAAAGGAGTCTTATTTGGTTGCAAACACCCCAACCAGACAGGAAAAAAATTAATTGATTTCCATATACTAAAACTCTGAGGATATTTTTGTTTGAATGTTTTACAACGTTTTAAATAGGTTTTGATATTCTGCAATAACATATTTTCTTTATTTTTTTTGCTAAGAGTTTAAACAAGGGATTTGAAATTGATAATCTATTAAAAAACTACCCTGTGTGGTTTCTGGGATTTTTCCTGTGCCATAAAAATCCCCTGGTTCTACTTCAAAAAAGCCAGCATTTTGAATCCAATCAGCTATTACACCATTAACGGTACTAAAAACAGTAAAGCTATACCTCCCAGATGTAAATGGTAGTTTGTCTAATTCTATTGTTACATAATTTACATCACAACTTATATTATCTAAATTAGTTCCTCTTATTTCTGTACTAAGATGTGTAATTCTTTCTCCCATTTGATTGTCAATTCCTAATGCTATATTAAAGTTTTTTAAATTTTGGTTAGTCTTGTTTTCAAAAAACAATATTATTTTGGCTTTTTGTCCACTATAAAAAGAATGAACAATACCTTCCTCATTTTCAAATTGTACGAATGTAAATCTAACTTTGCCATCTCCTTGCCTATCTTTTCTGTTAGCAAGAGAAATATTTGAGAAATTTGTAGAAGTGCTAAGATAATCGTTGATAACTATTTGCGTTTGGTTATCAATAATCAATTGACCTTGATTTAACCAAATCGCTCTTTGACATAAATTTTGGATAGCTGCCATATTATGACTCACAAATAGAACTGTCCTGCCTTCATTTTGTGCCACATCCTCCATCTTCCCCAAACACTTCTTTTGAAACGCCGCATCCCCTACCGCCAAGACCTCATCCACAATCAAAATCTCAGGCTCTAAATGCGCCGCGACCGCAAACGCCAACCGCACATACATCCCCGAAGAATAACGCTTCACAGGCGTATCCAAAAACTTTTCTACCTCCGCAAATGCCACAATCTCATCAAACTTCTTCTTGATCTCAAACCGATCCATCCCCAAGATCGCCCCATTCAAGAAAATATTCTCCCTCCCCGTCAACTCAGGGTGAAACCCCGTCCCCACCTCCAACAAACTAGCCACCCTTCCCTTAATCGAAATCTTGCCCGAAGTTGGCTCCGTAATCTGACTCAAAACTTTTAACAACGTGGACTTCCCCGCCCCATTACGACCAATAATACCAACCCTGTCCCCCTGCTTAATCTCAAACGACACATCCTTCAACGCCCAAAACTCCTCAAAAGCTTCATCTTGCTCCTGAGCATGGCGATTAAAAATATTCCTAATCCCCCAAACTTTGTCCGCAATCACATCTCGCAAAGCCGTATAACGCTCCTGTTTCTGATGACCAATGACATACTTCTTGCTTAGATTTTCGACGCGGATCACAGAATCAGACATAAAGGCTCAATTTAAAAAATTAATAGTTAAGTACACTAGCGGATTTGTACCCTTTTTATTGGTATCGAATAGAGTTTTCACAAACCATAGCTTACTTTTCTTGTCTTGGCGATTATTTGAACGAACAAGGGAAAATGATAACACAAGACCTACTCAAACTTAGGTCAATAGACTCTAAAAAGCCATTGCATACTAGCCTCATTGCTCAATATTTTAATTTAGTTTGTCTAAAAAGACTTGTCAGTCTTCACCAATTTTAAAATCGAAGTCTTGAGATTATGGATTGTGTGCCGATCTTCCTCCTCAGAGCTGTAATTGCCCTCACTGGGATCTGATTGATCTTGGTGATTTGATGAGTCTGAGGCTCCTTTACTGATGCGATCGCAAATTTCATCAAGACGATTAGCGAGGACAACAGGAACGTGGGGCGTAACAGAATCGAGATTGGGATGATTGGGGAGATCGTCACAGGGGCAACAAACAGGGACACGCGCACCCAAATCTAGGGAAGGCACTAAGAGATTGCAGCGAGCACAGGCGATGATCTCCCAATGGTTGCCGAGGAGTTCGCTAATAGTTTGGTTTGTGCCGCTTAAATAGGCTTCTTGAGCCTTGGTGGTACTGATATCTTCCCAGAGTTGATTGAATTGGGGAGAATACCTTTCGCCTTGGAGGATTTTGCGAATGTGAATTTCTTTGCCATGGGCGGATAGCGAAACCCCTTTGCCCATCTGCATCCATTGGGCGAGATAATTTTTAACTAAGGTTCGGGATGCCATAATTTAAGAACCTTTGATGAGTAAATTAACAATATTTGATTTCACAGGCGTGAAGCACACCTGTTCATAGTTAATATAGTCTGAGAGCTTCATTGATAATCTGAATAAATTTTGTAATTTGTCATTCATTCATTTTGCCTATAGGTCATTAGACTATGCTCGACACCTTTTCTAATCCCATCTCCCCAGCCTTATCCGCCAAAGTCGAGCCGTCGGTGCAAATCCGTAACCTCAACTTTCACTATGGCGAAGGGGATTTGTTTAAGCAGGTTTTATTTGATATCAATCTCGAAATCTACCCTGGACAAATTGTGATCTTGACGGGACCATCTGGATCGGGAAAGACGACACTTTTAACTTTAATTGGGGCTTTACGGACAATTCAGGATGGTAATTTGCGGGTGTTGGGGCAAGAGCTGAAGGGGCTACAGCCAAAAAAACTGGTGCAGATCCGCAAAAATATTGGCTTTATTTTTCAGGCGCACAATCTCTTTCATTCCTTGACGGCAAGACAGAATGTGATGATGTCTACAGATCTGTTTACCCATGAAGGTGGTAATGCGATGGCATCGCGTAAAGCAGCTGAGATTTTGACGGCACTAGGCTTGGGCGAAAGGATCGACTATAAGCCCCATGCGCTGTCAGGTGGACAAAAACAAAGAGTTGCGATCGCAAGAGCGTTGGTTAATCGTCCTAGCCTCATCCTTGCCGATGAGCCGACAGCAGCCCTAGATAAAAAATCGGGGCGTGATGTCGTGACATTGATGCAAAAAATGGCAAAGGAGGAAGGTATCACCATTTTGATGGTTACTCACGATAACCGCATTCTCGATGTTGCCGATCGCATTATTAATCTAGTCGATGGCACTTTGGAGTCAGATAATGTGGTGAATACAGATATAACCAATGATGCACGTACATTTATGTTGTAAAGAAGCTAATAGTTATAGCAAAAGCAAAAAGGACGCAAAGCGTCCTTTTTGCTTTTGCTTGACATCACCCTCTCAAAATGAGAGCATAGTAAAGGTAAGTCAAAAAACCAACACTAAAAATTCAACACTAAAAATTCAACACTAAAAATTCAACACTAAAAATTCAACACTAAAAATTATGACTACCAAAAATAAATTTCAAGCCCAAAGGCATAAAACATGCGAATTTATTCTAAGAAAACCCTTGATGAGTTTGGGAAAATTCACGCTGATGTAGCTACTGCTTTAAATAGCTGGTATAAAGTCACAAAATCTGCTAGATGGCGAAATATCGAAGATGTCAAAGAATCTTACTCATCTGCTGATGCGGCGGGACGATTTACTGTTTTTAACATTAAAGGCAACAAATATCGCCTTATAGTCAACATTGACTATAAGAGACAAATCATCAATATCAAATATGTCCTAACTCACTCTGAGTATGACTCAGGCAGGTGGAAAAATGACCCTTACTATTAATCGAAAAGCTTACGGGGAATTATTAACTGAGATTCAGCCTCATGTAATTACTAATGATGCTGAAAATGAAATTGCATTGCAAAATATGGAAAGATTGCTGGCAATTCCCCACCCAACTGCTGAAGAAGAAAGAATCTTGCAACTGCTGCTTACATTGATTGAAAAATATGAAGATGAGCACTATCCAATGGATGATGCTTCACCTCTTGATGTTCTCTTACATCTAATGGAAGCAAATGATTTAAAGCAAGCTGCTCTAGTTAATGTGATTGGCTCAAGTGGCGTTGTGTCGGAAGTAGTCAATGGCAAACGTCAAATCAGCAAGAATCAAGCACAAGCACTTGGCAAATTTTTTCATGTTGATCCCAAGTTGTTTTTATAAGCAAAGGATGGCTTTGCCATCCTTTGCTTATTTCTCAAGGCGGACGACATACCATTGCCATGTCCCACGATCGCCACAGTCGAGGTCACAGGCAGTTTTAATCAGGCGTTGTACCTGTTCAGAGATAGACTTGAGATTTTGTAAATCGGTGGGTAAATTATCTTGAATATCAACAAGCAAATCATGTAAAAGCTGTTCTAATTCTGGCTGAGTGACAAACTGTTCCTGCATATCGGGGGGCAGCACCACATAGTTATCTTCGTAGTACATCATGCTGCTTGGCATATGGTTTCTCAGCTCAATATAATTAGGGATAAATTTTGTGTGGCATGAGTAGAAAAGTGGCTCATTGCCACGCTTGCACTCGGTTAAAATCTTAGCATGACCAATGAATCAACCTTTGACCAATCCATAGAGCCAGTTGAGGTGGAGTCTCACGAATCTTTTGAGCGAGAAGAGGTGCTAGAGCCTTTGTCTTTGTCAATGGATGGCTTTGAGCAGACCGAACTTGCGATCGCAAATAATCTAAATAATCTCAAGCAAAAGGTAGAAGCGGTTTTGTATCTAAAGGGGCAACCGATGAATTTAACGGCGATTGCTGAGGCGTTGGGCTGTGAGATCGAGGATGCAGAACTGGGGCTGATCGATTTAATTACGGAATATGCCCATCGTGACAGTGCCTTAGAGATTGTAGAGACGGATACAGGGTTTTCATTAAGACTGCGATCGGAGTTTGCGGATTTAGTACATAAACTAATTCCTGTGGATTTAGGGCGTGGAGCGTTGCGGACATTGGCTGCGATCGCACTTAAGAAAAATATTGTGCAGTCAGAGTTGATCGAGTTGCGCGGGGCAGGCGCTTACCAACATGTGCAGGAATTGGTCGAGCAGGGATTTGTCAGAAAAAAGCGTCAAGCTGAGGGGCGCTCATCGGTTTTACATGTGACAACCAAATTTCATCAATATTTTGAAATCGATGATTTAACTAAATTGATTTAGCCACATTGATCGCTCGAGTAACTAGACAAAACGGCAAAAAAACACTAAAAAATCAACAAATCGCAGTATTTTCTTTAACTACATTGAAAATACTAAGTAAATGGACGCAATTAAATATAAAAACCTAAAACCTATGGCGCACGCTGCGCGTGCGCCATAGGTTTTATCTCTGGGTTTTAATTATGCCTAGCTACTTAATAGGTTTGACTATGCTACAAAAACAAGGATTTTGGAAATGTCAAATACCGAGCCAACATACTACAATCAATGGCAGGTATTAACCTTTTCTTAACCAAGAAAAACCTTGAATGACAAAAAATAAATTTATAGCTCAACTGTCGATTACATTTATACCTAGCTGTTTAGTTTTAGGTATGGTTTTCATCGCTAAAGTTACTTTTCAAATACCGCCAAGTTTGCTACTTAGAGATATAGCTGCTATATCTGGTATTAATCCCTTATCAGGAGTAGTCTCAAGCATTGGTATATTTTTCTGGTGGGCAACCGCAACAGTATGTCTATTCTCAGCCTTCACTTTGCAGCAATTTAAATCTAAAAGGATATTCTTTTTTTTATTGTATTCAGGAGTTTTTTCAGGATTTTTAGCATTTGATGACTTTTTTATGTTTCATGAAAGCCTAGCACCGCGTTACTTCAAGACTTCTGAAATCTATATTTTGCTTGTCCTTGTTATAGCTTTTGTGGTTTATCTGTTCAAGTTTCACAAACTAATTCTAGGATCTGACTACCAATTTTTCTTGATATCAATCATCTTTTTTGGGATTTCAGTTGCTTTGGATATAGCTTATCCAAAATGGATTGATATGGATATCGAGTGGCAAATATTGTATGAAGATGGTTTTAAGTGGCTAGGTATCACAAGTTGGCTAAGTTATTTTTGCTACTATTCTTATGGTTTATTCTTAAATGGTTTAAGTAGAGATAGATAAATAATTCTCTAGAAAGTTATATTTGTATTTGATCATCTTTTCGTATACTGCTTAATCTAAAAATGATCAAATATCGCTAGTTCAAAGCTTTTTTAGGAGCGATGTGGAGAATGATTGCCAGTAATACACAATTCGCAACCAGTTTGCTGATCAATTTCAAGAAAAAGTTTTGGAACTGGCGAACTTTTGCCCAATTAATTTTTTTAGCGATCGCAATTACTTGCAGCATTTTGGCATGGAATACCCTTGCTAGAAATATGCGAAGCTCTGGACTTGCCATTAGCTTTGACTTCCTCAATGATCCTGCCTCCTTCGACATTGCTGATACCCCTTTTCCCTACAAAGCCTCAGACAGCTATACAAAAGCCCTGCAAGTGGGTCTGATTAATTCCTTAAAAGCAATTGCGGTTAGCATCGTCTCTGCCACGGTGGTTGGTGTCACTGTCGGCATTTCTCGATTGTCTAGCAATTGGCTAGTTAAACAACTAGCCCTTGTTTATGTGGAAATTCTTCGCAATACACCATTACTTCTGCAACTCTTTTTTTGGTATTCCGCGATCTTTTTGACACTTCCTGCTGCTAGCGCTAGCATCTCGCTCGGCTTTGCTACCCTTGCCAAAGATGGCATCACCATCGGTGCTCTCAAGATGACCTTGAGTTCAGAATTTTGCGCTTTGGTCTTAGGACTCACCATGTTTTCGAGTGCCTTTATTGCCGAGATTGTGCGCGGTGGGATTCTCTCAGTGCCAAAAGGGCAAAGCGAAGCGGCGAGAGCATTGGGACTCAGTGATTGGCAAACAATGCGAAAAATTGTGCTGCCTCAAGCCTTGCGAGTGATCATTCCCTCCCTGACCAGTCAGTATGTAAATATTGCCAAAAATTCTAGCCTTGCGATCGCAATTGGCTATACCGATGTTTATCGCATTGCCTCCACGACAATCAATCAAACAGGCAGACCCGTAAATGTAATTTTGATTATCATGGCAGTGTATCTGGCAATGAGTTTGACGATTTCGGCAAGCATGAACTTACTCAATCGCCAGTTCCAAATTGTTGAGCGCTAATTTAATCCATCATGTCTAAGCAAAATATCCTTGTTTGGTTTCGCAATGATCTGCGATCGCAAGACTGTGAAACGCTATACCGCGCCGCCCAAATAGCTCAACAAACAGGCGCACAGATATTACCCTGCTATTGTTTTGATCTTGCCCAGTTTGGTCAAACCAGTTTTGGATTCGCGAAAACTGGGGCATTTCGTGCCAAATTCCTGATCGAGAGTGTCGCAAACTTACGGGAAGGTCTGCGATCGCAAAATTCTGATTTGATTGTGCGGATTGGTGATCCTGCCGAAATTTTGCCAGAACTTTGTGAACAGCTAGCAGTCGGCGCAATCTATTATCATGCAGAAGTCACCACCGAAGAGAAAACTCTAGAGCGTAAATTAAGTTCTATTTGCAAACAACAAAATATCAACTTCACTAGTTTTTGGGGTAGCACCCTAATCCATCCCGACGACTTGCCCTTTGCGATCGCAAAACTGCCTGAACTGTTCACGCATTTCCGTAAACAAGTCGAAGCTAATCTTGCCATTCGCCCACCCTTTCCTGCTCCCAAAAATCTACCTGCCCTACCCAAAACTATTGATATTGGTGAAATTCCTACCCTCGCCCAACTCAACCTCCAATCTCCTGAGTTTTGCGATCGCACTATCACCCAATTCATTGGTGGTGAAACAGCAGGTCTGGAGCGCGTGAATTATTATTTATGGCAAAGCGATCGCCTGCAAGTTTACAAACAAACTCGTAATGGAATGCTCCATACTGATGACTCTTCTAAATTTTCACCTTGGCTAGCTTTGGGCTGCATCAGTCCCCGCAGCATTTACGCGCAAGTCAAACAATACGAAAGCGATCGCCTTGCCAATGACTCGACTTACTGGCTCATTTTTGAACTGCTATGGCGCGATTATTTTCGCTTTGTAGCCGCTAAGCATGGAGATAAATTGTTTTACCGCACAGGTTTACGCGGTATGAATATTCCTTGGAAACAGGATTGGCAACGCTTTGAACTTTGGCGGCTTGGTAAAACAGGATTCCCATTAGTCGATGCAAATATGCGCGAACTCGCGGCAACAGGCTTTATGTCCAATCGTGGTCGTCAGAATGTGGCTAGTTTTCTCGCCAAAAATCTCGGCATTGATTGGCGAATGGGTGCGGAATGGTTTGAATCGCTATTGATTGACTATGATCCTTGTAGCAATTGGGGTAACTGGAACTACACCGCAGGAATTGGCAATGATGCGCGAGGTTTTAGATTTTTTAATATCAATAAACAAGCTCAGGACTATGATCCGCTGGGCGAATATGTCAAGCATTGGCTGCCAGAGCTAGCGCCAATACCTACTAGCAAAGTGCATCAACCTTGGAAACTCTTACCGATTGAGCAAAAGCGTTTTCAGATTCAGCTCGGTGTGACCTATCCGCATCCTGTGGTTGATTTATTCGCTTCCGCCAAGTCCAATGAGGCAATTTACAATGCGAATGAATAACCCCGCCGCAAGCGGACGGGGTATCTAAATTCTTTTTTGACAGAATATACTCACGCCGCAGAGCGGCGGGGAATTTACCCTTTAGCTAGATTAAATAGAGCTAAACCCAGAAAAGTGAGTCGCCCGCTTTGCGGGCGACTCACTTTTCTGGGTTTAGCTAATTACTATTCACAAAAAGGTTGGATATAAGCGATCACTGACTGAAGTTGCGATCGCAAATCCTCCGCAGATAAACTACGATTCTCGATGAGGTCGCTCAGATGTCTATAAACACTAAGCATTTCCGAAGAATAGAAACTTACTAAAGATTCTAAATCCGCGCTTCGTAAATTGGGATTTTGGGAATTCGTCAAGGACGGCAATTGATTCACAATATTCGGGCTAAATGCCTTTTTCTGGAGCTGTTGAATTGTTTGCTGCATATTATCAATCACGCCATACATTTCCGTCGGATCAAATATTCGCAATAGACTAGTTTGCGTCACAATGCCCAAGCTCTCACCCCAATTCCATGAGACTACCATCCGCCCCACCCGACGTTTTTGCATCTCTTGATGGGCCGTCCATAGCGAATCTTCAGGACTCAGCAAAAATAATGGTGTACTCATGACGACCTGAGCTTGCGTTGTTGCCAAATTAAGCTCAAACGCATGAAACTGAACAATATCTCGTTCTGTCACAATTCCCACAGGCAGGTTATTTCCTTCTTGGGTAATTACCACACAACTAACCCTATGTTTCGACATTAAATGGGCTAGATCTAAGATGGAAGTGTCCAAATTAGCACTAATCACATCCGTAGTCATGATGTCGGAAACTCGTCGAAATCGCAACAAATTAGCAGGACGCAGAATATGCTGAATCCCTGCATGGGAAATTACTCCAATCAATTGACCTTGATCATCCACCAACGGTAGATGGCGAATATGATAGCGACGAAAGAGAAATAACACAGCAAATATATCTTCAACCGATCGCTGGGGCATAGTGATCACTGGTGAAGTCATATATTCACCAACCGTGGCATTTTGAAAATCAATTTTCTCTGCTGTCAACCTCACCACATCCCTTGCTGTCAAGATTCCTACTAAATCCTGATTTTGTTTAACCAGAACACAGCTAGTTCTGACATCAAGCTGCGGTGGATGATCATCGAACTCATGTAGATCAGTGGCAAGGGATAGCTGATGAGAATAATGCGCCTGACTAATCATTGAGATCGCCACATTTAGGGGAGTCTCAGGAGTCACGATTAAAGGAGAGGTCTCGATGGCACTGGTTAAATCAGGTATCCAATCAAGGGAAGTATCGAGTTGCATGGTCAGACTAATCGTGATCGAAATAAAAGGCAAATATCAGATAAGCAAATGTAACATTTTAAGACACCAAGTTTCGATAAAGGCTTGATTTTGACTATATATAGGTTACAATGTGACAAATGTTACACCAATACCTATAAAGCGCGCGCATGATCAAATTTGCACATTCAAATGGTAATTAGATAATCGGATTAACGATAATTTAACTAATCTGGCTCAACCTCATTTGCAGCATCACTTTCACTCGATGGGTCACATTTAGTTTCAGCTTTGGTTTTTACTTCAGACATTCTAGAAGTGTTTCCATAGAGACGATCTAACACTCTTTTCACGGAGATCCGCTTCCATGTTTGTCCTCGTTTAGTTGTATAGCCTTGCTGATTTAGCCAATCAGCAATCTTTTGCAAAGATTTACCTGATTTGTGATGACGACGAATTAGCTCAACAATTTGAACTTCTTCAGGATTTTCTACCAATTCCCCGTCTAGAGACTTTAGCCCAAAAGCTGGAGATCCGTAGCCCGCGTAGCCCCCCATCGCTGCTTTGGCTCTTCTACCCCTTTCAAGCCTTTCCCAAACAGACAGGCTTTCTGATCTGTCATTTGTCATGGCAATCTTAACTTAATAATTACTACAAAAACTAGATCTGCTGCGATCGCAATTGCATTGACATCAAAAAATATAAAAAGCTCTTCCCCCGATTTCAGTGTAAGGTACTTTGATAAAAAAAACGAATTATTCGTTTTTTCATCAAAAATCATAATAAAAAGTAATAAATATGAATACAGCTCTTTTTATCCAAGACCAGACCGAATTTGAAGCATTGCGAGAAAGCACCCCTTTACTAGTCGTCGATTGCACTGCAACTTGGTGTGGTCCCTGTAAAGTGATTGCGCCACTCATTGATCGTTTAGCAGCGGAATATAGCGATCGCGCCAAGGTGATGAAGCTAGACATTGACAGCAACAAATCCCTAGCGAAGCAATTTGGCATCAAAAGTATTCCTGCGGTGCTGTTTTTTAAACAAGGGGAGATGGTGGAAATGATGATCGGCGTTAAAACCTACGAAGATTTTAGTCAAACCCTAGACAAACATCTTTAGCTTTTAGCTAATCTCAGACCTCACAATACTTTTGTTCTCAACTGGTAATTGCTATGATCACGACCCTCTTAATTATTGATAATTCTGAACTAGATAGGCGCAGATATTGCCAATATCTAAGTCGTCGTCCCGATGCCTATCTAATCCTAGAAGCTGACAATGAAAAAGAGGCAAAAGAAATATGTGAAAGTCAAAAACCTGACGCTATTTTAATGGGTCTATCCCTTTCTGAAGATGGTGCGGCAAACTTCCTCAGTTGGCTACACAATCAAAGTTATGGTGATTTATTGCCTGTACTTTTGTTGACTAATCAAAAAAATGAAAATGCAGCAGCTCAGTTTGCTGACAGAGGCATTCAAGATTATCTAATTAAGGAATATCTCACCGCACCACGCTTAATCCATTCCCTTGACTATCTCCTAGAGAGAATGCGTTTAATTCATACCGTTTCCGAGGCGATCCAACTCAGAAAACGTGCTGAAGAATCGATCGCAGAAAGTAGTGCAAGGCTATATAGCTTGGTGGAATGTTCTAATGATTTGATTTGGTCAACGGATTTAGAAGGTAATTTTACTTATCTATCGCCGCAGTTTAAAGTTATCTTTGGCTGGGAGCCATTGTCATGGATTGGTAAGCCCATGCTTGATCTCGTGCATCTTGGTGACCGCTTACGTTTTAAAAAACATATTGATCAAATCTTGCATGATCAACAAAAACGTAGTTTCTCAATCAAGGTGCGTCAGCATAAAAATGATGGTAGCTGTATTTGGGTGTCCTCAAACGTCAGTGCTATTAAAAGCCTTACTGGTGAGGTCATTGCGGTTCAGGGTATTCTCCGAGATATTAGCGATCGCGTTGCTTTAGCCCATGCAATTAGAGATCGTAAATTAGCCAAGTCTAGACTCTATGAGTTTAATCACACTCTCACTAGAGTGCATCAGGATTTAATTCAGTCTAAGTGGAACAAAAATGAGTTTCTCTCGAACATGAGCTATGAGGTGAGAACTTCCCTTGAGATTATTGTGGGTTTAGTCGAAAGCTTACAGTCTGATGCATATAGCCCATTTAACAAGAAAAAATGCAGGTCGTTGCAGTCCCATGAGAGTACCGACAGGCACTTGCTAGATTTAATCAACGATATTCTTGATTTCTCTAAAGTTGACGTTGGTAATACATAGTCAATATAGCAAAGCAAGTTTTGCTTAGGAGAAAAACCCAATAATTGAGTGGCGGCGCTCCGCGCCGCCACTCAATTATTGGGTTTTTAGCTATTTAACAGTGGATCAAGTTTGCCTTGGCGCTCCAAATTGTGGATAGCATCACAGCCGCCAATGTGCTGATCATTAATGAAGATTTGCGGTACAGAGCGCTTACCATCAGAGCCTCTAGCCACCATTTGCGATCGCGCTGCCTCATCGCCATCGATTACATATTCAATATACTGCACTCCCTTTTGGTCGAGCAGATGCTTTGCTCTAATACAAAAAGGACACATTCGCCATGTATAAATCTCAACCTTAGCCATAACAGTCGTTTTAGTCGCTTAAATCACCTTCCAATTTTAACCTTATGGAGTTGCTTCAGGTGATGCTTTGGGATCTGGCAATGCAATCGTCGGCACTTGAGAGATCACCTCTTCAGGATGACTAGGGGGAATACCTTCGCTAACAATAATATCTTCAATCACAGTTTTGACGATTGGCGCTGCTACCGTAGAACCAAATGCATCGGAACCAACAGGCTCATCAATAACTGCAAGTACAACATATCTTGGTTTTTGGACAGGAAAGATGCCTACAAAACTAGTAATTTTAGCTCTGCCATAACCTCCGTTGGGTAAGGCTTTTTCGGCTGTGCCAGTTTTGCCTGCAATGCGATAACCAGGAATTTTAGCGGCTTGTCCCGTTCCTTTTTCGACCACATTAGCCATCATTTCTAAAACTCGCTGAGCAGTTGCAGGAGAAATAACTTGGCGAGGAGTTGGTAACTTTGGCTGATAGTATTCTTCTCCCTCTTCATTAATCAAACCCTTGACGACATGGGGTGTGAGCAACTTACCACCACTGGCGAGAATGCCCTGAAGCTGGGTCATCTGTATGGGAGTTAAGGAAAAGCCCTGCCCAAATGATGCTGCGGCAGGCTCAATTTCATAGCTAAAGAATTCCTCTTGGGATTTGAGCACACTGGGAGGCTCTGAGGGAAGATCAATACCTGAAATATCAGTTAAACCAATTCTTTCCAGCCATCCATAATAAACTGATGGCTTCATTTTTCGGATAATGTGGATCATACCCACATTACTCGATCGCTCCAAAATTTGACTGATGCTCACGGAGCCAACTGCACCAACTTGGTCATAGTCAAAGTTAGCAACCTGTCCACCGCCAATAAATAGTGAACCTTCATCATTCAAGACTGTATCAGGTTGGATTGCCCCTGCTTCAAGGGCGATTGCCACATTAATTGGCTTAAAGGTTGAACCAGGTTCATAAAGATCAGAAACTGCCCAATTTCTAAACAGTTTGACATCAGCTTTGTAGTAGAGGTTGGGATCGTAAGTTGGCTCGGTGACTAGGGTTAGTAGACCACCATTTTGAGCATCCATAACGATTACGGAGCCGCGTTTAGCTCCAAA
The DNA here is from genome assembly GCF_014696385.1 of Pseudanabaena mucicola FACHB-723. GTDB lineage: Bacteria > Cyanobacteriota > Cyanobacteriia > Pseudanabaenales > Pseudanabaenaceae > Pseudanabaena. The sequence goes on from NZ_JACJQB010000003.1 coordinate 51,916, forward strand.
TTTGGTCATTTGTTGTTTTAAAATCTGACGGGCAGTTCGCTGAATTCGTGAATCAATGGTTAGCTGCAAACTGCTGCGATCACTTTGGATCATTCCCGCAGGAACTTGGCTAGGAATAAGTTTGCCCTCACCATCTTGGGCGATTTCAGGATCTTTATCTTGACGGGCTAAAAGTTTTTCCTGACTGCGTTCTATTCCCGCTTGTCCTTCATGATCGACATTGACATAGCCAATTATTTCTGCCGCAAGCTCTTGCTGTGGATAGACGCGATGTCTTTGTTTGATCAGTTCTAATCCATTAATTCTCAAACCATAAATTCGGTCAGCTTGCGCTTCAGAAAGCCATAAATCAACCTGAATCGATGTGGTTTCCCGTGACAGTGTTTCAATTAATTTATCTACAGGTTTATTTAGGATGGGGGAAAGTTGAGTTGCCATTGCCTCAATTTTCGCGGTGGCTGATTCCTTCTTGGTTTCATCGGGTTTATCAAAAAGGTGCGGATAGGCAAATAAGGTATAAATTGGCTTGTCTAAGGCTAAAACCTCACCCTTGCGATCGGTAATCATTCGCCGTGGCAGGAATGGTTTCATCACATGTACTTGCTGTTTACGCGCTTTATCAATCAGTTCTGGTGATGTAATTACTTGCAAATAAATTAAGCGCATCACTAGTCCTAACATTGCTAGCGCCACTATTGCCCAGATCAGCACAGTGCGGCGCTTGAAAAGGTTGATAGTTGCGATATCTCTGGGAAGTGATGGTGGCAGCATGGCGATTATTGCCCAATTTCTGGAGTGATTGGAGGTTTGTCGTGACCCATAGATTTTTGACAAAGCTCTTGGCAAAGCTGACGGAAGCAATCGCCCCGTTGTTCAAAGTTGGCAAACTGGTCAAAGCTTGCACATGCAGGCGAGAATAGCACAGTTGGTAAGGGCTGACTAGGATGATTGTGGGCGCGATGGTGGGCAATATTTGCGGCTTGAGTGACTGCTTTTTCGAGGGTTTCCACAACTTCGTAGTCTTTAAAGCCCATATTTTCCAACATCTCCGCAAATAATGGTGCGGCTTCCCCAATCAATAATACGCCGATCGCTCTTTGATGAATTTGCTCTAGCCAAGCACTGGCATCACCCTGTTTGGGTTGTCCACCCGCAATTAATACCACAGGGGGTTTTACGGCTTGCAAGCCCACTTCGGCGGCATCGTAGTTGGTGGCTTTGCTGTCATTGATAAAGGGAATCCCCTCATAGTCACAAATATGTTCAAGGCGATGGGGTACACCTTGGAACATAGAAATAGCCTGATCGATATGTTCTGATTTAATGCCTGCTAATTTGGCTGCGGCAACGCACATCAATAGGTTTTGACGATTATGAGTTCCTAGTAGTGACCAATTTGCGATCGCAAAAACAGACTCACCGCGAAACTTCACCCAACCCTTTTGAATACATGCGCCATCAGTAATCGCTTCAGTAACTTGATCATCAATAGATGTCCATACCGCTTTCGGCCACATCGCCGCGCCAAATTCCGTCAGATAGTGATCATTACCATTGAGAATGATATGTTCGGAGCGATCAATCAAACTAGCTTTAACATCTCGATAGGCTTCAAGGGTATAGTGGCGATTCAGATGATCGGGGGTAAAAGTTGTCCAAATGCCGATTTTGGGCTTGACGGTTTGGGTTGATTCAATTTGATAGCTACTTAGTTCAGCAATAATCCAGTCAGGATGGAGTTGTTTTTGCAAGACTTGTAACGCAATCTCACAAGCGGGCAAACCAATATTGCCACAAGCGATTGCCTTGAAACCTGCGGTTTGAAAAATGGCTGCGGTTAGAGCGGTGGTCGTGGTTTTGCCATTAGTTCCTGTGATGCCCACCCAAGGAATATGCTTGAGGTAGCGCCATGCCAACTCAATTTCGCCAATGGTGTCAAGATTTTGCGATCGCGCTTGGGCAACAGCGGCACAATCCCAAGGCACACCAGGGCTAACGACAACTAAATCGACGTTCTGCCCCAATGCAAGTAATTCCGCAAAGTCGGGAAATCCACCTAATTCCACCGCAATGCCGAATTGTTCTAAATCTTGTTTACGTTGTTCTAGGCTAGGACTATTGTTACTGTCACTGATTATTACCTGCCACCCATCAGCTTTGAGGAGTTTTGCGGCAGAAATTCCAGACTGTCCCAGTCCCAGTACATACGCTTGATGCATGGCGATCGCTTGATGAATTTATTGAAAAGTTAATAGTCAAGAATACATGAACTTGAACACCATCGAGCAATCCTCAAGGGTTTAGGGCACTTCTGCCAAGAGATTCGCTAATCGTGGATATTTGGAGACTAATCCAAAGCTTTCAGGGGAAACCACATCGTAAGTAAAGTGACGCTGGGCAATGCAAAAGCGATCCCATTCAGCGACTTCGATCCGAAATAGTTTGATCACGGTGTTGAGAATGAATGGAGTAATTTCTAACTGCCAACGTACTTTTAAATTGAGATGCTCACAGAACTGCTCGATCAGGGCTTGGGCGGTTAGGCGTTGCATTCCCAAAACTAGGCGAGCAGGAGACGGTGGTACCGAGTTAGCGGTGAGTAAGTGGGTCACAATTTGGGCGATGTCACTACCATGGACAAAATGGAAGCTGCCATCAGTCTTTAAAAATCTGGCATAGGGTACATATTTCAGGATATCTTTAAGTCCCCTAGACAAATGAGAATAGGGTTTATCTACTGCACCACCAAAGACGAGGGTGGGAAATACCGTAATTAAGCGATCGCGAATTGCTGAATTTTCTAAGGTTTCTAGACAAGCATGTTTGGAAGCAATATAGGCTGTTCCAAATTGTCCTGCTTCAGGCAAAATCTGGTTATGGGAATCCAGAATGCTGGCAGTGGAAAAGTAAATAGCCCGTTCACATACATCGGGATCGAGGCAAGAGAATAGCTCGATGGTTTTATCTCGATTGACGACAAATGCTTCTTCACCACCCCAACCTGCCGCAGTGCTTACTACAAATTCCATGGTGCGAAGCAGGGCTTTATGATTACCAATATTTTGCATCGAGTCTTCGATGATATGCACATTGGGGCAATCGCTGAGATCTATTTGCAGTTTTTTGCGATCGCGTACCAGTAAATAAAGCTCGTAATCAGTTTTTGCTAAAAGTAGCTCGATCAAGTAATGACCAACACAACCACTTGCACCTGTAATAAAGACTTTCTTTGGCATTAAATTCTAATCGTTAGTAAAAATACCCATATTGGGTATATGTCCTAAGTTACCTTATGGAAGGTGAATCGGTCTATAGCGCTGTCGTTAATCCCAACTATAAAAGCGGCGCTTCGCGCCGCTTTTATAGTTGGGATCTTACCATTATCAGTAATTTGCTTAACAATACTCACTGATATCTTCGCCGCACTGATCTGCTAAGAAGCAGAGGGCGCGGAATCGCAGTCCGACTAGTTCATCGTAAACAGGGTTTAGTTTGCAGAGTGCAGGAATTTGGAATAGGGTATGCCCAAAAAAAGTGACGGTACGCGCAAATGGGCATTGAGCAGGAATTAACTTGGCAATACGATGGGCAGTTTGAGGGTCTTCAATTGTAAAGTTATCAATTTTTTGGCGTAGGGGCTTGAGCCAGTCGAAGGTGGGCTTAGGTCGGAGGCTTTTGATGTATGAGCTTTCCCCGATGAATTCTGTGCTGTTGATACTTGACATGTTCACCAAATGCTTTTTAAAGCAGAGTATGTACTTTTAAAGTAGCTATGTTACCAATCTTAACATAGCTACTTTAAATATGTAGGCAGACAAGATATTGGTTTTACTTATCTATATTATGGTCTGCCTGTATGGAGGATTAGAGGTGCAAATAGAAAGATAAATATATCTTTCCCTATCGCTTCCATAGATTATTCAGTGCTGCACAATTTGTCTGTATTTGCGATCGCAGTTTTCATGGCTACATTGTTCTCCAGTCTTTAGCATTGGCAAGACGGAATATCCAGTTCAAAACGCTATAATGGCGCTATTTTTTGAGATAACAAGGTGAATTCAATGGCAGTCGTATTACCGAAAAAAATCATGCTCCTCGGATCGGGGGAACTGGGAAAAGAGGTGGTGATTGCTGCTCAAAGACTCGGTAATACAGTGATTGCAGTTGATCGGTATGAAAATGCCCCTGCCATGCAGGTTGCTGATTATCGCGAAGTCATTTCAATGTTGGATGGTGAAGCTCTCGAATCTGTGATCAAAAAACATCAGCCTGATTTGATTGTGCCAGAGGTGGAAGCAATCCGTACCGAGAAACTCATCGAACTAGAAGCGCAGGGGTACACCGTCATTCCCACTGCTGCCGCTACCAATTTCACAATGAATCGCGATCGCATTCGAGATTTAGCAAGTAACGAATTAGGCTTGCGTACCGCTAAATATGCCTATGCCACTAGTCTCCAAGAACTGAAAACCTCTGCCGATGAAATTGGGTTTCCGAACGTGATTAAACCCGTCATGTCTTCGTCAGGCAAAGGTCAATCGATCGTCAATTCTCCCGATGAATTGGAACAAGCATGGAATTATGCGATCGCAGGAGGTCGGGGTGACACCAGCAAGATCATCATCGAAGAATTTATTAATTTTGAAGTCGAAATCACCCTATTAACCATCCGCCAATGGCAGGGAGAGACCCTATTTTGTGAAGCAATTGGGCATCGTCAAGAACGGGGCGACTATCAAGAATCATGGCAACCTGTGGGCTTAACCTCTGCTCAAATCAAAGAGGCACAGGATATTGCCCGCAAAGTCACCGACAAGCTAGGCGGCGCAGGAATTTTCGGGGTGGAATTTTTCATTACTAAAGATGAAGTAATTTTTTCTGAACTTTCCCCTCGTCCCCACGATACTGGGATGGTGACTCTAATTTCCCAAAATCTCAACGAATTTGAACTCCATTTACGGGCGATTTTGGGCTTGCCAATTCCCACGATTGAATTACTTAGCCCATCCGCCAGCGCAGTTATTCTTGCTAACAAAACCAGCAATAACATTTCCTATACAGGGCTTGAAGACGCTCTCGCAATTCCGAATATAGAAATCCGTTTATTTGGCAAGCCAGATTCGCGCCCTTACCGTCGCATGGGGGTTGCATTATCAAAAGGCAAAGATGCAGTGGAAGCTCGGCGCAAGGCGGTCGAAGCTGCTGCCAAAGTCAAAATCATCTAGATCAAAAAGCGAGTGGCGACGCGAAGTGCTGCCACTCGCTTTTTGGGTTAAGAACGATGGGGAATTGGGCCACGGCGTTCTGTCATAGTGGTTGAATCTTGCAAAAATTGGCGGAGATGCTGCACATGCGGATTGTCAATGAGGGTAGACATTTTCTCAAGGGCTTCAGCAAGGATGAGATCTTGATGATAAAGCAGACGAAAAGCTGACTTTAGAGACTGCTGTGTTTGTACATCAAGTCCCGCCCGATCAATACCCACACGGTTGAGGGTACGCACACGAGAGGGGTTTCCCTCCACAAGGGTATAGGGTGGCACATCCCGCTCAATGCGACTCATGCCACCAACCATTGATAAACGCCCAATGCGAACAAATTGATGTACCCCCAGCACACCACTGAGTCTAGCGTGGGACTCAATATGGACATGCCCTGCCAAGGCGACACCATTGGCAATAATTACCCGATCCTCAATTTCGCAGTTGTGACCAACATGGACATAGGCCATCAGCAAATTACCGTTACCGATCGCAGTAACTTCATGGGCTTCATTGGCTCGATTGATGGTGACATACTCACGGATGCGATTATCATTACCGATACTGACCAAGCTATCGGCTCCCGCATACTTTAAGTCTTGAGAATCTAAACCGATCGCCGCCCCAGGATAAATTTGGTTGCGATCGCCGATTTCTGTTCTTCCTTCGATGATGGCGTGGTGTCCAATGACAGTATGAGCGCCAATTTTTACCTGTTCACCGATGACAGCATAAGCTCCAACCTTAACCGTCGGATGTAGTTGGGCATCAGGATGCACTATGGCTGTCGGGTGAATAAATTCAGACACAGGCGCATGAGACACAGGCATAAAAAGTTTGGCTCGCTTGATACTAAGTTAGATCGCTAGATTTGCGATCGCTTGGATCGCCAGATAACAAAAGATGTTTACATAGAGCGCAAGGCTTTCTATATAAATTTAGATAGTAAGTTTAAAGATTAACTAATGAAAACATTAATTCGCCCTCACAGGCTAATTGACCATCGACTTCAGCACGTCCATGCATTTTACCAAAGCGTTTACGTGAAACTAGCAATTCGGTAGTAATTGTGAGCCGATCGCCAGGGACAACAGGACGACGAAACCGCACTTTATCAATACCCGCAAACAGGGACAATTGATCCTCCATGCCGGGTAAATGCCTTAACACGATACCGCCAACCTGTGCCATTGCTTCAACAATTAGTACGCCTGGCATAATCGGGCGTTCAGGAAAATGTCCTTGAAAAAATGGTTCATTGAAAGTGACATTCTTAATTCCTGTGGCAGACTTATTCGGAACAAAATCAATGATGCGATCGACGAGCAGAAATGGATAACGGTGGGGTAACAATTTCTGAATGTCTTCGATCATCAAAATTTGACTAGGCGTGCTATTAGCTGAGTCAGCATTAAGATCAGGACTATTGATAGTGGTTTCTTCGGTCAAGGTTGACATATTTGGATATTAATTGGCGGTGTTGGAGAACTATCACAGGAAAACAAAGCCTGCACCATCCTAGCTTTGGGCAACTTGCTTAGCAGCCAGTGCGATCGCAAATTCGGCATGGAGTTGGTGACTAGCTTTGTAGGCAAGAATATGCGCTCTTGGTAAAAATCCTAGCAAGCTTAGGTCACCAATGAGATCTAAAAGTTTATGACGACATGGCTCATTATCAAAACGCAAGGGTGGATTTACCCACCGCTCATCATCACAGACCAACGCATTGTCAAGGCTTCCACCCTTAATTAACCCTGCGGCTCTTGCTTGATCAATAAATGCGGCAAGGGTAAAAGTTCTCGCAGGAGCAATTTCCTCTGCAAACTTGTCACTCAAATTTGCGATCGCAGGTGACCAGCTAAACCACTGCTCACCGATCGCTTTAGTGGGGTATTCAATACCATAGGTAAATCGCAAAGTATCCGCAGGAACAGCAGTCACAAAACTATCACCTTTACGGACTGTAACCGCATCGGCAATATCAACCAAGCGATCGCCCTCAGTTTGCAGCTCAATCCCCACTTGGGCGATCGCCTCCACCCAAGGCAACGCCGAACCGTCGAGAATTGGCAATTCAGGGCGATCAAGCTGAATACAAGCATTATGTACACCCATCCCAAACAAAGCCGATAGCAAATGCTCAACAGTACGCACACCTGAGTCCATATGGCGTAATTCTGTCGATAGCTGTGAGGCTCTCACCACCGTTGTATCGGCAGGTATCCTCGCATCACCATAGATAAAATAGCGACCTGAATTAATGGGTGCAGGACTAACTGTCACAGAAACCTGCTCACCACTATGTAGCCCAATTCCAGACAGCGAAAATGGCGCTGCGATTGTTTGTTGACAAAGCATGGTTAGAACTTCTCTCCAAGCCCAAAGCTGAACTGAGTTCCGCCATTAGAAGAAAGTCCATAGTCTACTCTGATCGAGCCAAGGGGAGACTGTACTCGGATGCCAATGCCATAACCAGCACCACTGCCGGGTTTATTTCTTGCACCCGCGGGGTTGCCTGGTACAGCCGATGCCGAGCCTAGATCTGTACCGTAGTCAAAGAACAACACGCCACCGACAATATTGAACACAGGGAATCTATATTCTGCGGAGAAAATTCCAAAGCTGCGACCACTACCGATTTTGCCCTCATCCCAACCACGGACTGAGTTACTACCGCCAATTTGAAATGCTTCGTAGGGAGGTAAAGTACCAAAAACAGTCCCACCTTGGAAGTTAAAAGCCAGTGCCTGTGTGCCTTCCGAGAAATTCAAGAATTTAACAGGGATAAAATAGCTGTAACTGGCACGGATACGGTTTAAAAATACAGAGCCTAAACCGATAGGAATTGACTGCTCGGTGGCAACGCGAAATACCGAACCCGATGAGGGTTGCACAGGGTTATCACGTTGATCAGTTGCATAGGCAAACTGCAACAGTAACAAGTCGTCTTGACCAATGCCACTAGCCGATAGGGGGTTGCCAAGGGAATCCGTGGCAGTAATTGCATTGTTGCTGCTGTTGGTAATACTAACGCGCTCATAACGCAAACCGAGGGAAGCAGTGGTGGACTTGTCTAGGGGGCGCGAGAAGCTAAATCCAGTTCCTAGACGATTAATTCGAGGGCTAACATTATCAACACCAATACCAACTGGCTCATCAAATATGAAGCTAAATAAGCTGCGGTTAAAGATGTTGGCAGTGAAGGAGGTGCGATTTGGATCACCTGCTAGCCAAGGATCGGTGAAGTTAAGGTCAAACAATAATTCTCGTTCACCAACTTGAATGTCAAGACCGAGCTTTTGGTTGTTGCCACCAAGGTTTTGTTGCTGGAAACTAACCGTACCAAATAGTCCTGTCGATGAGCTGAGACCTGCACCTGCGGCAATCGAGCCTGTGTTGCGCTCTTTGACGTTGACGGTCACGACTACTTTACGGGGATCGGAACCAGGAGCAAGACCAATGTTGAGATCTTCAAATAGACCGAGGGCAAAGACTTTTTGGAGATCAGCTTGGACTTTATCGCGATTGAAAACATCACCTTCTTTGATAGAAAGTTCACGGGTAATGATGAAGTCGCGGGTCGTTCCCGTCACAGGTTTACCTTCATTGTCTACGGTTTTGCCTTCTTCATTGATAAAGGCAACCTTGATGCCTTCGATCGCGCCCTCCGAAACAACTAAATTAATGTCGCCTTCGGGAGTAGCCTTGATGTCAACGACTTGGGCTAATACATAGCCAGCATCTTGATAGTATTTCTCAAGTTCTTTAACCCCTGTTTGGATATCCTTGAGGTTGGTGATTTTGCCAATTTGGGAGCCAAAAATACGATCAACGACACCCTCTTCAAGTACCTGAGCGCCCTCAGTATTGACTGATTTGAGGATGGGGTTAGGCAATACAAAGAAGGTAACACGCACGCCGATATCAGTGTCTTCTGGCTCTGCTTGCACATTTGAGAAAAAGCCAGTGGCAAATACCGCATTGATGTCTGATTGCAGTTGCGTCCGCGTTACTGTAAGTCCGGGCTTAGTTGCGATCGCATCATAGATCTTCTGCTCTAGCTCTGGGGGTAAAGGTGGCTGCCCCTCTGGGGTCTTAATGGCAACTTCTCCCACTAATACCTGTGGTTCTGGCGCGGCAGTGGGCGCAGGTATACTAAACGAGGGGGCAGATGGAGTAGGCTCAACGGGAGGTTGTGGTGTACTCGGCTGAGCGGGTTCTTCAGTTGGGGTTGGTGCTTGAGCAATCTCTTGCTTTGCAGGATCAGCCTTTGCCATCAAAGGATTGGTCAGGAACGTGCTGGATGCGGCAATGGCTGTGAATACGAGCAAGTTTATACGCATAAAGTCTTCCAAACACCTACAGAATATTTAAATAGAATACTGAACAAGAGAGTAATGACGAACAAATACGGGCAGAAAGTTTCTGAAAATATTAATAAGTAACTATAACTTTCAACCCCTACATATTGCTAGCAGTAATTTAGTAAACCGACACTTTTGGACGCAGTAAAGGATGTTCAATCCTGTAGATAAGATTGGCTACAAGCATTATTTAGCAATACTTATAGCCGATCCTATGACATTTGTTTTTATGTCAATATCGAGTGGCATATAATTTAGCCAATTGTTTAGCCGATCGCAGCTAAAACTCTTTGCATTACTTCCTGATAGGCTTCGGCAACATTGCCGAGATCTTGCCGAAATCGATCTTTGTCCATAATTCGAGCAGTCGGATCGGCGATTGTATTGTCCCAAAGGCGACAGGTGTCAGGACTAATTTCATCGGCTAGAATCAATTTGCCGCTAGCATCAACACCAATTTCGATCTTGAAATCCACAAGGGTCAAGTTGCAGCGATCAAAAAATGCTTGCAGGTGTTGATTAATTTCTAGCGCCATCTGTTTTAGTTGAGCAACCTGATCGATTGTTGCCAGCTCCAGCATGGCGATATGGTCATCGGTGATTAATGGGTCACCAAGATCATCATTTTTGTAAAAGAATTCAACGAGAGGCTGCTGAAGTTGTTTGCCTTGCTCTAATCCCAGCCGTTTGCAAATACTACCTGCGGCGATGTTACGTACCACAACTTCGATCGGCAATATTTTGACGGCAGCAACTTGCATCTCGGTAGGTGAGACTTGCTTAATGAAGTGAGTTGGAATGCCTTTGGTTGCTAAATATTGAAAAATATGTGACGTAACCGCACAGTTCACTTCCCCTTTTTTGGTGATTGTGCCTTTTTTGAGGGCGTTGAAGGCAGTGGCATCGTCTTTGTAGCGCGACAATAGAATATTGGGGTCATCTGTTGTAAATAGAATCTTGGCTTTGCCTTCGTAGAGCTTAGTTCCACTCATGGATATATTGCGATATTGGTTGTGGGGCTATTTTACCGCTTTTTGCAGGTAAACAGGAAAGGCTTGGCTTCGCAAGTCTTTCCTGTTTAGAGTGAGATGTGGCAAGTCACACCACATCTCACTGCTTAGGGTTTGATTTGTTGTCAAGCAGAAAGTCAAATAGTCGATGACCTAGCTCTAGCTTGGAGCAGAGCGGCGTGGACTGGGTTCTACCATTTTTATCAATAAATGTGGCTTGATTGGTCTCTGTCCCAAATCCAGTTTGCATGGTATTTACAGTATTCGCAGCGATCGCATCTAGCCCTTTACGCTGCAATTTATCCTGTGCCGCCGCAAATACCTCCATCTTTGTGCCAGTCTGGGCGGCAAAACCCACCACAATCTGATCTTTGCATTTACGAGTTGATAGATCCGCCACAATATCGGGGATATATTCCAATGCTAGATTCAGGGGCAGTTCAGATTTAGGTAATTTGGACGTACTTTGTAATTGCGATCGCACATCCCCCACTGCGGCGGCGGCGATTGTAATGTCTGCCAAGGGAAATACCTCTAACATTGCTGCGTGCATTTCTGCCGCAGTCTGCACTCTGATCACCTTGAGATTGCTATGAAATAACTGGGTATTAGCGGCCGTGACCAATGTTACTTTTGCCCCCCGATGGAGGGCAGCTTGCGCGATCGCAATTCCTTGTTTGCCAGTGGAGGGATTACCGATAAAGCGCACAGAATCGATAAATTCGCGCGTACCACCTGCATTGACCAGTACCGTTTTACCTTGCAAATCTTGCTTGCCTTGGGTAAACAGAAAAGATTCTAAATATCCCAAAATCAATGCTGGCTCTGCCATCCGACCAGTACCCACCGCATCGCAGGCAAGAATGCCATCGGCAGGTGCAATTGCCGTGTAGCGAGGATCTTGTAAAGTTCGATGCCAATTATCTTGGACAGATGGTTGTTGCCACATAGTCGTATTCATGGCAGGCGCGAGCAAAATTGGACAGCTAGATGCCAATACGGTATTGGTCAGCAAATTGTCTGCCATGCCATAGGCTAGTTTGGCTAACGTATTTGCAGTAACAGGCGCAAGCAAAAAAACATCCGCCCATTCTGCTAATTCAATATGCAATGGTCTACCATTGCTGGGTTGCCAAAAATCAGCATCGGTATAGGCGGGCTGTCGCGATAGGGTGGCAAAGGTTAACGGAGTTACAAACTCTGCGGCACTCTTCGTCAAAATTACTTTGACGGCAATGCTAGATTTTGCCAAGCTCGAAACTACTTCGCAGACTTTATAAGCGGCAATACCACCAGATACGCCAATTAGTACATTATTCATGGTTGAGGTCTTAACTCAGTGGTGTTCAGCACTATTTGCGATCGCAAATCTACTTCCGAAGCCTTTAGCTTTTGGTTGGAAATATAAAGTACAGAGATACGATCAGCTTGATCTTTAATGGCGGTAACACCATTAAACCGATCCACCTGCTCAATCAGAACTTTAAACCGAGCGCCCGAAGAATCAGAAATGGCTATCTTTTTTTGATCATCCCGATCGATGCGTTGATCATTATTCGTATCTTGCTCCGCTAGCAAATAGATATAGGCAGTGGTCGGGACTTTACCAGCCTCAAAGTTGCTATCACTCAATTCAGGAAAAGCAGTTGATGATAATATTAAGCCTTTATTTTCAGGTCTTAGCCAAGTCGATGTTTTCTTGACGGCATCAAAAAAAACATAATTCTGAATCGAATTAGACTCCTTAGTACCAGAGAGATATTCATATTCCTGTATGAGGTATAGGGGAGCTTTCACGAACTCTGTTCCCGAAACTCTGGCAAATGTGCCAACTTCGTTTTTTGCCTTAACTTGATCCTTACTAGCAGGATTATTAGACACATTGACGATATCACTGACTTGCCTTGTCCTTGTGAACTGCCAAATTAGACCTACTGCCGTAGCCGCTATGGCAGCGCTAGCAAGGAGTCCTGCCATCAGAATCACGATCGCATTAATTCGCCACACATAGATAAAAAATTGACGTGATTTCATATTTTGCTCTAGCAATTTTCACGATGACTAAATTTAGGACGCAAATTATATTATTAGGACGCAATTAGGGCGCAACGTATCCCTGAATGTTCTCTGGTCTTAAAGGACGCATGATTTGATTGGCGCGAACTACCTGCTGGTCAGATCCTTGAACAACAATTAAATATTTGCCTTCCTCAAGACGATTGCGTAATGGTACAGAGTCACTACTAGTCGCTACTCCAACACCACCGCCCACAAAGATACTGCCCATTGCGCCACCAAACCCACCTAAAATACCGCCAATTAGATGGTTACCAATAGTACCTGCCCAAGCAAAAGTATGGAGATCCGTGACTAGACTAAAGCCAATTCCTGCCAAAAAGCCAAAGGGAACTAGCCAATAGGACATGAAATAAGCTTGTTTGCGACCTTGAACAATGGGATCAATAAATCCAAATTCTTCCGCACTCTTATAACCCTTACCCAAAATTGAGATCGCTTCCATCGGGAAATTTTCTGACTCTAAGCGTGTGTACACTTCCTCCGCCTTCATGCGATCGCTCCAAACACTAACCAAATAATTCATATATTCCGCAATTTGCTAACTTCTATTAGTTCTAGTCTTAAACGATCAATATCTCATCATGGCAATAGCGATACATATCGTAAAGTAAAGAGTAGAAATACTTTTTGAAATTTGTGAGGGGACTACTTTGCCTACGCTCGGAGTAAATATTGATCATATTGCGACTATTCGCCAAGCTCGCCGTGGTAGTGAACCAGACCCAGTGGCAGCAGCAGTAATTGCAGAATTGGCTGGAGCTGATGGCATTACCGTACATTTACGTGAAGATCGTCGCCATATTCAAGAGCGTGATGTGCGCTTGCTGCGACAAACAATTGCCACTCGACTGAACTTAGAAATGGCCGCCACTCCTGAAATGGTGGCGATCGCCCTTGATGTGAAACCCGACTACATCACCCTCGTACCAGAGCGTCGCGAAGAAATTACTACCGAAGGCGGATTAGATGTCAAGACCCAATGCGATCGCCTCGGTAAATTTGTGCATCAGTTACAGGGTGCAGGGATTCCTGTCAGTTTATTTGTTGATGCTGAGCTAGAGCAGATTCAAGCTTCAGCAAGGACTGGCGCAAAGTTTGTTGAATTGCACACGGGAACCTATGCCAATGCTAAAAATGAAGAACAGCTAAATCATGAATTAGATGTATTGAGCAAGGGGGGAGCATTAGCAATTGAGCTAGGGTTAAGACTTAATTCGGGACATGGGCTGACTTATCAAAATACCCGCGCCGTTGCTCAAATCGCAGGGATGGAAGAGCTGAATATTGGACATAGCATCATCAGTCGGTCTGTATTAGTGGGGCTAGACCGCGCAATTCGGGAAATGAAGGCGCTAATAACTGTGTAATCAAAAAAGGAGTGGCAGAGCTTCTCGCCGCCACTCCTTTTTTGATTGATCCCAAATAAATTGCTAAAAGATTCCAAACAATCGCCCTGCATTTAGGAAATAGATGCAATATAGACAGTATGTCAATCTGTCCTAGTTTAGAAAATGAGCTGCTAGTAAGCTGCAATTGACTCAGATCCACTCTATAGGAGCAGCACGATAGGGCAACCTAATCATGAAAAAAAATAACTTAATTTCAGTGGTCGTCATCATTGGGCTAATTGTTGCAGCTAGTATTTGGTACGGGCGTAATAATGGCTTGTTACCAGTTGCCGCAGGTGATGAAGCTATTTTGTATGATGGTCTCTTTAATACGATTTTAGCGATCGCATTTGGCTTTTTTCTAATTGTCGAGGGAGTCTTAATCTACTCAATTATCAAGTTTCGTCGTCGCAAAGGTGATGATACTGACGGCCCCGCTATTCATGAAAATCTGAGCCTAGAAATTGTTTGGACAGCGATCCCCACGGTGATTGTGATGTGGGTCGCTATTTATAGTTTTGATGTCTATACGGCTATGCAAGGCTCTCAAAACCTTGATGGCATGGCTCATGGCGGAATGCATCAAGTCGTTGCAAAGGCTGATCATCAAAGGGGTGGAATGCCAATGGCAAAAGCAACTATGGCATCCGTCAATAATGATGGCGTGATGATGGCTGGCACGTTGCCAACTGGCGGTGATGATACGGTGGCGATCGATGTTAGTGCGATGCAATTTGCATGGATTTTCAATTATCCCAATGAAATTGCGACTGCTGAACTGCATGTGCCTTTAGGCAAAAAAGTGCGCTTGAACATGAATGCCGTTGATGTACTTCATGCGTTTTGGGTTCCTCAGTTACGCATCAAACAAGATGTGATCCCCGGTCGTGAAACCTATCTGGAATTTACCCCCCGCGTACTTGGTGAATATCCTGTAGTCTGTGCAGAGCTTTGTGGTTCTTACCATGGCGGTATGCGTACCACCATGGTGATTGATACACCCGAAGACTATCAAGCATGGTTGAAGGAACAACAAGAAATCGCTAGTACCGATCCTGAAGCAATCGTGGCATCGCGTCCGATGGTTTCTACTTCTCAAATGACTGAACAGGAATATCTATCTGGAAAAGTCTCACAAATGGGCGGCACAAATCATATGGCTATGCACCATTAGTTGACATTAATATCAATCAAAAAACAGCAATTATTTCAAAAATATTCTCCTATGACCCAAACTCTTACACCAACGCAAAGTGCGGGCGCAATGGGATCAGAACCTCAAAAAACACCTTGGTGGGAGTTCTTTACCTTTAGCGTTGACCACAAAGTAATTGGTATTCAATATCTGGTTACTTCCTTTGTGTTTTATCTAGTTGGCGGTGCATTAGCTTCGGCGGTGCGTGTGGAACTGGCGACTCCAGACTCGGATCTGGTTGATCCCGCTTTTTACAACAGCCTGTTTACCATGCATGGCACGGTGATGATCTTTTTGTGGATCGTGCCTGCGGTTACGGGTGGCTTTGGAAATTACCTGATTCCTTTGATGATTGGGGCGCGAGATATGGCTTTCCCAAGATTGAATGCGATCGCATTTTGGCTGACGATTCCTGCGGGATTGTTGCTGATGAGTAGCTTCTTCTTTGGCCCAGCATCTACAGGTTGGACAGCCTATCCGCCTTTAAGCATTTTGACCAATGAACATCTTGGTCAAGCGGTGTGGATTCTCAGCATTATTTTGGTGGGAACATCGTCAATTTTGGCGGCGGTAAATTTCATTGTCACGATTTGGGCAATGCGGATGCCAGAAATGGATCTGTTCAGTATGCCCCTATTTTGTTGGGCAATGATGGCGACTTCGGTACTCGCACTGTTAGCTACACCTGTCTTAGCAGGGGCAATGGTGCTATTAGGTTTTGATCTATTAATTGGGACAAACTTTTTTAACCCGACGGGTGGCGGTGATCCCGTTGTCTATCAGCACTTATTTTGGTTTTATTCGCATCCTGCCGTATACGTGATGGTTCTGCCCGTATTTGGCATTATTTCTGAAGTATTACCTCCCCACAGCCGCAAACCAATTTTTGGATATAAAGCGATCGCTTATTCCAGCATGATGATTTGCGCTTTGGGTCTATTTGTATGGGCGCACCATATGTTTACCAGTGGTACACCCGACTGGTTACGTATTTTCTTTATGGTGGCGACCCTATTGGTTGCCGTACCCACAGGCATCAAGGTGTTTAGTTGGGTCGCGACCCTCTGGGGCGGTAAATTACGTTTAGAAAGCCCTTTACTATTTGCGATGGGTTTCATCTCCACTTTCTTGATTGGTGGCTTGAGCGGTGTCATGCTTGGCTCAGCACCGATCGATATCCATGTGCATGACACCTATTTCGTAGTTGCCCATTTCCATTACGTTCTCTTTGGGGGCAGTGTTTTTGGGATTTATGCAGGGCTGTACCATTGGTTTCCCAAAATGACAGGGCGGATGTTGAATGAGTTTTGGGGCAAAGTACATTTTGTACTTACCTTCATCGGAATGCATTTAACCTTTGGACCAATGCATATTCTTGGTTTACAGGGTATGCCTCGCCGCGTAGCTCAATACGATCCCCAATTTGCACCGATCAATGTGATCTGTACAATTGGCGCGTTTGTTTTGGCAATTTCCACAGTCCCCTTTGTGATCAATGCTGTTTATAGTTGGTTTAAGGGCGAACATGCTCCTGATAATCCTTGGAATGCTCTGACTCTGGAATGGACAACCTCTTCACCACCAATTCCCCATAATTGGGTTGGTGAACCTGTATTGACTACAGGTCCCTACGACTACGGTGAAGAATATCGCCTCGCTCGTCAAGATGCGATCGCAGATTCACAACAACCCGCAACTTAATTTCCAAGTTTCCTAAACAAGGGGCTTAAGCCCCTTGTTGGCAATCCTATCCCTATACATTTATCCAAATCCAAACATTAATCTATGCAAGGATCAATCGCTCCAGTCACTAGCACAGAACAAGCTAACGTTCTCGATCATGCCACTGAAGCAGGTCATGCTGAACATCCCGATTTACGGGTATTTGGTCTCATCGTCTTCCTGATTTCCGAAGGAATGCTTTTCTTTGGTCTGTTTGCCGCCTATTTAACTTTTCGCTCCGTAGCTACCGCTTGGCCCCCCGAAGGCACACCCGAACTGGAATTACTTTTACCAGGGATTAACACAATTATTCTGGTATCCAGTAGTTTTGTGATTCACCAAGCTGATCATGCGATCAAAGAAAATAAAGTCAAAGCTGCTCAGCTATGGTTCCTCGCCACCTTTATCATGGGGGCAATTTTCATTGCAGGACAAATCTATGAATACCAACACCTCGAATTTGGATTAACTACTAACCTATTTGCTAGCACTTTCTATGTGTTAACAGGTTTCCATGGCTTTCACGTAATTATTGGTTTGTCGCTGATTGCAGGAGTATTGGTGCGATCGCTCAAAACTGGTCATTACAGCGATACGAGTCATTTCGGCATTGAAGCCGCCTCTGTATATTGGCACTTTGTCGATATTGTCTGGATCGTCTTATTTTTACTTCTATATATTCTGTAGAATTTTTTAGATATAAAATAGAGGCGACGCACAGCGTCGTCTCTATTTTTATGGACTAGCCATGCTTGACAATATTTTGCGCGGTGATTTTAGCGAGTTACAAAGCAAACTTCTCAACGCAACCAGTAAATTAGAATTTTGGTTACTCGCCACATGGGCAAGCCTAATTGCGATCAACACCACACTTATTATTCGTCTTTCAAGTGATATTGACGAAATCGCCATTACTATATTGACTTGGGCGGTTGCCATTTTATTGGCTGTGCGTAATCGGTCAAGTTTTAAGTTTGAGAGTTCCCCAACTGCGATCGCAGTTGGGGTCTTGCTGATCGGCTGGGTTTTACTCAAAAGCCTCTTGACTCGGCGTATCTATGACATCTTGTTCATCCTAACCCCGATTATGGGAACGATTGGAGTTGCGTTGATTGCGTCCGGCTGGAAAGGGTTAAAGCCCTATTGGCAACCCATATTATTGGCGGCAACACTAGGTATTCCCATACCATTTTTATTTTCGGCCATTGAAAAAGTAATTCCCGTCAATGTCTTTACAGCGCAGTTTGCCAACTCAGCCCTGTGGTATGGCGGTGTGGATGTTGCACAGAGAGGAATTACGATTGTTAGTCAATTTGGGGCAGTAGATGTGGCGAGAGGTTGTGCAGGCTTACCCCCCATTTTGATGTTATTGAGGATTACCCTAATGTTTGTGCTAGTCTTCCCCGTGACCAAATTTCATCAATGGGTTTTATTTTCTTCAGCGGTTGTGATTGCTTTTATCGTTAACTCGTTGAGAGTTGCCCTATTGGTGATTGTATCTGCTCAAGACGATGCTTTTAAATATTGGCATACAGGCGATGGTGCTCAATTATTTTCAGTTGTATCTGTTTCGATTCTTTTAGGACTTTGCAATTGGCTGACTAGAGATGATGGCGATGAGTACGAAGAAATTTGAGCTAAAAAAGCGGGCAAAGCCCGCTTTTTTAGTTCTACTTATCAACTTTAAAAGATGCAATAAAGCGATCAACATCAGCAATAACCATCTTCTCGGCTGAGCCAAGGGTAAATACCTGATACAAGCGCTTGCCAGACAGACAGAATCTACCTTTCATCAAAACATCTGTAGCCTGCACTTTACCGGCCGCTTCAAAGTCACGACAAGGAATATTCCCCAATAAAGATTCTTTCTCAGACTTAACTTCCCCTTTCAGATTAGAAACTGAGCCTTTGACCGACTCCGCTAACCCCTTTTGAATATCGACAGGATTGGAAATTTCGTTGGGGAAATCTGCATAGCCCACAAAATATCCTGAATCGTTAGCTTCTGCAATTACCATATTTAGTTTGATTGTACCGACATCAGTGGCTTGATCTTGGGATTGCTCCTGTGGCTTGCTAGGCACTTGCACACTAAATTTGCCAGTTGATGACTTGTAATCCTGCCAACCATCGGCATTAGCAGCAGTATCAGTTTTTTGATCTGCTTTTGGTGAACTAGTAGGTTGCTCAGTCTTAGTAGTTGTAGTTGTGGAGGTTGTAGTGGTTGTGTTCTCAGTTACGGGAGTTGTGGGAGTACAAGCACTGGCTAATAATACTAAGCCAGCAGCAAGGGAAATATACTTTTTCATGGGTGATATAATATCCGACCTTCAAGTGAGGGAACAAGGGTGAAGCTGGTTAGATACTATATCGTGTAATGCTAAAAATCAAATGTATAGAAAGGAGTGGCAGCGCTTTACATTGCCACTCCTCTTTTAGGTTTCATCGTCATCGGTTTCTAAATTCTGATGCTCACTACGTCGTGACTCGCGGCGGTAACGCTTTTTCAAAAGTCTTGGTTCCTGTTGTTGCTTACCATCACTAGTATCTTTGACTTTAATTGAAGCATCGGCATTAGCTGTATTCTTGAGTTTTTGCTGATAAATAACCGCTTCTTCTAAATAGGCTAGGTAATGCTCATAGCGTTCCCATTCGCCCCGCACTACGCAGTCTGGCTCATCACGGCGATGGAGGCAATTATGAAAATGGCAAATGTTCTCCATCAGTTTTTGTCTTGCTTCTGGAAAACAATCGGCCAGATCGGGTGGCGTAACGGTCAGATTAGGCTGCATAAATCCGGGGGTATCAGCTAGATATCCCCCCGCAGGTAAGGCAAATAATTCAACATGACGGGTGGTATGTCTGCCATGTCCCAGTCGTTGCGACACTTCACCTACACGCACTTGGAGATTAGGAATTAGCAAATTAATGAGACTGGATTTGCCAACGCCTGACAAGCCTGCAACCACCGTTACACCTGTTTGTAAATACTGAGCAAGTTGATTGATGCCTTGTTGGGTATAGGTACTAATTGTGATCGCATTATATCCCCACTCCTTTAAGCGCTCGTACCATTGTTCCCAAACTTGATCGCTGACTAAATCTCGTTTGTTTAAACATAGCAATACCTCAACCTGAGTGCTTTCAGCCTTGACGAGAAAACGACTCAGTTGATGTGGATCAAGGCTGGGTTCAGCGAGGGAAAAAACTAATAAAATGCGATCAACATTGGCAACGGTGGGGCGATCGAGAAGGTTGCGACGTGCAGCAACCTCTGATATTGCGCCGCGTCCTCCCTGCCAGTCAGGTTCTTCAATCGTGACCCGATCGCCAACACAAATATTCTGCCCAATCTTTTTGAGCCGAGCGCGGCGAGTGCATAGTAGTTCGTTTACCATTTGGCTAAAGGGTTGCCCCGATTCATCAAGCAATTCTAAACAGAAAGCTTGATCGAGCATCACCCGATAAAAGTTGGCTTGTACAGCCAAGACTGTACCCATTAGAGCCAACATAGAACTACTTGCATCATGCTTTTTGAACTATTAAGGCAAAACTGCGATCGCGTTCTTCAATGACCTTAATCTGATGACCATCGGACATCAAGCTATTGGGAACTTGCTCAATTGGTTCACCACCATCCAGCAAGACCTCTAGCAACTGTCCTGTCTCTAGCTTTTCGAGGTGCAACTTGGCACGCACAAAACTGAGCGGGCAGGGGACACCGCGTAAATCGATGGATTTGCTTACCTGAATGGTCATTTGTTTACTCTAGTGAAACTATGGCGAGGATTGCGATCGCAATATTATGCTAGTGGTTGCCAAAGATACCACCAAGAATATCGCCGATACCACCTTTGCCAGCATTGCCAGTTTGTTTTTCCTTCAGTTTTTCAAGGACTTCACGCTCTTCATGACTGATCTTGGTGGGGATGTCAATTTTGATTTTAATTAAATGATCACCACGCGCCACAGGATTACCGAGTTTAGGTACACCCAATCCTTCGAGGGTCAAGACCGTATCTGGCTGCGTACCTGCGGGAATCGTCAGGGGCTTTTTACCATCAACAGTATTAATGGCAATTTTGTCACCCAGAATCGCCTGTAGATAGCTGATTCTAATATCTGACAGGATATTGATACCTTCCCGCTCAAATTCATTATCAGCTTGGACAAATAGATACACATAGAGATCACCCGATGGACCTCCACGCTGTCCTGCATCACCTTCATGGGAGACGCGCAACCTCGTGCCGCTATCCACACCAGCAGGGATCGTAATTTTGAGTTTTTTGGTAACTTGATTCAGTCCTAAACCATTACAAGTCTCACACTTATCCTCAATGGTCTGACCTGTACCATTACAGGTAGGGCAGGTAGAAACCTGCGTAAAGCTACCAAAGGGGGTGCGAGTCGCTCGGCGTACCTGTCCAGTACCACTACAAGTACCACAGGTGCGTGGTCTAGTTCCGGGCTTTGCGCCTGAGCCACTACAAGTGCCACAGGTTTCTAGGTGGGAAATCTTGATTTGCTTCTCACCACCAAAGACGGCTTCGCGGAATTCCAGTTTGAGATCAAAGCGCAGATCTTCGCCACGGGTTGGACCACTGCGACGACGCGCTTGTTGCTGCCCAGTACCTGAAAACCCACTAAAGAAGCTTTCAAAGATATCAGCAAATCCACCCATATCACCCATATCAGGTGCACCACCGCCACCAGATACACCAGCTTCCCCGAAGCGATCGTATCTAGCACGGGTTTCTGGCTCCGATAAAACTTCGTAAGCACGGTTAATTTCTTTAAATCGCTCATCTGCCCCCGCTTCTTTATTCACATCGGGGTGATATTTGCGAGCTAAACGTCGATATGCTCGTTTGATTTCCTCTTTGTCTGTATTTCGATCAACGCCGAGGATTTCGTAATAATCACGCGCCATAGGGGGTTTCTCTGTCGCCTAAAGGATTCATGGACAATTGTTCTAGTTTAACCTAGCACTTATCATTTACGTATGGATATTCGTAGAGAGTACGTTTTACCGCACATCATTTAGCTTTTAGCTGCTGGCTAAAAGCTAATAAAACTTAAAAGCCCTAGGGCTTTGTCTTAACGCTGACATCACCTTGATTAATCAAGGTCTGACAAGCAAGACGGTAGTTAGCAGGTTTGTTTTTGAGCTTTTTTTCTTCAAACTCGGTTTTAGGAGAGAGGTTCTCAAGCCCTTCGACAATTTCGACTACACAGGTAGCACATTGTCCATAACCATTACAGTTAGTGAGCTTCGCAACAAATTTGTAGATGTCAATGTTGTTTTCGAGAGCTTTAGTGCGTAAGTTTGCGCCGTCCATGGCGATCGCTTCTTTGCCTTCATTCACAAACTTAATGTTTGCCATAGCTGAGTATTGAGTTTTTTGTTAATTTTTATTGCACAACCATTATCTTACCTAAAGGTCTCAAGTCTCGAAAAAATTTCAAAACCTTGCTGTAGAACAAGGCGAAGGGCGATTGGGGACACAAAGGGCTGTAAAATACCAATATGGCTACAATTCCTTCAAGTTCCGACATTAAAGCTCTTGCCCAAGATTTATCTAAATTAGTTGAGAATCTCGAGTCAACTCAACATGGAGAGCTAATTTATAGTGCATTGCAGGCGATCAACCAATTGGCTCATCAAGATGCTGAGCGTCTGGATTGGAAGATTTTGACGGGTTCTTTGCACGATATGCAAAAGGCGATTGCCATGTTTTACCCGCATCGCTTTAAGCGCAAAGTGAGTATTTTTGGTTCGGCGCGAACCGATGAAGATGCTCCCGAATATAAACAGGCCTATGAGTTTGCTGAAAAAATTACCAAACAGGGATTTATGGTAATTACGGGGGCTGGTGGCGGCATTATGGCGGCGGGAAATGAGGGTGCTGGCAATAATTCCTTTGGCTTAAATATCTCCTTACCCTTTGAGCAGACTAACAATGAGTTTGTATCTGAGGAATCGAGGTTGGTAAAGTTCCGTTACTTCTTTACCCGTAAGCTATATTTCGTGAAGGAAAGCGATGCGATCGCACTTTTTCCGGGGGGCTTTGGTACACAAGATGAATTTTTTGAATGCTTGACACTCTGTCAAACAGGAAGAACCACACCTCGTCCATTGGTATTAATGGATAAACAGGGGGGCGACTATTGGCGAGACTGGGATCAATTTGTGCAGACTAATTTGCGCGATCGCGGTTGGATTACCCCAGAAGACAGCAGTCTGTATCACATTACTAACGATGTGGACGAAGCCTGTCAATTTATTAGCTCTTTCTATAGCATTTACCATTCTTGCCGATGGGTGGGCGACTTGTTTGTGATTCGTTTACATGCAGATATAACTGACGAGCATCTTGATCGCCTCAATGAGAACTTTAGCGATATTTTGATCAAGGGCAAAATTGAGCGCAGTCAGGCTTTGCCCAAAGAAGTCAATGAGCCACATATTTTTGATTTGCCACGCTTAGTTATGTATTTCAATCAGCATGGTTTTGGGCGGCTGTACGAATTAATTGCAGCGATTAATGATACTTGTGATAGCGGTAATCCAATGGTTTGCCATCCTGAGCAGCGTTAATTTCCCATTATACAAATTGGTTTTTTGAGATTGTCAGCATCTGCGACGCTGATAATCTCAAAATTGGTTTCATAAATAGAATTACTAGAATGGCTTTACTGTCATGGCAAGAGGTTGTAACATGGTTAGCTGGACTAAAAAATAGGAGACTAGTACCATGAGTCGCGTATGCCAACTAACAGGCAAAAAAGCCAATAATGCCGTATCGATTTCTTTCTCACACAAGCGTCACAAGCACTTACAACACGTAAACTTACAAGACAAAAGAATCTGGTGGGAAGAAGGAAAAAGATTTGTAAAATTACAAATCTCCACCAAAGCAATCAAGACTTTGCAAAAGAAAGGACTTGCTGCATTTGCTAAGGAAGCTGGTATTGACCTCCGCAAGTTTTAATCGACTTAATCGAAAAAAATAAAGAGGCGTAAAACGCCTCTTTATTTTTGTGAGCGCTACAGCGCTTTGCGCTTAATAAAAATCCCGATGAATTTTTAAAAGTGCCATTTTTAAAAATTTCTTCAATAGGCTGTATTTATGAAAATTGGCATCATTGGATTAGGGCTAATAGGTGGCTCGTTAGGATTAGATCTCCTCGCTACGCAACAGGAATCTACCTATGTGTGGGGCATTAGTCGCAATCCTGAAACCTGTAAACAAGCAGAAGCGATCGCAGCCGTGAATGTTGCGAGTACAGATATCGCAAATATTCCTGATCACATTCTTGCCGCCACCGATATCGTGGTCATCTGCACACCTATTGCGGCGATTTTGCCCACAATCACGGCGATCTCGCCCCAAATTCCTGCCAATGTTATTTTTACCGACGTAGGTTCTGTAAAAGCGGCGATCGTCGCACCTGCTACACAGCTTTGTCAAAAATTTAATCAGCGATTTGTTGGCGGTCATCCCATGGCTGGTACTGCTTTTCAAGGAATTCTGGCGGCGGAACGTAATTTATTTTGCGATCGCGCCTGTGTGGTTACACCCAGCGATGATCTCGATGCAGTCAATAAAGTGCGATCGCTCTGGCAATCGGTGGGTATGCGTATCTACGAATGTAGTCCTGAAGATCATGATCGCGCAGTGGCGATGATTAGTCATGCTCCTGTGATCATTAGTGCGAGTTTGATTGCTGCTTGTCAGTCAGAACCCGATCAAGTTGTTTTAGAATTGGCGCAAAATCTTGCTAGTTCAGGCTTTCGAGATACTAGCCGTGTTGGTGGTGGCAATCCTGAATTGGGGCGACTAATGGCTGAATATAATCAGTCGGCAATATTGCGATCGCTAGAAAATTATCAACAGTCTTTACAAACTGCGATTAACTTCATCAAGCAACAACAATGGCAAGAGCTAGAAGCATTTCTAGGAAATACACAACGCGCTCGTCCGCTGTACCTAGAATAAACCTGTTGCTAATTTTTCTGAAAATCCAAAAAGAGAGAGGTGCAAAGCGCCTCTCTCTTTTTGGGAACTATCTTGCGAGAGCATTAAAGAACTGTTGCAAACGTCCTAAAAATGATCCCGATTGTTTACCAGTTTTTTGTCGGAATAGTCGATCAATATCATCGCTAGATGGGCGCTGAGCAACTTCTGCCATCTGTTCCATTCCTGATTCGGTTTGTTGCCACACTTGCCATGTTTGCGGATAACAACGCCACAACGCACCTAGCTCTAAAGGCTTGATGTAATAAGCAGTTTCAAAGGTACTAAGAAACCGATCGCGCATTTGTCTTGCTGCCAGCCCTAAACCAACTTCACTATTTTCAAGTCGAGGATTGAGCATCACAAAGGGACGATCGCCAGCTAACTGTACTAGTTTCTCCACTTGTTCCACTTCAACGGAAGTTGGTTCGATTAAGAGAAATGCTTGATCCTCTTCTCGAATTGCGCGACGACCTTCATTCACACCACGCACTGATACATCAAGATCAGCCCATTCCCGCTTAGCGAGAGCCGCCGCCCCCGCATCGGCAAAAATTGCTTGCCACGCCTTGCCATAGCGTTGATTAAAACTTGCAGCAAATTCATAGGCAATTGGCATGGCTTTTAGTTCAGGAAACCGTAGATCGGCAATGACACGATTCGCCCCATCGGCAATTGCTTGATGTGTCGCGACGATCGCCTGTTCCGTGGCATCTTCTAAATTATTAGGCAGTAAGATCGGCTCTTGAGTCATAAAGAGAATTATTTTTAAAATTATTTGAGTTTAACGTAAAAAAGGCGAGGTTACGCTTAGCGTAACCTCGCCTTTTTTATGAATGTATGGACGATGATTACATCATGCCGCCCATGCCACCCATACCGCCCATGCCACCCATGCCACCCATACCAGCAGCACCAGCATCAGACTTAGGCTCTGGCTTCTCAACAACGAGAGCTTCTGTGGTCAATACCATGCCAGCTACGGAAGATGCGTTTTGTAGTGCCGAACGCACCACCTTAGCAGGGTCGATAATACCTGTCGCAATCAAGTCAACATATTCACCCTTGAGGGCATCAAAACCATGGCTGAAGGGAAGATTCTTGACCTTCTCAACCACAACTGTTCCTTCCAATCCCGCATTATCGCTGATTTGACGGAGAGGTGCAGAGAGAGAACGGGCAACGATATCAGCACCAATCGCTTCTTCGTTCTTCAAGGTTGCCTTAAAATCTTGCAATTCTACGGAAAGATGAGCAAGAGTTGCGCCACCACCGGGAACGATGCCTTCTTCAACCGCCGCACGGGTGGAGTTAAGAGCATCTTCGATGCGAAGCTTACGATCCTTGAGTTCGGTTTCAGTTGCTGCACCGACCTTAATAACAGCTACGCCACCAGAAAGCTTTGCAATCCGTTCTTGGAGCTTTTCTTTATCGTAGTCAGAGTCACTGAGATCCAATTCCTTGCGGATTTGAGCCACACGCTTGTCAACATTTGCCTTGTTAGCAACGTCAGAAACGATGGTGGTTTTGTCCTTAGAAATGGTGATCTTACGCGCAGTTCCCAGCATTTCGAGAGTAGCAGCACTGACTTCCAAGCCAGTGTCTTCAGAGATGACCTGACCATCGGTAAGTACAGCAATATCTTGCAACATTGCCTTACGACGATCGCCAAAGCCAGGAGCCTTGATTGCGGCGATGTTAAGAGAGCCTCTGAGCTTGTTAACAACTAGAGTTGCCAGAGCTTCACCTTCAACATCTTCAGAGATGATTACCAAAGGAGAACCAGAACGGGCAGCTTTTTCAAGGATTGGAACGAGATCTTGAATAACATTGATCTTCTTATCGGTGATCAATACCTTCGCGTTCTCAAACTCCACCAACATTCTTTCGTTGTCAGTGACGAAATAGGGAGAAATGTAGCCGCGATCGAGTTGCATACCTTCAACAACTTCTAATTCAGTTGTGAGGGACTTTGATTCTTCAACGGTGATTACGCCATCTTTGCCAACTTTATCCATGGCTTGGGCAATCATTGCACCAACTTCTTCATCGTTACCAGCCGAGATCGTAGCAATTTGAGCAATTTCAGAATTGGAGTCAACGGCTTTTGCTTTTTGAGCAATTACAGTAACCAAATGAGCAACTGCTTTTTCGATACCGCGACGAACACCGACGGGGTTCGCACCTGCGGCAACATTCTTTAGACCTTCGCGAATCATTTCTTGAGCTAAAACGGTGGCACTGGTGGTTCCATCACCTGCTACATCGTTGGTTCTCGAAGCAACTTCGCGAATTAGTTGAGCGCCAGCATTTTCTAGGGGATCTTCTAATTCAATTTCTTTAGCGATGCTCACACCGTCATTGATGATTTGAGGAGCGCCATATTTCTTTTCGAGAACAACGTTACGACCTTTTGGTCCAAGGGTAACACGGACTGCGTCGGCGAGGGCATTGACACCACGCTCAAGGGCGCGGCGAGAATCTTCATCAAATACTACGATTTTGGACATTTTCTTTTAATTTGGTAATTGGTTATGGGGATTTTGGCTGTTAGCTGTTAGCGATTAGCTTTTGACTCTTTTGAATTGCTTCTTTCTAAAGGAGCTAATAGCTAAAGGCTAATTGCTATAAGCTTTATTCAACGATCGCGAGAATATCTCTTTCTGCTAGGAGCAAATAGTCCACGCCGTCAATTTTGACTTCAGTGCCTGCGTACTTGGAGTAAAGAACCTTATCGCCTGCTTTTACTTCGAGAGCCACACGAGCGCCTTTGTCGTTGCGTGTGCCAGGTCCAACGGCAGTTACTTCGCCAACTTGGGGCTTTTCCTGTGCTGTGTCAGGCAAGAAAATACCGCCGACAGTTTTTTCTTCTTTTGTTGCTACCTTAACCAATAGACGATCGCCTAGGGGTTGTAATGAACCAGTATTTAGGGTTAACGATGCCACTATGCCATACCTCCTTAAAAATCTAATCAGAGTGGACTCGGCAATTGGGGACTTAATTTGTAGTCACAATTGCGTGCTTTAGCACTCTGTCTCACTGAGTGCTAATATACTGCCAAATGAGTAGGGAACTAGATCGGCTTACCGTACAAGTATTGCTTGTGTGGCTGTACCCATGGCGATGCGTCAAGAAATCAGGAGTCGGACATTGGTGATGATTGCATCTAAGGGAACATCCCAAATATCGTTCGGAATTTGATCAGTATAAAATTCATCAAAAATAATTCCTGCTTTAATTCCTATGGACTTGGGCAACCAACGATCATAGAATCCGCCGCCGTAGCCCAGTCGGTAGCCTTGACGATCGCACGCTAGGGCAGGTATCAAAATCAAGTCTATGTTTGTCAAGTCCATAGGCGGTAAGTTGTGAAGTGGCTCAAGAATATCAAAAGATCCCAACTGCATCTGGTTTGAGAAATTTGCGATCGCAACTTGATGCCAAATTAAGTCCTGACCAATACAACGCGGAAATCCCCAATTTTTAGCGGGGAATTGTTGCCATAGCGAGCTTAAATCTGGTTCTTGGCGAAAACTAGTGAAGGCAAGGATATTTTGTGATTTCTGGAAAACTTGCCAGTTAGAAATGCGATCGCAAAGGGCTTGACTTTTTTGTTGCCAAATCTCTAAAGGGATATGGCGACGTTGATGGAGTAATTCTTTCCTGAGTTGTTTTTTGGCTTGTTGTTTGATTTGTTGTTTGTTCTCCAGAAAATCTGTCATCACCAATTGCCATTACTTTCTTTCTAGGGCTAAATCGATCAAGCGATCGCAAAGCTCCGTAAAAGGAATCCCTGAATATTCCCATAGCTTGGGGTACATGCTTAACGATGTGAAGCCGGGGAAAGTATTGATTTCATTGATCAGCACTGTCCCCGTGGCTTCGACATAGAAAAAATCAACCCTCGCTAAGCCAGAACCAGCAACGGTTTGAAATGCTTTAACCGCCATGGACTGCACTGCTTGAGCCACATGGTCGGGCAGTTGGCTAGGAATGATCAGATCCGCCATGCCTGCGGTGTATTTGGTTTCGTAATCGTAGAAGTCACTGGTAAAGGTGATTTCGCCGATCGCTGAGGCTTGGGGTTGCTCATTGCCTAGCACCGCGCATTCGACTTCACGGGCAGTCACACCTTGCTCAATGATGATGCGTGGGTCATAGCTGGTGGCACTAGCAATTGCTTCTTGCAACTGTTTGCGATCGCGAACTTTAGAAATACCCACCGAAGAGCCAAGGTTAGATGGTTTGACAAAACAGGGATAACCAAGAGTGGCTTCAATATGCTCACTCCAGCCTTGCTGATCCTGTTGCCATTGCCAACGATTGAGCGCCACATACTTCACCTGCGGCAAACCAGCATTGGCAAAAATTGCTTTCATGGCGATCTTGTCCATACCTACTGATGAGGCAAGAACACCGTTCCCCACATAGGGCTTGTGCATCAGTTGCAACAGTCCTTGCACCGTGCCATCTTCACCATTTGGTCCATGCAGCACAGGAAACCAGAGATCAATTTGTTGCACTTCCGTGGGCAAGAAGAACGCCGCATTGGTTAATAATTCGGATTCCTCTAAGCCTTTGCCATTGTCTAAAACTTGTTGAGACACATCGGGGCTACGCCATGTGCCATCACGTTGAATGTAAAAGGGCTTGACCTGATAGCGAGGATTGTGACTGAGGGCGGAGGCGATCGCTTTGGCGGAGATAATGGACACATCATGCTCGCCCGACTGTCCACCAAATAACAAGCCGATACAGAGAGGGGACTTGGTTTCCATATCCATCGATCTACCTGTCATCTGTAAACATCCTCACCGTTGATAAATAAGACTTACGGAACTTTTTGTATTGAATACTGTAGCGCAAAGTTTCCCTTACAGCTATGAAACTGATTTTGGAATTTTCAGCGCCGAAGGTGCTGAAAATTCCAAAATCAGTTCATTGAAAGCCCGCCGTTAGATTGCCAACGTTTTGCTGTTACATTGTTTTCAAGTATCGTGATTATCTTGTAACAGCGTTCGTAGATTTTATGGCAAAGCAAGGGCAGCAACAGCTAGATTTTGGGTTGGAGTCGAATGGGGGAAATATCATTCCGACTTCATTGCACTCAGAAATGCAGCGATCGTACCTAGAGTACGCAATGAGCGTGATCGTTGGTCGTGCCTTGCCCGATGCCCGTGATGGTCTCAAACCTGTGCATCGCCGCATTATTTACGCTATGCATGAGTTAGGACTAGTGCCAGAGCGTCCCTTTCGCAAATGCGCCCGTGTCGTTGGCGATGTATTGGGTAAATATCATCCCCATGGTGATCAATCGGTTTATGACGCTTTGGTGCGTTTAGTCCAAGATTTTTCGAGTCGTTACCCTTTATTGGCGGGGCATGGCAACTTTGGCTCAGTGGATAACGACCCTGCGGCGGCAATGCGTTATACCGAATGTCGATTAGCGGCGATTGGTAATGAAACGCTACTCGGCGAAATTGAAGAAGATGTTGTTGATTTTGTCGATAACTTTGATGGCTCTGAGCAAGAACCTGCCGTACTGCCCGCTCAGTTGCCGATGTTGTTGCTCAATGGCTCGACAGGGATTGCCGTGGGCATGGCGACTAATATTCCTCCCCATAATTTAAGTGAGGTCGTGGATGGTGCGATCGCACTAATTGATAATCCTGATCTGCCCGATGAGCAGTTATTAAGTTTGATCCCTGCTCCAGACTTTCCCACGGGCGGAATCATTATGAATCAAGAGGGCGTACATGAGGCATACCTAACAGGTCGTGGCATTGTTACCATTCGCGGCGTGGCGGCAGTCGAGCAGTTTGGTGGCAAAGGCACAGGAAAGCGCCAAAAACTTGCCATTATTGTCACGGAATTACCCTATCAGGTTAATAAATCCGCATGGATTGAGAAAATTGCCGAGTTGGTAAACAATGGCAAAATTGAGGGAATTTCGGATATCCGTGATGAAAGCGATCGCACAGGGATGCGGGTCGTGATTGAGCTAAAAAAAGATGTTGTACCTGAAGTGATCATCGATCAGCTCTATCGTCAGACAGCGCTGCAATCTAATTTTGGAGTCATCCTTTTAGCTCTCAAGGGTTCTCAGCCCAAGCAAATGAGTTTGCGAGAACTTTTGCAGGAGTTTCTTTCCTTCCGTGAAGAAACACTGGCGAAGCGATTCCGTTATGAACTAAAAAAAGCACAGGAAAAATCGCACCTACTGGAAGGATTAGTATTAGTTCTACAAGATATTGATCGATTGATTCGGATTTTAAGATTTGCCAATAATAGCGCCCTTGCTAAGACGGATTTACAAACAGAATTTGACCTTTCCGAAACCCAAGCCGAAGCAATTCTCTCGATGCCTTTGCGACGCATTACCGCCATTGAGCAACAGAAGATTCGTGAGGAACTAGAAACTTTACAAGCACAGGTTACAAGATTAGAAAAGCTGCTTAGCGATCGGCGAGAGTTGATGAAGTTCCTTAAGAAAGAATTGCGCGACCATAAAAAACGCCATAGTGACGCACGGAGAACGCATTTAGCATGGGAGTTACTAAGCAATCGTCAAGAGACTAATGTTACTGATAGTGTTCCTACGGAATCATTAAAAGCATCATTATCAAAAGTAAAATCCAATCAGAGCGATCGCAATATTCCGCAAACTCAGCAAATTTTAGTAACTGAGTCAGCCAATAGTGATAGCAAGCGAGACAAAAAATCGCGCACTGTTGCCAATAAACCACCTCAACCCGTAGAAGTTCCTTTACTTTCTCTCACCACTGAGCTAAATATTCCTACCGTCGAGCCGCAGGATGTTCAGGTGCAGATTACCCACAAAGGCTATATCAAATCCTTTGAGGCAAATTTGAGAGCTTCGCAATCGATGGACTTAGGTGATGATGTGGTGATTGCCGCCTACGACACCCGCAGCGATCGCGAAATGGTGGTGCTAACCGCTTCAGGACGGGCTTTGCCCCTAGCCCTTGCCCATGTACCGATTTTGAAAGGAAAAGGCCGTGGCACTCCTTTGATGACGCTATTGGGTGACAGTGCCGAGCAATTTGTTTCGCAATTTGTATGGGAAAAGAATCCTGAATCAAAGGAAGGACTAGTATTGCTATCGAGTCAGGGCAAAATCAAACGTTCGCCATTGGCAGAATTTGCTGATATGACCGCAAGAGGACTAATTGCGGCAAAGTTTAAAGAAGATGATTCGCTATTCTGGGCAGATGTTGTTGATCTGGAAAAAGAACTTGCGATCGCAACTTCGGCAGGTAGAATTTTGCGTCTCCGCGCCGATGAAATGCAAATCCCCACGGTGGGACGCACTGCCGCAGGTAATATTGCTTTACGTCTCGGTAGCTCCGAAACTCAGATCGGTGTATCGGTTCTCGATTTGCAAAATAATCCTAATTCAGAATTGATTTTAATCACCACCGAAGGGTTTGCCAAACGCATATCCGCAAGCTATATTCGCTCGGCAGTTAGAGGGGCAATCGGTTCACAATGCTTCAAGTTCCAATCAAGGGCTGACAGGTTAGTAAGCATGACTGCGATCGCAAATCCTCGTCCTGATTTACCCGTGACTTTCTTAATTGGTCAAGCCAATGACATGGGGTTACGAACTGTCCAAATGCCTTTAGGTGCAATTCCGCTAGAAGTCCCTAATAGTCAAGGACGTTCGATTTTTGCGGGGGAAAGTGACCTATTGCGATCGGAAAAAGTGATTCGCGTAGTGGCTTGAATACAATAAAACCATATGCTGCCCGCTATGCGGGCAGCATATGGTTTTATACTAAAAATCGTTTCTCAAATCTTTCCATGCTTGACTATATCCGTGATGGCAATGAAATTTATCAAAAATCCTTTGCCACAATCCGAGCTGAAGCTAACCTGTCGATCTTGCCAAAAGACCTAGAGGTGGTCGCAGTTAGACTCATTCATGCCTGTGGGATGACGGATATTGTCAGTGATCTTGCTTATTCTGAAGATGTCGTAAAAATTGGGCGAAAAGCATTAAAAAATGGTGCAAAGATTTTCTGTGACGCGCAAATGGTAGCGAATGGAGTCACGCGCAAACGTCTGCCTGCAAACAACTCTGTGATTTGCACTTTGAATGAGCCTGAAGTGTCAGCCCTAGCTCAACAAATTGGCAATACGCGCTCGGCAGCAGCAATGGAGCTATGGCGATCGCAAATTGAGGGATCGATTGTGGCAATCGGTAACGCCCCCACCGCCCTATTTCGATTATTAGAAATGCTTGATCAAGGTTTGCCTAAGCCAGCCGTTATACTAGGATTCCCTGTTGGTTTTGTCGGCGCGATTGAATCAAAAGCAGCCTTAGCAGAAAACAGTCGTGGCGTGCCTTTTTTGACCATTCACGGTCGTCGAGGTGGTAGCGCGATGGCAGCCGCAGCCTTGAATGCATTAGCGATGGAAAGTGAACTATGAATCCTATTGACGAGATCAATAAAAGTATAAATGTGCCAGAAGATTCAACGCCCAAGGGTAGCCTCTATGGTTTGGGCATCGGGCCTGGTGATCCAGAACTATTAACGATTAAAGCGCACCGCATTTTGACATCGGTTCCTGTAATTGCCTATCCAACCATGGAAAACGGCAAGGTTTTGGCAAGGGCAATTGTGGCTGATTTTATCCGCCCTGAGCAAATTGAAATCCCCATGCCCCTACCCTTTAGTGTGGAACGTTCCTCGCAGCCCTATTACGATCTTGGCGCAGAAAAGATTGCCGAGCATTTAGCGGCTGGTCGTGATGTTGCGGTACTATGCGAGGGCGATCCGATGTTGTACGGCTCTTTTATGTACATTTTCAATCGTCTTGCCGATCGCTTTCACACGGAAGTAATTCCCGGCATATCTTCGACATTCGCCAGTGCCGCGATGTTGGGCGCACCCCTCACCTATCGCAATGATGTGTTGAGCATCATGCCCGCAACCTTAGATGCAGATACTTTGCGCGATCGCTTGGCGGTTGCCGATGCGGCGATCATCATCAAGTTGGGTAGACATTTTGCCAAAGTGAAATCGGTGTTAGAAGAGTTAGGACTCTTTGATCGCGCTCTATATATTGAGCGGGCAACTTTACCCAATCAAACAATTAAGCCGATCGCATCGGTAGAACCCGATCAAGTTCCCTATTGGGCAATTGTGATGATTCCTAGTGAAACCAAGCCAAGCTAGTATCTTTTAGAAATATTCCTGAAAATATCCCTATGGATCTGGGCAAATCTCGCACCTATAACGATCCTATTCACGGCGCAATTACCCTTGATAGTGGCGATTGCACGGAGGCGTTATTAATTCAACTAATTGATACACCTGAATTCCAGCGTCTTAGGCGGATTAGTCAACTCGATATTGCCTACTTTACCTTCCACGGTGCAGAGGGTTCGCGGTTTACGCATTCCTTGGGGGTGATGCATTTAACCCGTCGCGCCTTTGATGCGATCGCCATTAAATATCCTTATTTGTCAGTACATCGGACGGTGGTGCTAGTGGCAGCTCTGCTCCATGACCTTGGTCACGGCCCCTATAGCCATGCCTCAGAAGAAGTTTTTGGCAGCAATCATGAAGTTTGGACGCTGCGACTGCTCCAGTCTGGCAATATTGCAGATATTTTAAAGAGATTTTCGCCAGATTTAATTACTGATTTAGAAAAGATATTTACCAAAAAATATCCTGTGCCATTAATTTATCAATTAGTTTCTAGTCAAATTGATTGCGATCGCCTTGATTACCTCGAAAGGGACAGCTATTTTACGGGGGCAAAGTATGGACAGATCGATCTTGATCGCATTTTATTGGCGCTCAGGTTTGACCCGATTTCTCAAAATCTAGTGATTGGGCGCAAAGGGATGGTGGCAATCGAGCATTATTTGACGGTGCGCTACTTTATGTATGTACAGGTCTATAACCATCCTAAAAATTTGGCGGCAAGGTTTTTATTAGAGAGTATTTTTCGACGGGCAAAGTTTTTAGTCAATGCTGATGCTGCCCAGATTTCGGAGCCAATATTTTGCGATCGCACTATGACAGCGTGGCTAACGAAAGATCCGCATTTACTGACCTGTGCCGAATATTTCAACTCCGATGATGTGGTATTTGCTTACCATATCCATCAATGGCGCAATAGTTGCGATCGCCATCTTGCCGAACTCTGCCGCCGTTTTCTCGATCGCGATTTATTTCATGCCACGGATATCTCTAACTTAGATGATTGCCAACAACAGGAAAGCCTCAATAGATGTTACGAAAAGTTAATCTCACAGGGGCTAGATTCGCGAGATCTTAAATATTATTGCGGCATCAGAGTATCTCGCACCAAGGGCTACAGTACCTATCGTCAAGGAATTAATGTGCAGACAGAGCAAGGCTTACAGGATATTGCGAGATTGTCTCCTCTTGTGCAAGCAATCGTGCAGCCAGTACAAAGGGCATGGCTCTTACATCCATAGGAGACAAGGCTTTGCGGTTCTTGGATAAATCAAAAATGTAAACATAGGGTATTTAAAATGAGTATTGTGGCAAACATGATTTTGAGAAATTTCATGATTATAATCATCTAGTAAAGCAATTCCCCCTCTCCACAGAGTAAATAAAATGAGCGAAGAACAAAAATCAGGTCTTGGTGGATTTGTCAGCGACTTACAGGAAAAAGCAGGTGAAGTTGCTGAAAATGTTAAGGGCAAAGTTGAAGATGTCGTTGGCAAAGAGAATGTCCAAAAAGTAAGTGATGTCCTCAATACCGATGTTGGTGCGATCGCAAAAGATTCAGCAAGTAAGGCAGTTCATGGTCTAGAAAATCTAACTGGTCGTGATATTGATGGCGATGGTAAGGTTGGCAGCTAAAGCTATCCCGCCCCAAATTAAAAAAGACTGGCAAAAGCCAGTCTTTTTTAATTTGGAGGCTAAGCTTCAACATTGCTTAGTTCTAGAGCCTGACCTACCGCAGCCATGGGCTTCTTTCTCTCTTTGTAATTACTAACAGAGCCATCAGGCATAATCGTGCCAAACATTGTCGTTTCCATTAGACTCACGCCATTAAGACTAGCCAATCTGAGATTTGCTTTAACCAAGTTAGTCCCAATCAAGAAGGCAGCATCTAACTTGGCGGCAACTAGCTGCGCTCCTGTTAAGACCGCTCCATTTAAGATGGCATTGCTTAATACGGCATCACTAAAAATCGTATCTTCTAAATTGCTATTACTTAAATCTGCATTGCTAAGAATGGCATTGCTTAACACCGCACCCTTTAAGATGGCATTGCTCAAGTTAGCATTACTCAAATTAGCATTACTGATAATTGAGTCAGTTAGATTCGCATGGCTGAAATTGACCTGATTAAGCGCCGCATTACTCAAATCACATTCCTGTAAGTTGGCATTGCTCAGATTTGCACTAGATAGCTTTGTATCTGACAAATTGCTATTGCTCAGATCGGCAAACTCTAAATTGGCACCACTCAAATCACTCCGACGTAAATCCACATTAGTAAGATTAGTGTTTGTGAGAACCGCATTGCTCATGTTGGTCTCACTCAAGTTGGCATTACTGAGATCACTTTCATTGAGATCTGCACCGCTCAAGTTTGCGCCATTAAAGTAGGCTTTGGTCAGGTCAGTCCCATTCAAATTTGCCAAACTTAGATCGCATCTCTCCAAGCAGGCTTCGCGCAAGTGAGCTTTACTCAGATAAGCGCCACTGACTTCGGCATCTTTGAGGTTGGCTTTGTATAGATCAGCCTCTCGCAAATTGGCTTTGACGAGATCAGAGCCGCTCAAGTTTGCGCCCAATAGATTGGCATTGCTCAGATTTGACCAGCGTAGATTGACACCACTTAAATCTGCTTCACGGAGATTGGCTCGTCTCAAGTTCGTGCCACTCAAGTTGGGAATAATCTCAGGATTTTCTACCCGCCATCTATTCCAACTAGCTACTCCTTGATTGAGTATTGCAAGATGTTCTGAGTTGCCCATAGTCCTTATCCCTATCGGATCATAATCACTTTAAGTGTAGTAATTATAAAAAAGTTGTGAATGCCATATAATCTCACCAAGCTATCTTTGGTGAAACAAGAAAAAGTCAGTAATTATGTCAACATAATTCGGCATAAGTATTTATGCTTGGGCAACCCAAACATAGTTGTCAATCAAATTAATCATGGGGCGGTTAAGATTTATGTCTGCTAATTATTCCGAAACTTCTGTCGAATGGATGCAAATGCGATCGCAGATTTTGCAACCCTACCTCGTTACCAAGGCAGAACGGGGAATTATTGGTAAAAGCCGCTATGCCACACGTTTACGCCAACAAATCAAGCAAGCCAGTGAAGACCATCAATCGGTGCTGATTTTGGGTGAACCGGGATTAGATAAAGATAATATTGCCGCCCTGATTCATTTCAACTCTGCTAATCGGCGGGAATCGATCGCCAAAATCAATTGCAGTCTGATTCAAGCAAATGGCGCTGAGCTATTTGGGCGGACAGGGATGAATCAAGGTCTATTGGCATATTTGGGTAAGGGAACTTTAGTTTTAAATAATGTGCAGGAGTTGCCCAAGGAGCTAATTCCGCAAATCGAACAACTGCTAGAAAAGGGAACATTTAAGCCTGTTGGTAGTGATGAGTTGGCGAGCTGTGAAGCAAGGATCATCATGGTTTCAGAGAAACAAAAGTCCTTACGCAATTCATTGATTCACCATTCCATTAAAGTGCCATCATTAAGGGTGCGAAAAGTTGATATTCAACCCCATGTGGAGTATTACATTAGTTTATTCTGTCGCGATCGCGGGATTCCTAAACCCACCATCACCGCCGAAGCCCTTCGCAGTCTCCAAAGTTATGACTTTATCGGTAATTTACAAGAGCTACAACTTTTAGTCGAACGAGCGATCTTACAAGCACAGGGATCACAATCGCTAGACGAATCAGTATTTTGGGCAACTCAACCCAAGGGTAAAAAGTTTCGCTTCAATCTGCTCAATGCCTATCCCAATCTTCGCAATTTCTTACGCAGTGATTGGTTTCCTACCCGTATCAACTATGGATTTACCTTAGGTTTTTTCGCGATTGTGGTCGCCACCCTATTTCTGGCACCCCAAACTCGCGATCGCAATATTGCTTTAAACATGTTTTGGGCATGGTGGTGGCCCATAATTTTAATTGCTTTTCCCTTTGTCGGGAGGCTCTGGTGTTCTATCTGTCCATTCATGATTTATGGGGAGGTCGTGCAGAAATTATCCCTATGGCTATTTCCCCGTCAACTGCAACCATGGAACCGAGATCTGTCTGAGCGATGGGGTGGCTGGTTTCTATTTGGTCTATTTGTAATCATTTATCTATGGGAAGAGCTATGGGATTTACAAAATACTGCCTATCTGTCTGCCTATCTATTGTTACTAATTACCGCAGGTGCAGTGATTTGCTCACTCATTTTTGAGCGTCGATACTGGTGTCGCTACCTCTGTCCAATTGGTGGCATGAATGGATTATTTGCCAAGCTCTCGATGACCGAACTCCGCGCCCAGCAAGGAACTTGTTCGGCGGAATGTACCACCTATCAATGCTATAAAGGGGGCGCACAAAAAGGAGAAGGATTAGAAACCAATGGATGTCCGCTCTATTCTCATCCTGCCCAACTGCAAGAAAATCGCGACTGCGTGCTGTGTATGACCTGTCTCAAGGCATGTCCCCATCGATCGGTCGAGTTC
This sequence comes from Pseudanabaena mucicola FACHB-723, assembly GCF_014696385.1. Taxonomy (GTDB): domain Bacteria; phylum Cyanobacteriota; class Cyanobacteriia; order Pseudanabaenales; family Pseudanabaenaceae; genus Pseudanabaena. The sequence goes on from NZ_JACJQB010000003.1 coordinate 90,690, forward strand.
AATCTTCGCCCTCCCGCGATTGAATTGTGGACTACCCATATTCCCCGCACCTATGAAGTTGCGCTATTGCTATTACTGCTTGGTGGTGCATTTTTGCACCGATTGCCAGAGATTTCCCTCACATTGGGTTTATCTACTAGCTTTACACCATTCTTTCCCCATTTAGGTCTATCCATCACAATCTTGCTCATGACTGCGGCAATCCCTTTAGCGGCTCACCAAATAATGCGATCGCTATATTGGTTCACTATCATTTTGAAAAAGAACTGTGAATCTTGGCAAATGCCGATCCCCCTCAATGTCTACAAGCCGAAACCCTTTATCCAAGTTGCCTACGGATATTTACCCCTCGCCTTAGGCGCAAATCTTGCCCATTATCTGCGTCTCTTTTTAGAAGAATCTGGTCGATTACTGCCCGTCACTTGGGCAACTATTGGTCTTGATGGTGCAACATTACCAGTGGTCGTCGCACATCCTGCTGTCATTGCATTCTTACAGGCAGTCACCTTAATTTTTGCAGTATTGCTCACATGGATACTCACTCAAAAGATTGCCCGCCAACCTTGGCAATCACTGTTACCTCACCATGTCAGCACATTGCTTTTTGCGATCGCATTATGGACAATTGTTATTTAAAAATCATCCATATTTTTTATTTTTATAAGAATCTATAGAAACATCAGCACAATAAAAAAGTAAGATCAAAAGAGATTTGCGGCGCGAAGCGCCGCAAATCTCTTTTGGTTTACACCTTAAAAATCTAATTAATATTAAATCTCAAACTATAACAACTTTAATTTTCAATAACTTTCAGGCATATTTGCCAATCCTGTAATATAGTGTCGATCAATACAAAACATGACAATAAAACTTAAATTAATCCATGGGGCTAATCACTAATAGACTTACATCTTTAGTTTCCATCAAGCAATTATGGCTACCAGCGCTGGTGGGAATACTCGCTGGAGCATGTAACAACACTTCTTCAAATACTTCGTCAATAGATGCATCTAAGGCTAATAAATTTGATGTGGCAATGATTTTAGTTGGACGTAGAAATGATTCGGGATGGAATCAAGCGCATTATGAAGCTACACAATATGTAGTTGAAAAACAACCAGATATTCAGTTTAAGTATGTTGATCAAGTCAATCCTGGCGATCGTCCTAACCTCAAAGCTTCTGAAGTTGCTGATGATCTGATCGCCAAAGGTGCAAAGCTAGTAATTTTTAATTCCGATGACTTTAAAGACGACGCACTAGCCACTGCAAAAAAACATCCTAACGTTTCTATAATTCATTCCAGTGGCGACTACGCTTGGAAAGAAGGAAAGAACTTTAAAAATCAACCCAATCTGGGCAATGTCATGCCTCAAATCGAGTATGGCAAAATGATCGCAGGTTGTTCTGCCGCGCTTAGCTCCGAAACAGGCAAGATCGGTTATGTTGGCCCTGTAATTAATGATGAAACTCGTAGATTAGCATCGGCTAGCTATTTAGGTGCGCGATATTGCTGGCAAAACTATCGCAAAAAGAATCCCAATGATTTAACCTTTAAAGTCGTCTGGATTGGGTTTTGGTTCAATATTCCAGGCAAGACTCTTGACCCAAGTAAAGTAACTAGCGATTTTTACAACAGTGGTTTTGACGTAGTGTTAAGTGGTATTGATACCCCAGAAGTATCAATTCAAACCAAGAAAGCTGTAGAAGCTGGCAAAAAAGTTAAGTTCCTACACTATGACATCAAAACTGGTTGCAACCTCGCACCAGAGCTTTGTATCGGAGTTCCCTATTACAACTGGGGGCCTGCTTACCTTGAGCAAATCACTAAAGCTAAAGATGGGAAATTTACAGGCGAATTTATTTCAGGTGCGCCAGATTGGAAAGATTTAAACAATGTTGATACTTCAGCAGTTGGCTTTGTAAAAGGAAAAGCCCTAACCCCTGAAAATGACAAGTTATTAACAGGATTTATCACTGGTTTAGGCAATGGCAGCATCAATCTTTACAAGGGGCCTCTCAACTATCAAGATGGCAGCCCTTTTCTCAAAGAGGGGGAGACTGCTACACCACAGCAAATTTGGTATTTCGGCAAACTATTGCAAGGTATTCAGGGAGCTAGCAAATAATCATAATAATTAAAACGATTAACTTTTTTATGATTAATTTGTCTATAAATCATCTCATAAATATAATTTATAGGATGGTTTATAGGTGGACTCTAGATTAATCTTGCAATCAGGCTTGTATAGTGAATACTTTTCATAATTATATGGGTATGATCTTATTCTAAATCTACAAATTAGATTTATACCCTTTAAAATCTATACTAAACATTTACCATAACCGTTTAAGTGGACACATCAACTAACACTCAACTTACGTTTATTCAAGATTTGAAACATCTCCATACGATGTTTCAAAAAGATACTGGTGAAGTGGTGGTGACTGTAGCGGGCGAAGAACTACTTATTTGGAATATATATTTTTATCTTGGACGTTTGGTGTATGCCACAGGGGGGAATCATCGCGTTCGCAGATTGGTAAGAGCATTGCGTCAGCATTCTGAGAATGTGAATATTCAGGAGCTGCTTGATGCTGCTGACCCTAATATTGATGCGTGGGAAATTTCGGTGATTGAACACGCAATTCAATCTCAACAAATAACTACCGATCAAGCTCGATCAATTATCCAAACGAGTATTCATGAAGTCTTTTACAGCCTAAGTGACCAAAAGAAAACTAAGGCAGCATGGAATTCCTTAGAATCTCTCAGTTTTAAGCCGATTGTGGCTTTGTCTACTGTCCAAACACTAGATAATGTTGCTGCGGCTCAGTTGCGATGGCAACAGGCTGGGTTATCCCATGTCCAGAATATGATTCAGGGATTTTCATTTGAACTGGCTCCCTACATTGCGAATCCAGATCAGCTAGATGTGATGGTTAAGGCTGAAGCAATTACCGAAAAAACCTACAAAACCCTCAAGAAGATCCTCAACGGCAAAAATACGCTGTGGGATTTGGCGATTTTGATGCACTGTTCAATGATTGCCGTCATGCGATCGCTATTACCCCTAGTGGTCGATGGAATTGTTGCTTTTAAGGAGGTTTCGGACTGGTCATCACTTAATAAAAAAACACGTACTAGCGCAAAACCTGAAAGTAGCCGAGGACTAATTGCTTGTATTGATGATAGTCCACAGGTGGCTCTGGAAATGCGTAGTATTCTGGAGCCAATGGGCTATGAGGTTCTAGGAATTACTGATCCTTTACAAAGCGTAAGTACCCTATTACAAAGAAAACCAGATTTGATTTTTCTGGATTTAGTGATGCCAAATACCAATGGTTATGAGTTGTGTACTTTCTTAAGAAAAACGACAACTTTCCAAGACATTCCCATTGTCATTCTCACAGGTCGGGATGGCATGATTGACCGAGTAAGGGCAAAAATGGCGGGATCTTCAGATTTCTTAAGTAAACCGCCAGACCCTACCAAGGTTTTGCAGATTCTCGGTAAGTTTCTACCAGTGGAAACAAAATAGTTTGCTTAATAACACTTGATTCAAAAACGATTAAAAAACATAAGGAAATAGCTTAGATATGAGTATGATCTTGGTCGTCGAAGACACAATGACTCAAGCAGAAATTATTACAGGTGGCTTGAAGAATGCTGGCTTTATTACGGTTTTAGCGATGAGTGGTGATGAAGCTAGGGCAAAAATTAGCCAACAGAAACCCAGTGCGATTATTTTGGATGTAGTTTTGCCAAATGAGAGTGGATTTGAGTTGTGTCGAGATTTGAAGGATAAGCCTGAAACTAAAGATATTCCCGTTATTCTTTGCTCAACCAAGAGTGGTGAGATGGATAAATTTTGGGGTATGAAGCAGGGAGCTTCGGCTTATCTGACTAAGCCCGTTGATGTGGCGGAATTGGTTCGCACAATTAAATTACTAGTGAAAGATTAGGATTGCGATCGCTATGGCTAATCAGATCGTTGAAAGTCAAACAAAATCGACGGGGCTTGTTGGTGCTCGACCGCAAAACTCTAGGGAGAATGACCAGTTTTTGACGTTTACGCTTGCTTCAGATCAGCAGGGTTTGTTGCCCACAAGTCAATTATTAGAAATTGTCAGAGTTGATTTGTCAGAGATAACTGCGATCGCAGGTTTGTCGCCTAGTGTGATGGGTATATATAACTGGCGTGGCGATGTGACTTGGGTTGTTGATTTAGCTAGCCTATTGGGATATGCACCTCTGTATACCCAAGCATACAGACTCAAAAAATTTCAAGATAAGTGCCACGTTCTATTTTTGAAGAGTCAGGACATGGTGATTGGAATAGCTGTACAGCAAGTTGGTCAAGTGATGAAATGCGACAGCTCAAAACTGCAAAAGTCAGGGATTTCATTTAGTAATCCCATCTTGGCAGATGTTTGCCATGGTTACTGGCTCAACCCTGACAACGAAGCGCTGTTGGTGCTAGATGGTCATGCAATTATGCGAAATGTGCAATAACTCTGTTTGCCCAATATTTTTAATGGAGTTTGTAGTTTTTATATAAGTTTTTATATTTTCCGTGTTTCTAGATTTTTTAAGAAATTTGAATAACTTGAGGAGACAAACCAATGCTAACCCAAAACAACGCGTCCGCCAATGAAGAAGCCAGTGGGTCAATTTCAATTGGAGATTTAGGAACGGAACTAGAGGAGGTTCTAATTGATGACGATAGCTTATTTCAGTCTGAGCCAAAACCGAGGAAAATCAAATGGCGATCGCTGACCTTACGCACTAAAGCCACATTACTAGCAATTGCGATTAGTACAGTGCCTGTGGTTCTCATTGGTGGTGTGGCGGCTTATCTATCTAGTGTGTCCCTAGAAGAAAGAATTCGGGCAACACAACTACAGAAAACTAATGCGATCGTCGATAAAATTAATCGCTTTGTGTATGAGCGGTATGGTGACATTCAAGTGTTAGCAGCTCATCCCATTATCACGAATTCTAAGGTACAGGCAGTTTTGCCCCAGACAGAAAGAGAAGCTGTACTCAATGACTATACTGCAACTTACGGAGTCTATGACCTAGTTGCTTTTGCAAATCTAAATGGGATCACCACAATTCGCTCCACGTCTACCCAAGACCCCAACGCTAGCATTAAAGATAGTGACTTCTTTAAAAATGTAATTGCCAAAGGAACTCCATTTATTACGCAGCCAGTGCAGTCTTCCACTGACAAAAGTGTCAGTTTAATCATAGCTGCGCCAGTAAAAGAAAATGGCACAGATAAGTTGATTGGGGTAATGCGATCGCAAATTCCTGTTGATCGTCTGAGTGAAATTGTCGAAGGAAGTATCACTGAGCAGGATGAGTACCATATTCTTGATGGTAATGGCAAAATCATTCTCGCTAAGGAAAAATCTCAAGAGAACCGCCAAGCTCAAGATGACTTTCCTAAACTCGCTGCCGCAATCAATGCTAAAACCACCACAACCGAGCAACTAGTCGATCAATTTAATGGTAAAGAGCAAGTCGTAACCTATGTACCATTATCCACCTATCGCAATATGCCTAATCTCAATCTGGGGATTTTAATTGCGCTCGATGTTGACTTTGCATTTAGATCTAACAGAGATATCATCATCGCTTTTGCCACAGGTACAGGCTTAACCGCTCTAGTCGTCGGTTTCCTTGCGACCTTATTGGTTAATCGGGGCTTGAAGCCAATTCAGAACGCTGCGGATGTGGTTACCAAAATTGGTCAGGGTGATCTAGATACGCGCATGGAAGTAGCCAGTGAAGATGAGCTAGGCATCTTGTCTATCAACATCAACGCGATGGCAGAGCAGCTCAAATACCTCAGTGACATCCAACAGCAGGAAGCGGAAAGGTTGGAAAATGCACGTCAAGAAGCTAGGGCAGAAGCCGATGAACGGGCGGAGCAACAAAGACAGGAAAAAGAATTCTTGCAGCGTCGAGCTTTGGAATTGTTGATGGAAGTAGACCCCGTTAGTCGTGGTGACTTGACGATTCGGGCAAACGTAACTGCTGACGAAGTTGGCACGATCGCCGACTCCTATAATGCGATTATCCGTAACCTTCGTAAACTGGTAATGGAAGTACAAGACGCTTCTACCTCTGTAAGCCAAACTGCAACCAGTAAAGAAATGTCAGTGCGATCGGTATCTAATGAAGCGCTGAAGCAGTCAGAATCGATTAACTCGGCACTTCAAGAAGTTAAGTTAATGGCAGAATCGAGCCGAGGCGTGGAAAACAAAGCAAAACAAGCAGAACAGGAAATGCAAGTGACTGTGACCTTCCTACAAGAGGGGAATGAAGCCATGAACCGCACAGTGGAAGGGATTTCCGAAATTCGCGAAACTGTGTCAGAAACAGCGAAGAAGGTAAAACGTTTAGGTGAAACCTCTCAAAAGATTTCGCGGATTGTCAACTTGATTAGTAACTTTGCTGCCCAAACCAACCTGTTGGCACTGAATGCCGCGATTGAGGCAGCTCGTGCTGGTGAAGAGGGTCGCGGTTTTAGTGTCGTTGCCGAAGAAGTCCGAGACCTAGCTGAACAATCAGCCGCATCGACAGCGGAAATCGAACAACTTGTGGAAGAAATTCAAGCCCAAACCAATGAAGTCGTATCGGCAATGGAAACAGGTACAGAACAAGTTGTGATGGGTACAAAACTAGTCCAAAATGCCCGTGAGAAATTGAATCAAATTGCGACGGTTAGTAGACAAGTTAACTCGATTGTGCGCGAAATTGCGATCGCAGCAGATATGCAAACCCAAACCTCGGATCGGATGGGCGAAACCATGCAGGGTATCGCGGCAATTGCTGAAGATACATCGAAACAATCAGAGGATGTAGCAAAGTCCTTCGCAGAATTGCTGCAAGTTGCTCAAGACTTACAGGTGAGCGTTGCTCAGTTCAAGGTCGCCTAATCTCCTCAATCCGATAGATTCTCCATTCATTTTTGAGAACTCAAGGAGATTTATAAAAGTAAGTTCTCTTGATTAAATATGGAATTTAGGGAATCTAAACTTATCCAATATTGAATATCTGTCATAGAGCGCATTATGTTAATTCAAGACAAGCCAGAGATTCCAGCCTCAGACAATCTAGAAAACAAGGACAAAGTAGCCAATAAATCCGCAACTCGAATTTTATCCACGCCGCCAAAAACGACAGTCATTCCCAAACTCCCATTCTGGAAAGCACCAGCCCAAGCTTGGAATAACTTGAGTGTACGCTGGAAACTATCGGCAGTCATGCTACTCGTTGCTGGTTTACCTGTAGTTGTTGTCACCCAGACCCTAGTTAAATCCTCGGAGCAGTCCGCCCTCAAGGAATTAAGAACTTCTGTGAAGGAAAAGGGTTCTTTCTTTGTGTCGGAATATGTGTTGTGGACAAATGCCGAAGCAAAGCAGGATGCTGAGGAAATTGTCACTCAGCTTGAAAGCGCAAATTTTAATCTGAGTGATCCTGCGGAAATAGCATCAAAACGTGCCACCTTACAGCCATTATTGCAACTAACTGGCGAAGGTCGAGATCCTGAATCCATCAAGAATGTCAAACTAGTCACCGATGCCAATGGGCGCAGCATTGAAGGCAATAGCTTGATTCTTGATGATGACTTGACAAAACAGCCTACCCTTGCGCCCAAGGATCAACAGGACTTTAGCCAAAAATATATCCAGAAAACTATTCCCGCAGGTAATGACCTCTCAAGTTTGCCGATTTTGAAAACTGCGATCGCAACGGGCAAACCGATGTATGGCATTGAATTTTTGCGATCGACAGATTTACAAAAACTAGGATTGCAAAAGCAGGCAGCAATTGGCACTCGTCCGCAAGCAATACAGGGACTCAGTGCTGCAAAGCAACCTGCGCCAGAGGGAACCTATGATATTGAACAGGGGAAATCTGGTCTGGTGAGCATGGCAGTATATCCCATTAAAGTAAATGGTCGCATCGTCGGAACTGCGGTAGTGGGCGCATTACTCAATCGTAACTACGGCATTGTCGATAAATACTCTAAGCAATACAACATGCCCACCGCCACGATCTTCGCGCAAGACTGGCGCGTTACCACCAACGTTCCCTATGTTGATCCGAACACCAAAAAGCCTGATAACACCAGAGCCGTCGGTACTCGCGCCTCCAATGAAGTATCGGAGGCAGTTCTCCAACAAGGGCAAGAATATGTTGGAGAAGCGAATATTACAGGGATCAACTACCTAACATTCTATGCGCCGCTCTATGACCATCGACAACTACTTGATCCTCAAGTTAAACCTGTTGGCATCGCCTATGTCGGCCGCCCACTCTCCGAAATTCAAGAGCTACTGTCAGTATTATCCAACTCTGGCTATGCGATCGCAGGTATTTCAATTGTGGTTGCAGGCGCAATTGGTTTACTTATTGCTACATCTTTTGCTAGTCCCTTGCTCCGTTTATCTGCTTTCACCAAAAAAATTGGACGTGGTGAAACTGGTGAAAGATTAGCAGGTATCGACCGTCGCGATGAAATTGGCACATTATCGCAAGAGCTAAACAGCATGGCAGAACAGCTAGAGGTGCTGATTGTCGAGAAACAATTAGAAGCGGAACGGATTGCCGAGGCACGACAGGAGGCATCACAAATAGAGGCTAACTTGCGTACTCAAGAACAACGCCAAGCGAAGGAATTTCTGCAAAAGCGAGCCTTGGAATTGCTGATTGAAGTTGATCCGATTAGTCGCGGTGATTTAACCGTTCGTGCGCAAGTTACAGAGGATGAAATTGGCACAATTGCCGACTCTTACAATGCCACAATTAGAAACCTCCGTAAGCTGGTATTAGAAGTGCAGACAGCTTCCCAATCTGTATCCGAGACCGTTCTCGAAAACCAAACCACTATGCAGAACGTATCAATAGGTACATCAGAACAGGTACGAGCCATCTCGGAAACCCTTAACAAAATTCACACCCTCACCGAGTTAATTGCAGGGGTAGAAACCCGCGCCATCGAAGCTGAAGCACAGGTAGACTCAGCCAACCAAGCATTGCTCGAAGGGGATGCGGCCATGAACGTGACCGTTGAAGGGTTTACCGCCATTCGTGAAACCGTTGCCGAAACCTCTGCGAAGGTACAACAATTAGGTGAAGCTTCCCAAAAAATCTCGAAGGTCGTCAAACTGATTAATGGTTTTGCAGCGCAAACCAACATGCTCGCGTTAAATGCTTCCATTGAAGCCGCCAGAGCTGGCGAAGAAGGACAGGGTTTTGGTGTGGTTGCCAATGAGGTACGAGCTTTGGCTCAGCGTTCGGCAAAAGCAACCACAGAAATTCGTCAATTAATTGAAGAAATTCAGGCACAGGTTAATGATCTGATCAAGGTAATGGCAATTGGGACAAAACAGGTCGACAGTGGTTCACGTCTAGTCGAAGAAACTCGCAAGCGTCTCACTGACATTTCTGTATCCAGTCAACAGGTCAACCAACTTGTAAAGGAAATCGCCCAGTCGGCTTCGTTGCAATCAGAGACATCAAACCAAGCAAGTCAAACAATTCAAAACGTAGCAACCATCGCTAGCTCTAACTCTAGCTATGCCCAAAGTCTCAATGAGGCTTTTAATGAGTTGCTACAGGTTGCTCAAGAATTGCGAGTCAGCGTAGCGCAGTTTAAAGTCAGCGATTAAGAGAGTCAGGATAGCAATTTAGGATAGCAACCATGTACAGTACAGAAACAGAAATTCGCGATCAAGCCTATCAATTTTTTAAGCAAGAAGCACCTGAATTTTTGCAGACCATTGAGACTGGCTTGCTATCTCTAAGGGAAGATCGCAGCACTGCGAATGTGCACGCAATTATGCGAGCCGCACACTCGATCAAAGGTGGCTCCGCTAGCCTCAATCTTGAGGGCATCAAGACAATCGCTCACCAATTAGAAGATGTCTTCCGATCGCTCTATCGTTTTGAAGGGGAGATCGATGGCGATGTGGAAGGTCTATTATTACAAGCCTATGACTGTTTGCGTTTGCCATTGATGGAGCAATTGCAAACGGGAAGTTATGATTCTGAAGCAGCAATCGCTGCCGCCGAGCCAATCTTTGAAGTGTTAAAGCTCTATCTTGGTGATATCGACGAAGATGTCGAATTGCCAACCTCAGCAGAGCTTGGAGTAGACATTGTTCAGATTGTGTTTGATGGTGATGTGCAGCAGGGCATTACCCGCTTGCAAGGTGTCCTTGCTGACCCTGTGGGTATTCCTGTGGCAGGTGAAATTCGCGCACAAGTCGAGGTGTTTTGCGGCATTGGTGAGTTATTAAATTTATCGGGATTTAGTGCGATCGCAAATACAACTCTGCAAGCCCTTAACCATCATCCTGACGCTCCCATTTTAGTAGGACAGGTTGCCGTAGCCAACTTTGTTGCCGCCCGTGAGGCAGTATTGGCAGGCGATCGCACTCAAGGGGGGCAGCCCAGCCCAGAGCTAATTGCTCTTGCTAGCGAAAATGAACAGCCTCAAAACGAAAGCTCCTTAGCAGTGGCTACAACAGAACCGTCTGATCACAATTCTCCCTTTGAACAAGAACTGATAGAATCTGAAGCTTGGTTTCAATCCTTAGAACAGGAAATTGATGACATTAGTTTCTCCAATCCGCAAACAGAAGCATCCATAGGCTTCAGTTTAGAGGCAGTATCAGCACAAATTTCAGAAGAATTAGCAGATGACAGTATTTTACCGTCGAATGATTGGGATGATGATCTAGACATAAATTTAGATCAACTAGAAATCGCTCAAGACGATGCTGATTTTTATTTTGATGATCTAGATATAGAAAATATAGATGAAATTGATCAAGAATTTAATGTTGTGCAGATAGATGCTAATGATGAGATTTCTATACAGAGTTCTGCACAAAAGGAAGTTGTAAACACAAATGCTTTTGATGGATTTCATCAAGATGATGAAATGGCGGACATATCGGAATTATCACATTTCTTTGAACCTGCAGAATCAGCATTAGCTAAGCCTTATCAAGTAGAAAAGTCACTGCCTGAAACAGTACAGACTGATCAAGTAACAGATGCAAAAACTATTAACTTAGATAAATATGTTGTTAAAGAGTCAAGCAATGCCCCTAAAAATGCGACTCCCTATATTGCGGAAACAATTCGCGTTGATCTGCCAAGATTAGATCGATTAAATAACTTTTCTAGCGAATTAGTTACCCAAGAAAATGCTTCTATTCTCCAAAATCAACAACTGCAAGCAAAAATCCAACGTATTCAAAAACAATTCAAAAACTTTGATCAACTCTCTAGAAATCTCCAGACTTGGCTCGATCAAGCTCAGAAATCACAAGTTAGAACCCAATCCCTAAGCACAGGTAGTCAGAAATCAGGTAGCAACAATAATGAGGCAGGAGATTTTGCGATCGCAAATACTCCTACATCCAATGAAATTGATCTCCTCGCCGACTTCGATCCATTACAAATGGATTCCTATAGTAATCTCCATGTATTCATTCAAGAAGCGCTAGAAGATATTGCTCAAATGGATGAAGGGATGCGCGACATGACCGTGTTGATGCAGCAAACACAGCAAACTCAACGGCGTAAGCAACAGATTCTCAAACAATTGCGCTATGACTTACTATGGGCGCGGATGTTACCCTTGGGCGATATTCTCACGAGTCTACCCCGCATGGTGCGGGAGATGTCGAATAAATATAACAAACAGGTCAGTCTCAAACTATTTGGAACGGGAACATTAGTTGATAAATCAGTATTAGAGAAGCTGTACGACCCCTTTGTACATTTAGTCCGCAACGCCTTTGATCATGGTACAGAATCAGCTCAAGAACGTGCCGCCAAAGGTAAAGCGCCGATTGCTTCCATTGAAATTCGTGCTTACTATCGCGGCAACCAAACCTATATCGAAATCAAAGATGATGGTCGGGGAATTAATCTTGACAATATTAAAGCCAAAGCAATCGCAGTCGGTTTATTAGATCCTAGTCAAGCCGATCAAATTAAAGATGAAGAAGCGTATCAACTGCTATTTGCACCGAGTTTTTCGACTGCCGATGTCGTTTCCGAAATTTCTGGTCGCGGCATGGGGCTATCCACAGTACAAGAGCAAGTCCGTAGCCTTAAAGGCTCAATTGAAATTAAATCAGAACTAGGGCAAGGAACAACTTTCATTATCAAATTGCCCCTGACCCTCAGTATTGCCAAGCTGATGATTTTCAGCATCCAAGAGCGACTAATCGCCATTGCCATTGACAGTCTCATCGGCATTGTGCCTGTTGAGGCTCAAGACATCCAAATTATCCAAGGCAAAGAATTTTATCGTTTTGAAGATCGCCTAATTCCTCTATATCCCATCTCTATATTTGCCGATGGTTATCCGCTACCCAAACAATCTATCGATATATTTAGCACCGAGTCTTTTATTGATGAAGAAAATCAGACAACATTATTATTATTTGCCAATGGTAATGACGTAATGGCGTTGCCCATCGATCGGGTACTGAGTGAGCAGGAACTAGCCATTAAACCCTTTGGTAAAGCGATCGCACCACCACCCTATTTCTATGGCTGTACTGTTTTAGGGAATGGAACGCTTGTGCCTGTTATCGATAGTGCGGCATTATTCTCAACCAATTTTGCTGTTCCGAAACAAACCCTCAAAGCATCTGTCACGACATCTATTACACCGTCAACATTAGAGCCTAAACCGAAATCAATTACCAGAAAGACAATTCTGGTGGTCGATGACTCACTCACTGCCCGTCAAGCCCTCTATTTGACCTTAGAGAAATTTGGCTATCAAGTGATTCAAGCAAGCGATGGACGTGATGCCCTTGAGCAACTGGCGAGATCTCCCGAGATTCAAGCAGTGATGTGTGATGTGGAAATGCCAAATATGAACGGATTTGAGTTTTTAGCCGCCTGCCGTAAGGATAGCCGCTATCTCAACATCCCCATTGTAATGATCACCTCACGCGGTGGGGCAAAACATCGTGGTATCGCGCAGATGCTCGGTGCATCAGGATATCTCACCAAACCCTATCTCGAACAGGAACTATTTAAAACTATTCAAGGACTTTTGAGTAGTTCTAGTTAAATCCAAAAATAGAGTTTGTGTCGCCCGCTAAGCAGGCGACACAAACTCTATTTTAATGAGGCAGTCATAAATTTATTCATTCACCTAAACCAATATGCTGAGCAACAAAAAAAAAGAAGAAACTCGTAAATTTATGATCTTCACGATGGGGAATCTCAATTTTGCATTGGCAATTGACAACGTGGTGAGGATTATTCCGATACCACAGATTCATCGCAGTGGTGACAAATTATTGGGCATCGCTACCTACGAAAATCAAGAGGTGCTAGTAATTGATCTTTACAAACATATCTATGGTCAAGAAATTGATCAGAAAATAAGTATTACTAATAAAGGCTTTTTAGTGATTTTTTCTAAACAAACAGGCCTATACGGCATTACGATCGCAACTTTGCCCAACGTTGAAGATGTGCCAGTCCAAAGCGTGCAACCCCTCCCCGCCGAATATCGCGATCGCGACAGTTTGGGCATTGCTAGCCACATGATGCAGGCATCAATTAAGAAGTCTGAACCTCAAACTGTATTTTTATTAGATACAGAATTATTGCTGCAACTAGCTGCATGATCCAAACTCACCGCACTGTTACTACCAATTTTGATAGGGCTTTTTGTTTAGCATGGCTGAAAACCAAGATAAAATCTTAGCTAGTTGATGCAATTTATTGAGAAGTCCCGATCGCATGATTTTCCCTGAGTATTCTGACTTTATAAAGCTGGCTGGACATGGCACTGGCGATGATACTAGCAAGGGCAACTTTATACCTGTGTACATGGAGCTAGTTGCGGATCTCGATACGCCTGTGTCAGCTTGGTATCGCGTATGTCAAGGTCAACCCTATAGCTTTTTATTAGAGTCAGTCGAGGGTGGCGAAAGGCTAGGGCGCTATAGCCTGTTAGGTTGCGATCCGCTCTGGGTATTAGAGGCAAGAGGCGATCGCACGACCCAAACTTTTCGAGATGGCACAGTCAAAGAATTTACTGGCAATCCTTTTCAGCATTTGAACAATTGCCTTGCGCCGATCCATCCTGTGCATTTACCAGAGTTACCGCCGAGCTTGGGTGGGCTGTTTGGCTATTGGGGCTATGAGTTAATTAATTGGATTGAGCCAAAAGTGCCTGTGTATCCTTGCCAAGAAGGTGATACGCCCGATGGTGTGTGGATGCAGGTGGATAGCCTCTTGGTATTTGATCAGGTCAAGCGCAAGGTTTGGGCGATCGCCTATGCTGACCTCAGCAATGGTCATGACCTAGAAACTGCCTATAAATCTGCTTGCGATCGCTTGACGGTATTGGTAGACAAATTGCGATCGCCATTGGATCGCCAGAAAACCGCGATTACTTGGACAAATCCTCGTCTCCAGCCACCTGTAAGCTATACGAGTAATGTTACCCGTGAAAAGTTCTGCAAAGCCGTAGAACTGGGTAAGGAGCATATCAAGGCTGGGGATGTGTTCCAAGTCGTTCTTTCCCAACGCTTGACCGCCGAATTTAAAGGCGAGCCTTTTAGCCTCTATCGCTCTTTGCGTGTGGTTAACCCTTCGCCCTATATGGCATTCTTTAATTTCAAAGATTGGCAACTAATCGGCTCTAGTCCTGAAATCATGGTCAAAGCCGAAAGTATCAATGGTGTATCGCGCACAGTCCTCCGCCCAATCGCAGGTACGCGACCCCGCGGCACAAATCCTGCGGAAGACGTGGCACTGGCTAAGGATTTGCTCGCTGATCCGAAAGAAGTTGCCGAGCATGTGATGTTGGTGGATTTGGGTAGAAATGATCTGGGGCGCGTCTGCAAAAGTGGCACGGTGAAAGTCGATGAGTTAATGTCGATTGAACTCTATTCCCATGTAATGCATATTGTCAGCAATGTTGTTGGCGAGATTCGTCCAGAAAAGACGGCTTGGGATTTGCTTCAGGCTTGCTTCCCTGCGGGAACGGTGAGCGGTGCGCCAAAGATTCGGGCTATGGATATCATTCACAACCTCGAAGGCGATCGTCGTGGTACTTATGCAGGAGCCTATGGCTATTATGACTTTGAAGGTCAGCTCAATACGGCGATCACAATTCGTACGATGGTGACCAAGAATGGAACGGCGAGTGTGCAAGCTGGCGCTGGTGTGGTTGCCGATTCTGACCCTGAGAAGGAGTATCAAGAAACTCTAAATAAAGCGAAGGGAATGCTGGAATCCTTACGTTGTTTAGGCTAAGTGAATTGCGGCGCGAAGCGCCGCAATTCACTTATTTATTAGATATCGTGGGTTTGCCCCGTTTGTAAATTCCAAAGACTCGTATAAATGCCATTTGCCGTCACTAACTGATCATGAGTCCCGACCTCGGCAATCTTGCCATGATCCATCACATAAATGCGATCGGCATTGCGAATGGTCGAAAGGCGATGGGCGATCGCAATCGTAGTGCGATTTTTGGTAATACGGTCTAAGGACTTTTGAATTGCCGCCTCTGTCTCGTTATCAACTGCCGAAGTTGCTTCATCGAGAATCAAAATTGGTGGATTGCGTAACACTGCCCTTGCGATCGCAATTCTCTGGCGTTGACCACCTGAAAGCTTTTGACCCCGCTCACCAACGATGGTGTCATAGCCCTTGGGCAGCGCTTGAATAAACTCATGGGCTTCCGCAATCTTGGCAGCTTCAACAATTTGCTCAACGGTTGCCTCAAAGGAGCCATAGGCAATATTTTCTAAAACTGAGCCATGGAATAGAAATACATCTTGACTGACCCAGCCCATACAGGAGCGTAGCGATCGCAATTCTAAGTCACGAATATCAATGCGATCGAGAAATATATGACCTGACTGCACTTCATAGAGTCTTAACAATAATTTGACTAAGGTGCTTTTGCCTGAACCCGTTGCGCCAACTATGGCTGTAGTTTTATTCGCCGCAATTTCTAAGGATAGATTTTCGATAATGGGGAAGTTAGGGGCATAGCCAAAAGTGACATCTTTTAATTGAATCTCACCCTGTACGGGATGCTGTGTAGATAAAGTTTTCGAGCCTGAGTGAATCGTGATCGGCGTATCTAATAAATCTAGAATCCGATTTGTAGAAGCCATGGCACGTTGATATTGATCAAGGGTTTCACCGAGGCGAGTTAATGGCCATAGTAAACGCTGAATCAGATAAATCATCACGGAGTAATTGCCAACCGACAGCCGATTTGCCTGTACTTCTAGTCCGCCGTAATACAGAATCGCAATAAATCCGCCAAAGATGAGAATTCTAATTAAAGGTACAAAGGCAGCGCTATAGGAAATCGCACTGCGATTACTTTGGCGATAGCGGTTACTTTCAATCTCAATGCGCCGACGTTCATAGTCTTCGGTCACAAAGGCTTTGATCGTGGTAATGCCACCAATATTATTCGAGAGTTGTCCATTCAATAAACCAACCTTATCGCGGACATCGGCATAGCGTGGCGCAAGAAATTTCTGAAACCAAATCGACCCCCAAAGAATAAATGGCATCGGTGATAGCGCTAACCAAGCAACATTAGGGGTAATTACAAAAAATGCGCCCCCAATCAACAGCACGGTTGCCGACACCTGAATCACTTCATTTGCGCCACCATCCAA
The DNA here is from genome assembly GCF_014696385.1 of Pseudanabaena mucicola FACHB-723. Taxonomy (GTDB): domain Bacteria; phylum Cyanobacteriota; class Cyanobacteriia; order Pseudanabaenales; family Pseudanabaenaceae; genus Pseudanabaena. The sequence goes on from NZ_JACJQB010000003.1 coordinate 107,408, forward strand.
AAAACGCTCCAATTGATTGACATCATCACTCAAGATCGACATCAGCCCCCCCGAACTGCGCTCTTCAAAAAAAGAAAGCTCCAAGTCCTGCAAATGTTGATAGGTATCTAGACGCAGATCATGCTGGACTGTCTGTGCCAAATTTCGCCATTGCAGCGCATAGGCATACTCAAAGATTGATTCCAATCCCCAAATTACAGCACTGATCGCTGATAGAACAAACAATTGCGCTCCCAATCCCTCCACGCCCAAGGGATTCGCCCAAAAATTTTCCTTTTGCAATACCAAATCGATCGCTGCCCCAATTAAAACGGGTGGTGCTAAATCAAAAAACTTGTTGAGGATCGAGCAAATTGTTGCTGTCCAAATTTGCGATCGATAGTTACGGGCATAGCGAGTCAGACGGATAAACGGGTGGACATTAGACATTGCAAAATGCTGTATAGCGGTTGCTATAGTATATCAATATTTAAAATTCACCAAATTAGCGCCAATCATGAGCATTTCCATTTGCCTATGTAGCCCCAAGGGTTGTGCCAATGCCTAATAACGATGTTTCTGCAATCAATCCGCTGGCAATTCAGATTAGTGCGGTTGCTATTTGGCTCGGACTAGTATTTTTAGCATCAGAAGTTTTGCATCGCCTCGATCAAGATCCTGAACTGGTTCGCAAAGTTGTGCATATTGGCACGGGAAATGTATTGCTGATCGCATGGTGGTTACATATACCGACATGGATCTGTGTGAGTGCTGGCATATTATTTACTGCGATCGCATTCGCGTCTCACTATACAAATATTTTGCCAATGCTTAATGATGTGGGGCGAAAAACCTACGGTGTATTTTACTATGCTCTCAGCATTACGATTTTAGTCGCATTTCTATGGGAGCAATATCCCGAATATGCCGTGATTGGTGTAATGGTGATGTCATGGGGCGATGGCATGGCAGCCCTAATCGGTAAGCGCTTTGGGAAGCATACCTTTATTCATTTAGGCAATAGGCGTAGTTATGAAGGTTCTTTTGCCATGTTTGCCACAAGCTTGTTAGTAATGCTTGGTATTTTTGGGATTACTCATGGTATTCAGCCCCGTGACATTGGTGTTGCGATACCTGTAGCAGCGATCGCAGCATTACTAGAAGCCTATTCCCCCGGAGGCACAGATAATCTCTCAGTCCCACTAGCCAGTGCTTTTCTAAGTTTAGCGATGCAAACGAACCTTTAAAAAATAAGGGTCGCGCTAAGCGCGACCCTTATTTTTAACCCAGTGCTTTGCGCTGCAATTACCAACGTAGTAAGTTGAACTGCTCCATATCGACAGTATCGCGACTGCGATAGATCGATAAAACAATCGCAAGACCCACAGCCGCTTCCGCTGCTGCGATCGAAATTACAAAAATTGTAAATACCTGTCCGCGAATACTAGCAGAATCTAAGAAGTTAGAGAATGCCATCAAATTTAAATTAACAGCATTGAGCATTAACTCCACGGACATTAATACCCGCACCGCATTACGGCTAGTGATTAATCCATAGATGCCAATACAAAACAATGCGGCGGCAATAATCAAAAAAGGTTCTAAAGACATATCTGTTTACTATTATTTTTCTATTACCCTTTTCTATGGGAAAGGAGAGAACGGATTAATCTATTTAGACGAGACAAGTTGTTCTTTTGGCTTTTCCAATAGTTCAAGGGATTCTTCATCATCACCTTGAGCAACATTGACCACATCAGGCACAAGTTCCCGACGGGCAAGTACAATCGCCCCAATCAGTGAAACCAATAGCAAAATTGATGCCAACTCAAAGGGTAGTAAATAATCACTAAAGAAATGCTGACCAATTACCACCATTGTCGAAGGTAATTTTGCGATCGCAGGACTAATTGCCCAACTAGTTGAAGTTACCGTCACGCCCAGTAATGCAAACAATCCCAGACAAACAACCCCTGTGACCACACTACGCAAAGCGCCATATTTAACATCTTGATAGTCTTGACGCTTATTGACTAGCATGATCGCGAATAGGATCAAGATATTGACTGCGCCAACATAGATTAAGACCTGCGCCGCCGCCACAAAATCAGCATTGAGCAACAGATATAGTCCCGCAATACTAATAAAAGTTGCCCCGAGCAAAAATGCTGCATAGACGATATTTTGCAATAGCACCACACCCATAGCCGAAGCAATCAGCATTGCTGTCAAAACAACTAGGGATACGGTTTGTGAACCATCACCTAGACCAATATTGTTCATTCCAATCTCCTTTAATAGTCTTACTCAAACCTAATTTAGATGATGACTAACATCATCTAAATTAGTTATTCCTTTGGTGCGGCAGCTTCAGCAATTTCTTCAGGAAGTCGCCCTGCCCGTTTAGCTGTATGAGGTACTTCATGCCCTTCGATAACACCTTTGGGTAAGTAGGCAAGCTCACGAATTGGTGTAACTAATGGATCTTCAGTCACCTTAGTGGGCATCCGTCCGAGGGCAACGCTATCAAAATTCAATTCATGGCGATCAAAGGTGGAGAGGTCGTATTCTTCGGTCATGGATAGAGCATTGGTGGGGCAGTATTCCACACAGTTACCGCAGAAGATACATACTCCAAAGTCAATGCTATAACTCTTGAGTTCCTTCTTTTTCATCTCTGTGTTGAACTTCCAATCAACTACAGGCAAGTTAATCGGACATACACGCACACAGACTTCACAGGAGATGCATTTGTCAAATTCAAAGTGAATTCGTCCACGGAAACGCTCAGAGGGAATCAACTTTTCGTAAGGATATTGCACCGTGATCGGACGACGACGCATGTGATCAAAGGTGACGGACATACCCTGTCCGATATACTTTGCTGCTTGGACAGCATCTTTGGTGTATTCACCAACTTTATTGAGAAATTTCAGCATTTTGGTAATTGGGGTTTAAGTTTCTGCTTTAAATTCAAAAATCTTGTCCCTCTCTCCTTATGAGAAAGGGGCTAGTGAAGGCTTATCCACCAAAAGCAAAGGGAAAAGCGAGTTTCAATGCTGCCGTAATCAGTAAGTTCGCTAAGCCAATCGGTAACAAGAACTTCCAACCTAGATCTAGCAATTGGTCAATCCGCACACGGGGGACTGTCCAACGTAACAGAATTGCAAAGAAGATAAAGGCGTAGGTTTTGACAAGGGTTGCAGTTAGTCCAATAAAAGCCGCCAGAACTTGCCACCATGCCGTATTTGCTTCAATACCCAGAGCATCACTAATTTTGTCGATAGGGAAAGGTAATTCCCAGCCGCCGAGGTACAAAATCGATGCTAGTAGTCCAGCGAGTAAGAGGTTAGCGTAGGAGCCACCATAGAAGAAGGCAAATCTGATCCCTGAATATTCAGTTTGATAACCCGCAACCAGTTCTTCTTCGGCTTCGGGTAAGTCAAAGGGCAAACGCTCGCATTCAGCAAGGGCAGCAATGATGAAAATGACAAAACCAATCGGTTGCCGCCAAATATTCCACGACAAAATTCCATACTCGGCTTGCTGATTGACGATATCAATGGTACTTAGTCCATTGGTCATGAGTGCGATCGCAAGTACAGCTAATGCTAGAGGAATTTCATAACTAATAGACTGTGCGGCAGCCCGTAAACCACCCAACAATGAGTATTTGTTGTTAGAGGAGTAGCCCGCCATTAGTAAACCAATGGGCGCAATACTCGAAATGGCAATAATGAAGAACACACCCGTGCCAATATCGGAAATGATCAAGTTCTGACCAAAGGGGATGACAAGATAACAGATAAATACTGATGTAAATACGAGGGCAGGTCCAATGGTGTAGAGCAAAGCATCGGCTTTGGCAGGAACTGTACCTTGCTTAATCAGTAACTTGCCCACGTCCGCAAGGGGAATTAGCAAACCAAATGGCCCCGCATACTCAGGACCAATCCGTTGTTGGGCAGCCGCCGAAATCTTCCGTTCTAGCCATGTGCAGACCAATGCGCCCACGGTCACGCCCAAAATCATCACTGCCATGGGCAGTACCATCCAAATTAATTTGGCAACATCCGTCGGTAGCCCAAGCCCCGACAAGATTTCGATTAAAGATCTTTGTAAATCAATTCCACCGTACATTAGCGATCGACCTCACCCATAATAATGTCCACACTGCCAAGGATTGCCATGATGTCAGCGAGCTTCATGCCCCGCACTAACTCTGGCAAAATTTGTAAATTGATAAATCCAGGTGGACGAATCTTGAAACGCCAAGGGAAGACGCTATCTTCGCCGATGATATAGACACCGAGTTCACCCTTGGGCGCTTCGACGCGAACATAATGCTCACCAGCAGCAACTTTGAAGGTGGGAGATGGTTTTTTGCTGATGAACTGATAGTCCATTGAGTTCCATTCACTCTTCGGCCCTGCAAGGACTCTCTGGGCTTCGAGGTTTTCGTAAGATCCCCCCGGAATTTGCTTGAGACATTGCAGGATCATTTTCGTGGATTCACGCATTTCGCGGACGCGCACCAAGTAACGCGCTAAGCAGTCGCCACCATTGTCCCACTGCACATCCCAATCGAGTTCATCGTAGAGTTCATAATGATCAACCTTACGTAAATCAAGCTTTACACCTGAACCACGCAACATTGGGCCTGATAAACCCCAGTTAATTGCTTCGTCACGGGTAATTGTGCCAAGTCCTTCAATTCGCTTACGGAAGATGGGGTTATTGGTAATTAATTTTTCGTATTCGTCGATGACAGGAGTGAAGTAGTTGCAAAAGTCTTCACATTTCTCGATCCAGCCGTAGGGGAGATCGGCAGCAACTCCCCCAATGCGGAAATAGTTGTGCATCATTCGCATCCCTGTTGCTGCCTCGAACAGGTCATAGATCATTTCCCGTTCACGGAAGACGTAGAAAAATGGGGTTTGTGCGCCGATGTCTGCGACGAATGTGCCGAGCCACAGTAGGTGAGAGGCGATGCGGCTAAGTTCTAGCATGATCATGCGAATGTAACTGGCGCGTCTCGGCACTGGTACATTCGCTAATTTTTCGGGGGCATTGACGGTGATTGCCTCGGTGAACATAGTTGCGAGGTAATCCCATCGGGTCACGTAGGGCAAATATTGGATAATCGTGCGATTTTCGGCAATTTTTTCCATGGAGCGATGCAAATAACCTAAGACAGGTTCGCAATCGACTACATTTTCGCCGTCTAGCGTGACGATAAGTCTAAGAACGCCGTGCATGGATGGGTGGTGAGGTCCCATATTTATGACCATGCGTTCGGCTTTGGTTTCAATCATCACCATGATTTGCGATCGCCTCTTTACTCTGTAAACTGTTGCTCTGGATTATTAGTGCTAGTTTTGCTAGGTTTGAAGATGTACTGTGCAGAACACGGCACATTCCAAATCTTTGTTATTTTAAGTCACAGCCTGAGCGATTGCTTCAGCAAATGACTCTATTGGTTATGTTATTTAAGTAGATATGCCTTGATGTTTATCAGTATATCGTCATGTTGGGGCGGGAATATGTGTTAAAAAGTGTCTAATTGCTGGTTTTGGGTTCAGGTTATCCTATCAAAATCATATACAAATATCTATGCTTTCCTGATCAATCATTATCTTTCAACTATATATGTGTAGCGATGTATGTCTTAAATTGCTTGGCTATAGATATAACTTAGAGTAGATGGTAGCCAAAAACCTCTTTATTACGGTGAGATCAAAGTCTTAAAAGCTACAGGTGAGTATCATGCAATCCCTCGTACCAGCCCTCGAAAAACAGGCTAAGACTTGGAAATTTATCGAACTTTGGGTTGATCCCATCCCTTTTCCGCCGAAAATTTTGATGCTTGTAGTTGATCACAATGACAAGTGTAATGTTTTCAATCCTGCGGCAGATTACAAATTGGTTGTCTCTCACTCAAATTATCAAACCGCCGAAGAGTGGTTTCTTGAAGATGAATATGAACGAGTCAAGGGCAAGCTTTTAGCTGAAGAAATTATGTAAGACTATGCGATCGCCTATTCATGAGAAATTAAACAAGGAGATCGCCTAAGTTTCGCCTAATTCTGGAGCTTCCCCAATTGTTTGCTGGTATGCGTGGCGAATATGAAGAATGCGGACTGTGGAGATTTCTGGTCTTTCCAAAATAGTGAAAATCACTCGATATGAATTACGCCCCCTACCATAGAGCAATTGACGGAGTTCTTGGCTAAAATGCTCATTCTCTCTTGCTAATGGACAACGCTTAGGCATTTGAGATAAAGATGCAATCGCTTCTAGCAAACCTGAATACCATTGACTAGCATTTACGGAAGATGAGATTTGAGACAGTCGTAAAAATGCACTATCTGCTTCAGATCCGGCAATACTTGAGATTTCGATGCGGTAGTTCATGAATTGGCTGGCAGATTGTACTTATAGCGTTGTTCTTCAGCAAAATCTTGAAAAGACCGATATCGTCCTGCCTCAAAGTCATCTAATCCTTTTTGAATGCCCTTAATAGCTTCCTCAGAATCTTTTTCTTCCCAATCTAAAATACTCGCTAATAATTCGGATGCAATAGAATTAATATCTTGACCTTGTTTTGCGGCTCTGCTGTGGAGCAATGCTTCTAATTTGGGATTAAGGGTAACAACTATTGACATAGAAAGCCTCTTCTAGCGCAAAGTTTCAAGGTGATTATAGCCTGAATCAATTACTCTCAGCGATCGTCTATTCACCAAAAATCAGTCATTGGTCAGTTAATCGGGTATTGGTGCTGAAACGCCATATTTAGAATTAGCGACCTCATTTAGATTTCAGTATGATTATGTCCAAATCAAAAATCGTAGGGTTATATAAATCGCAGCTACGACTAGTTGGATAATCATCACGGGGATACCATAGCGCAGGAATGTCTTAAACGAAATTCTGCGTCCATGCTGCTCGGCAACCCCTGCGGCAACAATGTTTGCTGAAGCGCCTACTAAAGTTCCATTACCGCCAAGGGTTGCGCCATACATCATTGCGTAAAACAGAGGCAGTACAATTTCAGGAAACTGTCCAGTAAAATCATTAGCAAGAACCGACGGATCTGCTAAGCCGACGTTTACTACATATTGCTTGAGTAAAGGAACCATTGCTACGACAAGGGGAATATTGGGGACAACGCTAGAAATTAACCCTACAAAGAAAACCACAATAATTGAGGCGAGGGCGATATTCTTTCCTAATACCACTGCCAAAATTCCTGACATACTCGCGATTACACCTGTTTTCTCTAGTCCACCAATCAGCACAAAAATGCACATAAAGAAGATCAATGTACTCCAATCCACATCGCTTAAAATGTGCTGGACAGTATCAATTTTGCTGTGGTGAGCTAGCATTAATGCGAGTCCTGCTCCTAGTAGCGCGACTGTGGCTGGCGATACTGGGATAGGCAATGATTCTCCGATCACGAAAAATGTAAGAACAAAAGCAGTGATTACTGCTCCAATAATCAGGGTACGCGGGTGATTAATTTTGGGGTGGGGAAGGCGTTCAAGATTCTCTAGTTTTGTCCGCCAGATTTTGCGGAATAAAAATGGCAGCAGTGCCACAATGACACCAACAGCAAGCGCCCCGCCAAGGCTTAGTTTGCCTAAATAATCGACAAAGCTCATATTGATAGAGTCCCCGACAATATAAGTTGCGGGATCGCCCACAATGGTTAACAAACCTGAGCTGTTAGCAACAAATACCATCAAGATTAGTAATGGCACAAAGTCCACACCGATTTCCTGAGCCATCGGAGGAATTAAGGGAGCTAGCAGCATCACAGTTGTGGCGTTAGGTAAAACTGCACATATGGGAGTGGTAATGCCGACTATTCCTAGGAGCAGTCGATCTCCTCTACCTCTTGCAAAGATCACCATTTTTGTCGCGAGATATTCAAAGACTTTAGTTGGCTCAAAGGCTCGTACCATCACCATTACCCCAAAAAACAGCCCTAGCGTGCCATGGCTTTTGCCGATATAGGCAAGGGCTTCGGGCATAGTCATTATGTTGGCGATGATCAGAAATAATGCGCCCAAAAAAGCCGCGATCGTAAAATGTATCCACTCAGTAATCAGTAAAAAAATCACACTGAGAAAGGTAACTAGTGTTACGGTTGCTTGCCAAGTTGCCATTAAGTTTCAATTTGGTGAGATGTTTTCAGGTTGAGTGTGTTTGCACAATAGCAACATAGTTTGTAATCAGAAAGATTAGGCAATAAATCTCAAACAACAAGGTATTGGTCGCTACTTAGATATGGCGTATTCTTGTTGGAGGAATTTTATAAAATCGCCTTGAGCAAAGATAGCTTTAGGGTTAAAGGGTCTGCGATCGCAATATTTTCTAAGCAGATAATCGGGTAGAGTTTTCAGGATATGTTTCAAATAGATAGAATCGCAAATAACATCATCAAATTGAGTATTGCTATTGATTTGCCATGACTCGATACAAGCATCGGTCAGGATGGCTCTACTGAAGTTGGTATCTAGGGCTGTAATCCGAAATAGATCGGCACTGTGGAGATTCGCGCCATCACAATTTGCTCTATTGAGATTAGCGGCAAATAACTTGGCTTTACTAAGATTAGCCGATTTAAGATTGGCAGCACAGAGATTCGCAAAATCAAGATTAGCTTCGCTGAGGTCGGCATTACTGAGATCGACTTCTTGCAAATTAGTTTGATTAACAGCCACAAATGGAATAGAACTGCCAATGGAAAGTGTTTGCATATTTTTTACCTTCACAAATTCGGGAATACCCAAACTGAGATTGGCTTTGTGTAAATTTGCCCCTGTCAGATTTGCCCCCGTCAGATTTGCTTCACATAACACTGCTTCCTGCAAAATAGCATCGACTAAGATTGCTCCTTGTAGTTCTACTCCGCTTAATAATGCAATACTCAGATTTGCTCTTTTCAATTTTGCTCCCTTTAGGGTCGCACCAAACAAAGTGGCTTCGCTAAGATTTGCCTCATTCAGGTTGGCAGCGCTGAGATTTGCGCCACTGAGGTTTGCCTTGCTGAGATTAACTCCACTCAAATCAACCTTCTCAAAGTTTGCCCCTGCCGCACTAAATCTTTGCCCCTGAGCGCCGTGGCTATCCAGCCATAGTTGATGTTTGCCTAATTTATCCTTGAGTGGAGATCGAAAAAATGCCATAGATTTATTTCTAATTAAGTGATTTGGCGATATGCGCTAAAGGGAATTCCTGTTCGTTTTTTGATATCCATGATTGATTTAAAGTCGCCGCGCCGTTGTCGCTCGTCAAAGATTGCGATCGCAACTTTGGCATCAATACCCATGATCATCAAATCTTCAACGGACATAGAATTAACTCGCTTCCACGAATACTCAACTTCTTGACGATAGTCATAGCTAAAAGTCACCATTGGCTCAATTTTTTTGAGGGTGGCGTTGGGAATTTCCAGAATATCGTGTAGTTCTTCTAAGCTTGTGAAAATATGTCCCTCATCCCGTAAAGACTCAATATCATTGGCATAAACAATGGGCAACCCTAAAACATTGACCAAATCATTTTTTGAGCAGCTATTAATCTCGATTTTGGTACGACTAGCGGCGATTGCCTTAAATAATTTAGGGTCTTCTGGCAAGGGTAAATTCTTGGGATAGGTTTTAGCCAAGTATTCCTGCTTCAGGGCAAATGCGGTAATCACTTGGGCAAGCCAAATCACAACGGAGGCAGTTTCTGACATTGGCGCAAGAATGATCGCCCCAGCGACAAAAACAGCACCAACGCCTATCCAAATATTTGAGCCTGCCTTTACGCCAGCGTAGGCAATTGCGCCACCGCCTAATGCTGGGAAAAAAGACCACCAAACCCATGCTGGTGTTTGATCAAACCATGAAGGTTGAGACATAAGTCTAAATTTTCTATAGGACTAGATGTTTTTGAGGAGTTTTTTGCGCTTCTCTTCATACTCTTCAGCCGTGATGATGCCTTCATCGTAGAGCCTTTTGAGATCACTAAGGGCAGCAGTAGATTCGCGAATTGAGACGGCTGGTTGCGGTGCAGATGCGTTAAATTTGCGATCAAATTCCGTATCTGACATGACTAATAACATGATGAACTCAATGAAAGCCACCAGCGATGGAATAAATGTCCACCAGAAAAAAAGATAAAGGATTCCTAACCCAGCCTGTCCTAAATAAAATTTATGCGCTCCTAACCATCCAAAAAAGAAACACCAAAGAATTGCCGCAGTCCGACTTTTTTTCATTACCTAATGTCCTCGTTCATGTTCTTAAATATAGTGTTTTCGATTGGGGTTTAGAGTTGTCGATCAATTCTGAGCGTCTATAACAAAGGTGTTTATTTATTTATATTTTTCATTTTTTACTTAGTAATTTACTGAGTAAATATACTAAAACGATGCCAAGTTTAACTTCTAGTAAGGTGACATAGACCTGTAAATAGAGATGGGAAACGGAGTCAGAATTAAGGATAAATAATGCCATACCCACGATTGCATAGGGTAGAAATTTTAGTTTCTTGGCTATGGCTAGATTAATCCAATTCGGCAAAAGATCAGCTTTGGTGGTCATTGATGATTTGGCTCAGCTTTACAAAAATATGGCGATGGAATTATGTTTAGCTCTGGTATGCAGCAGTTCCGTGCTGAACTAGTTACATGGTATTGCGATCGCAAAGTTTTAGGGTGCTTTTTTGAGTATTCGTAACTTGAGCTTGGGACGGCTATATCTAGGGATAGAATAGTCTCTAGCTGAATATTTTCTTAGGAGTTGGTTTTGGTTTCTTCAGCAGCATTTTCCAATAGTTCAGATTCTGACAGTCTAGATTGCGATCACGAACGGGATTTAGACGCGCATCGGTCACATTTTCCTGCTTTAGAAATTCAGAACCGCACTTATTTTAATTACGGTGGACAGGGGGTAATGTGTGAGGCTGCCCTCGATGCGATCGCCAATAACTTTAGGCATATTGAGTCGATAGGCAGTTTTTCCAATGCCGCAGGTGAGTGGATGATGTCAGAATATGACGCAACCAAAACGGTAATTGCACAAGAATTGCAAGTTAGCCCTAGCACCATCTCTCTGACGGAAAATACAACTGTGGGTTGCAATATTGCCCTGTGGGCAGTGGATTGGCAAAGGGGGGATCGCTTACTAATTTCGGATTGTGAACACCCTGGCATTATTGCCATTGCCGTCCAAATCCAGAAACGCTTTGGTATCGAAATTGATTATTTCCCCTTGAGCAATACCTGTAACGCTATCGCTGAAGACGAAAGCAGCTCTGAAGTTGTGGAATTAATCGTGCAGCATTTGCAACCGACAACGCGAATGGTCATGCTTAGCCACATTTGCTGGAATACAGGACAGGTAATTCCCTTAAAGGCGATCGCCAAAGCTTGTCATGAGCGCCATGTTTTTGTTGCAGTGGATGCCGCACAGTCGGCGGGCGTACTGCCCCTCAATCTTGCTGATAGTGAGGTGGATTTTTATGCTTTTACAACCCATAAATGGTTTTGTGCGCCATTAGGTTTAGGAGCTTTATATATTCGTACTGAAATTTTTGACGATATCGAGCCTGTATTTGTGGGGTGGCGAGGATTGACTTATAAACCACCAATTCCCCAATGGCGACATGATGGCGCAAAGTTTGAGGTGGCTAGCTCCACCTATGCACTCTATGGGGCAATGCGAATTGCGATCGCAAATGCTAATAGTTGGGGTAATCAACAACAGCGCTATGAAAGGATTTGTCATCTCAGTAAAACGCTCTGGGAAAAGCTGAATGCAATGCCACATATTGACTGTATCCGCCAACTGCCGCCAGAATCGGGACTAATTTCCTTTAAAGTGAATAGGGAAATTGCTAAAAGTGCGATCGCTCAAAAATCCCATGCTTTAATCTCCAAACAATTAGAAACAGAAAACCAAATCTTAATTCGCGCCCTTGCCGATCCTGATTGCTTGAGAGCTTCGGTGCATTACCTCACTTCCATGGCAGATATTGATCGCCTTGTCTCAATTTTAGAAACTATGAATTAATCAATATCTATATCTTTTTGTATTCCTATTTCTCCGCAGCTAAGCACCTAATTCAATTCAAGATTCACAGCCGCTATGTCCCTATTTTCCCAGACTCCTAAACCAACCCCAGACCAAAATGACCAATCGCTATCGCGATCGCAGGTACTCATTGCCATGGCGGTTACTGCCATTATCTTTTTGGGCATTTCCAAGGCTTGGGTGTATCTAGGAGGTATCTCCATGATTCCCCTATATTGGCAACCCGAACAAGCTTTGATTGGGGTGGGAATTGGTATCGGTGTGGCACTACTTAGCAGTGTCATCTATGAATTATGGGAAAGTTATCGTATTGCCGCCCAAGAATATTTACAAATGGTACTGAAACCATTGGAGCCGATCGATCTGATTTGGTTAGGTCTATTACCGGGATTAAGCGAAGAAATGCTATTTCGGGGAGTGGCTTTACCTGCTTTGGGCATGAATGGGGTAGCTTTGATCATTACCAGTGTAATTTTTGGTGCATTACATATGGCAAGCGCCAAGCACCTTTCCTATACAGTCTGGGCGATCGCCGTGGGGATGATGCTCGGTGCGGTGACTATGTACACGGGCAATCTGTTATCAGCAATCGTCGCTCACATTCTCACAAATGCTCTGTCGGGGGTGATCTGGAAATATAAGCAATCACAAGCAATCTAAAGTTGCTTGAGCAGGGCTTGGCGCATAATTTCAATGGGGACTGGTTGATCTAGCCAAAATTCAAGGGCAATTGCACCTTGATTGATCAGCATTTCTAAGCCGTCAATTGCCGTTAGTCCCCTTGCTGCGGCAATTTTTAAAAATTTGGTCGGGCGTGGTGTGTAAATGAGGTCATAGACGATGGCATTGTTTGGCAAGAGCGCCATTTCTGCGGTTGAGATTGGTGTGTTTGGATCGCTTGCCATGCCGACGGGAGTGGCATTGATTAAAATCCCTGTAACTTCTAGCAAATGGGGCAGTGATGCCCAAGGATGAACTCGCAAATTGTAATCCCGCAACTGGCTGGTCATTTCCCCATAAAACTTTTTCATCTTTTTGCGATCGCGACCCACGACATGGATCATCGGGCAGCCTAGCTCTAAACAAGCGGCAACCACTGCCTTGGCAGCACCACCACTGCCAAGGATAACGGCAGGCATCTTTGTCCAGTCACAATCCATCTGCCGAAGTGGTGCAATAAAGCCTTCCACATCGGTATTTGTCCCAACCCAGCGCTCCTCAATCCGCTTGACTGTGTTCACTGCCCCCACCGATTTTGCGATCGGTAACACTTCATCAAGCAGGGGGATAACTTCAACTTTGTGGGGAATCGTTAAGTTAAAACCTTGAACTGATTGCACTGCTTTTAAACCTGCGATCGCCGCCACCAGATCTGCCACAGGTATCGGCAATGGCACATATACATAGTCCAGTCCCATCGCGGCGATCGCGGCATTGTGCATTACGGGCGAAAGACTATGAATAACGGGAAAACCCATTACTCCAAAAATTTTAGTTTTTCCTGAGATGTTCATGCTCATGGTTATTTAATATTCGTAATCGCGCCTAATCGATCGTCAAACGGAAAGAATCTAATCGTTGCTGTACCGATGACATTTTCTTTGGGCAGAAATCCCCAAATATGTGAATCATTACTATGATTGCGATTGTCACCCATCATCCAATAATGACCTTTTGGTACGGTCACAGTCCGCATCATATATTTAGGAGATTCGGCAATATATGGCTCATCGAGAGCTTCTCCATTGCGATAGACTTTACCGCCGCGCACGGCAATCTGATCACCTTCGATACCAATTAAGCGCTTAATATAGGCTTTAGTGTTGTCCTCGATCGCAGGAGATTTTGGTGGATAAAAAATCAAAATATCACCGCGTTGAGGTTCTTGCCATTGCATCGAAATCTTATCGACTAAAATGCGATCGCCAACTTGCAAAGTTGGCTCCATTGAGCCAGAGGGAATGAAACGCGGCTCAACAATGAAAGCACGTAAAAATAATGCGATCGCAAGCGCAATCACAAAAATTCGCACGGTTTCCCCATGTTCTTGCCACCAAGGCTTGGCTGCGGTCTGCGGTTCGAGTTTACTTTCTGTGGACATGACGAAGATGACAAGATAATTGATTGGTTTGAAATGAATATAGGCTCATCTCAAACCTTGTATGGGGAAGCGACTAATTAATACTTAGGAATGCTCAAATTCCCTGTGCGGTTATCAAGGGGCCAATAGCGAAACATGGCTCGTCCCACCAGATTTTCTGCGGGCATAAAGCCCCATGCATGGGAATCCAAACTGTTATTACGGTTGTCACCCATCACCCAATAACTCCCTTCTGGCACAGTAAAAAATGGATGTTTTTTACCAACTTCAACCTTTTCAGGGCGGAAGCAATTGGGACATAAAGCCGCATCTTGGGTGGGTAAAGTGTAATTAATCGGAGCCGCAATATATGGCTCGTTTAGAGGTTCATCATTGATAAATACTTTACCGTCGTAAATACTAATGCGATCCCCCGGTAAACCAATTACACGTTTGATATAAACCTTAGAGGCATCAGGAACAACGGGATTAATCGGCGGATTAAAGACAATAATTTCACCACGTTCAGGTTTACGCCAACGAATGGATAGCTTATCGATAATTAATCGATCATCAATTAATAAGGTTGGCTCCATTGAGCTAGAAGGAATATATCGTGGCTCGGCAACAAATACTCTTACACCAACCGCCAACAGCACAGCCACGGCAACGGTGGGCAAGTTGTCTGTCAAAAAATTTTTAAAGGAGCTTTCTTGAACAGGGGGAGCTTGCTTGGGATCGGAGGGAGGATTGTTTGGGCGATCGCTAGGATTATCAGAGGACATAAAAATGCTCGCAGGAGATGTACTTATCTTAAAGCCTGTTTCGTAAGGATGTCGCTTAGCAACCTTCTTACTACTTTTTCAAGGCACTGGGAACTTCGATCGCATGATCGCCAGCCAGATTAAATGTTTGATGAATAACCTTGAGTGCTTGTTCCGCTTGATGGTCACGCACCACGCAACTAACTTTAATTTCGGAGGTGGCAATCATCTCAATATTAATGTTGGCATCGGCAAGAGCGCTAAACATTTGGGCGGCAATCCCTGATTGATGGATCATATTTGCACCAACAATACTGACCTTACTAATTTCCGCGTCACAGCTTACTTCACCATAGCCCAACACGGAGGCATACTGCTTGAGAGCCGTTTCGGCTTTGGCAAGATCTGCGATCGCAACGGTAAAGGCAATTTCATTAACATCCCGATCTGACTGGGATTGCACAATCATATCGAGACTAATATTTTGCTCAACAAGCTGTTCTAAAATTTTCGCTGCCATCCCAGGACGATCGGGTACTTTCTGCACAGCAATACGGGCGCGATTGCGGTCTAGAGCCACACCACGGACAGGCAAGCTATCTGCAATTGATGCTGTAGTTTCCATTTCGCAAGCTTGATGACTGCTGACTGGGACATCAAAGGCTTTTTGGATCGCTGCAATTGCTGCACTACCATCCGAGGCAGCGATGACACAACTAATCTTGATTTCAGAAGTGGAGATCATCTGAATATTAATTCCTGCCTCCGCTAATGCTGTAAACATTTGCGCAGCAACTCCTGGTCTGCCAATCATGCCCACACCCATGATGCTGATTTTGGCAACATTGGCATCGACGGTGATTAAACTTGCACCGAGTTCAAGACCACGGGTAACAACTTCCGCTAGTTTGAGCTGATTTTGAGGAATCGTAAAAGCTATATCATTTACTCCTTCGGTTTCCTGCACAGCTTGAATAATCAAGTCAACATTGATCCCCTGAGCGGCGAGGGATTGAAACAACTGAGAAGCGATCCCTGGATGATCGGGTATTTGTAGCAGAGCAATTTTGACTTGATCGTAGTCAATCGAAACATTTTCCACAAACCGACTGACTTCTAAGGATTGCAGATTGCCAGTACCAATACGTGGTGAGGTGATCACTGTACCTGCATCATCGAGCCAACTCGATCGCACACACATTTTCACACCAAAGTTACGGGCAATCTCAACCGAGCGCGGATGCAAAACCTTTGCACCTAAACTCGCTAACTCCAACATTTCATCACAAGTAATTTCCGCCAACATCTGAGCCTTGGGGACAATGCGGGGATCGGTAGTCAAAATGCCGGGAACGTCGGTATAAATTTCACAAATATCGGCTTCAATTGCCGCCGCGATCGCCACGGCAGAGGTATCCGAACCACCGCGCCCCAAAGTTGTGATTTCCGTACTTGGTAAACCAGTAGCAGGATCAATTGCCACACCCTGAAATCCTGCAATTACAACAACCTTACCCAGCCCTAGCTCAGTTTTAATGCGTTCAGGCTCAACATATAAAATTCTGGCACGAGTATGGTTCGGCTCGGTCACGACCCTAACCTGTGAGCCGTTCATTGCGATCGCAGGTTGCCCAGCCGCCTGCAATGCCATACTCAGTGTGGCGATCGTCACCTGCTCACCTGTGGCTAAGAGCAGGTCCATTTCACGCTCTTTTGCGGCAATTTCGCTGAGAGTTTGAGCAGTCGTTGATACTGATTCAGCGAGAGCAACTAAGCCATCGGTGGTTTTACCCATTGCCGAAACAACTACGACAACTTGATTACCTAAATCAACTGTCCGCTTAATCCGATCGCGTACTGCTTTAATGCGATCGGCATCGGCTACGGATGAGCCACCATATTTTTGAACTATTAACGCCATTCGTGGGAAAAATTTTTAAAGCGAAGAAAGGATTATTAGAGACTTCTGTAATGTTTTGCTTACGAAATTTAGTTGAATTAAGTCGCGGTAAAGCACTACAAGAATAATCATCATACATTTGTTAGCGATCATCAAATCCCAAAAAGATGACCGATAGATAGGCATCTATGCATCGCAACAACCATTTTTAGACTTCGGTGACTCATAAAAGTTTTCTGCGATACATTGCGATCGTGTTAAATGCCAAGTATTGTTAAGATAATCCGTAATTTACTCCAATGGTATGATTGCCTAGTCAGGAGTGAACATGTACTTAACAAGGAACTGTCTTTTATGCAAACGGGGTCTGTTTCTCCACTGGTTCTGATCATTTTGGACGGCTGGGGTCATAGGGAAGAAACCGAGGGCAATGCAATCGCCGCAGCGCACACTCCCATCATGGATAGTCTGTGGAACACGTACCCCAAAACCCTGCTCCAAGCGTCTGGCAAAGATGTTGGTTTACCAAAAGGTCAAATGGGCAACTCAGAGGTTGGTCATCTGAACATTGGTGCTGGTCGGGTTGTCCCCCAAGAATTAGTCAGAATCTCTGATGCTGTCGATGATGGCTCATTGTTAGCCAATCCTGTACTGGTCGAAGTTTGTAGCAAGGTTAAAGCTAACCAGAGCAAATTGCACCTGATTGGTCTTTGCTCCGATGGTGGTGTACATTCCCATATTGATCACCTCATGGGACTACTGGACCTCGCCAAATATCAAGGTATTAAGGATGTTTGTATCCATGTCATCACCGATGGTCGCGATACCTTGCCGCAGTCAGGCATCCAATTTATTAAGCTTTTGCAAGCCCACATCGACAAGATTGGTGTTGGTCGTATCGTGACCGTCAGTGGTCGCTATTTTGCCATGGATCGCGATAAACGCTGGGATCGGGTGCAAAAAGCCTATGAAGTTTTGACTAATGACCAGATTACCACGGAGCTAACCTCTGCTGTTGAGCTATTAGAATCCGCTTACAAGGAAAAAATTACAGACGAATTTTTGCCGCCCACGCGGATTGCCCATGGCGCGATCGCAGCAGGTGACGGTGTAATTTGCTTTAATTTCCGTCCTGACCGTTCCCGCGAAATCACACAGGCTTTAGTTGCCAAAAACTTTACGGGATTTGAACGTGAGTTACTTGAAAATCTCACCTATGCTACTTTTACACAATACGATAGCTCTTTACCTGTTCCCGTTGCTTTCTTGCCACAAAACCTCACTAATTTACTGGGGCCAGTTGTGGCATCCCATGGACTAAAGCAGTTACGTCTTGCCGAAACCGAGAAGTATGCTCATGTTACCTATTTTTTTGATGGTGGCATGGAAGAGGCTAGCGAAGGGGATGATCGAGTCTTGGTAAATAGCCCAAGGGTATCTACCTATGATCAAGAACCAGCGATGTCGGCATCAGAGGTGACTCGTATTGCTTCTAAGGCAATTGCCAAACGCACCTATTCGCTGATCGTGATCAACTATGCGAACCCTGACATGGTAGGACATACAGGTAATTTTGAAGCGACAGTCAAAGCCCTTGAGCATGTCGATCATTGCTTAGGCAAGCTATTGTCGAGCATTGCCAATGCAGGCGGTACGGCTCTCATTACCGCAGACCATGGTAATGCCGAGTACATGTGGGATGAGCATGGTAATCCTTGGACTGCCCACTCGAATAATCCTGTGCCATTTATTTTGATCGAGGGTGAAGGTTGCAAAATTTATGGTCATGGGGCTGATGTAAAGCTCAAGGCATCAGGTGGTCGTCTCGCTGATATTGCGCCGACGATCTTAGAGATTTTACAAATTCCCCAACCTCCAGAGATGACAGGTGTTTCTCTGCTCGAAAAAGCAACTTACGAGATCAAGATGGAAAAAACTCCTGTCAAAATCGGCAGATAGGCAGAAGGCAAGTTAACACTTACTTTTTAGGTTGGTGCAAAATATATAGGGCAGTAAGTAAAGTTACTGCCCTATATATTTTTAGGATATTTTGAGGGGCAACTTAAATGTCGAAACTGACCAGACGCGAGTTCATTGCTGTTAGTAGTCTCACTGCTGGATTTGCGATCGCAGTACAGCCAATTTCCGCCAAGGTGATCACCACTGATACCAAAGGCATCGTGGCTGGAGAAATCAAAATTCCTGTCAAAAATGGCACAATTCCCGCCTATCGCGCTAGACCAACCTTGGGTCAAGATTTTCCTGTAATCTTGGTAATTCAAGAGATTTTTGGTGTCCATAGCTATATCCAAGATGTCTGCCGCCGCCTAGCAAAATTAGGTTATTTAGCGATCGCACCTGAAATGTTTTATCGACAGGGTGACGTGTCAAAGTTGACGGATATTGCCGATATTCGCAAAGTTGTCAGCCAAGTCCCTGACGCACAGGTAATGTCAGATTTAGATGCCACGGTGGCATGGGCGATTAAATCCGCTAAGGCTGATCCTAATAAATTGGGAATTACTGGATTTTGTTGGGGTGGCAGGGTCACATGGCTCTATTCAGCACACAATCCGCAGGTTAAGGCTGGGGTGGCTTGGTACGGCAGGCTGGTCGGCGAGTCAACCGCACTGACACCTAAACATCCCATTGATATTGCCACGAGTCTGCAAACACCCGTTTTAGGTCTATACGGTGGTCAAGATACAGGAATCCCCCTAGATACGGTTGAACAAATGCGCGAGCGACTAAAGGGATGCAGTGATCGATCTGAGTTGGTAATTTATCCTGAAGCTCCCCACGCTTTCCATGCCGATTATCGTCCTTCCTATCGCCAAACTGAAGCTGAGGATGGCTGGAAACGATTACAGGAATGGTTTAAGAAAAACGGAGTTGCTTAAGTTTGTGCCGCCCGCGCAGCAGGAAAAATCAAAACCCAAAAAGTGAGTGGCGGAGCTTTGCTCCGCCACTCACTTTTTGGGTTTTATGTTCTAACCAGACTGGTGGCAGCCATAACAATAAGCCTAGAGAGCTATCCCGATTTTTGTAACAAATTGTTAAAATAATCTGTACACTAAGTCTACAAATGAGTCTACAAAAATCCTATGCCCGTAACCAAAACAGACTTTGAGTTAGATCGTTATGATATCGATGCGATCGCAAATTATTACCGCAACCAACCTTTGCGGGTTTGGTGGCGCTGCATAGTGATTTTTGTACCTCTAATCTGGCTATTTCTAAGGCTTCGCCTCAGCGCCAAAGCATCAGCTAAAGAATTAAAAAAACTGGCAATTGAATCGCGCAAATTACTAACCCGTTTGGGGCCAGCCTTCATCAAAATTGGTCAAGCCCTCTCAACTCGTCCCGACATCGTTCCCCCAGTGTTCATGGATGAGCTGGCGGAGTTGCAAGATCAACTCCCCCCCTTTCCCAATGAAATTGCCTTCCAGTTTATTCGTGATGCCTTGGGTGATGATCCTTCAGAAGTATATGCCGAAATCTCGGACAACCCGATCGCTGCCGCTTCGCTCGGACAGGTTTACAAGGGCAGACTCAAAACAGGCGAAAGTGTAGCGATCAAGGTGCAGCGTCCCGACATCGCCGCAGGAATTGCCCTTGACATGTACATTCTGCGGGGAATTGCCACATGGCTCAAAAAAACTTTCAAATTTGTGCGTACCAACTTAGCTGCGATCCTCGATGAGTTTGCTAGCCGCATTTTTGAAGAAATGGACTACACCTTTGAAGGGCAAAATGCTGAAAAATTCGCCGAATATTACGGTGGCTTAGAAGGGATTTATGTTCCCAAAATCTATTGGCAATACACCGCTAAGCGGGTATTGACGATGGAATGGATTGAAGGCATTAAATTAACCAATGTCGAAAAGGTGAAAGAAGCTGGCTTTGATAGTCGTCATGTGATTGAAGTTGGTGTGCAATGTTCTTTGCGCCAATTGCTTGACTATGGCTATTTCCACGCCGATCCTCATCCTGGCAACTTACTAGTCATGGGCGATGGTAGACTCGCTTATCTTGATTTTGGGATGATGAGTGAGGTTTCTGCGGATCAGCGATTTGGACTGATTGAAGCAATTGTGCATTTAGTAAATCGCGATTTTGATGCGCTTTCTAAGGACTATGTGCGTCTAGGATTTTTAACAGAAGATATTGATTTCGCTGCGATCGTTCCTGCCCTATCCGAAGTGTTTAATCCACCTGAAGGTCAGAGCTTGACCCAAATGGACTTCAAAGACATGACAGATCAACTGTCGCAGATCATGTATGACTATCCCTTCCAAGTACCTGCCTACTATGCCCTGATTATCCGATCGCTAGTTACATTAGAGGGAATTGCCTTTAGTGTTGACCCTAATTTCAAGGTTTTAGCAGTCGCCTATCCCTATGTCGCCAATCGTTTGCTGAATGATTCTGCACCAGAGTTAAGAATGGCACTCAAGGATTTACTCTTCCGTGATGGCGAATTTCGCTGGAATCGTCTTGAGAATTTGCTTAGCAATGCTCAGACCAATCCCGACTACAACTTGAATGGAACTCTTGATAAAGGAATTGATTTCTTGCTGTCCGATCGCAGTGAATTTATGCATGATCGCATCATAGATGAGATTGTGAAGGGGATTGAGGTGGAGGCAAGTAAGCGTTTGCCGGAAAGACTTCGCACCTCTTTAATTGGCGATATTGTGATCGATGCTCAAGCAAAAGAAACCATTGCAAAAAGTGAAACTCCATCCAGTTTGGGATATATTGCTAGACTATGGACAATTCTCCAAAAAGATAAGGCGATCGCCGCGACGGATATTTTGCCTCTCGCGACTCGTATCCTGACCAAGCGTCAAACCCTTGCGTTCGGACGTGATGTAGTCTCGAAGCTTGCTCAACGCTCGATTGTCAGGGCAGTGCGTGAGGTATTGCTACGTGATGAGAAAAAATATCAGGATGATAAACAACAGGATTTAGAAACTAATAGAGAGCTAGTTGCTGCTGGTTCGAGTAGCTATGGTTTAAGGCGTTCGGTGAATGGACGCAGTTGGTAAACAAGAAAGAGAGCGCTTAGCGCTCTCTTTCTTGTTTAAAAGTAAAGTTCTATACCTGACTCAGTGCAAGCAGTTTCTAGTAAATCACTCAGGCTAAGTTCATCTGCCCATTTTTGCAAATAATCAAAATCGAGGCGATCGCCTTGAATTTTTAGCACCCCCAAGACATCTCGCCATTGCCTCTGTGATTCATTCTTAGTCATGCGATACCAAACTAATTTTTGCAAAATAATGTCTTCAGGAGTAGGCAATACCAGCATTTGCTCAGGATTTTGTCGAACCAATTGCGAGCAACGGCGTTGAAATTCAATTTGTGGAAAAGGATTATCTTTAAGTACAAAAACATCTATTTTTCCTAGAGAATCATTATCAATTAAATTAAAAGATCGTTTAAACCTAATTGCATCTCGAACTGAATCTTCGGAAACATAAAATCTTGGTTGCAGAGCTTGTAGTAATGGAGTTATTTTTTCGATTGTTAAATCAGCGACGATATCTACATCTTCCGTTGCCCGTGGCTCTCCCATCAATGTACTTGCCACCGAGCCACCCACTAAATAGGGAATATTTAAGTCATTAAAAATTGTAGCGATATCCAGTGCTAGTGAAACTGGGTCGGTAAGCATGAGTGGTTGACCGTAATTAGAAATATTTTGATAAACCAGATCGGAGAAATGAGATTTTAGAGTAGATTTTGCAAATTCATATCGCAATTTTACTAGGCTTGCGTTTGGATAGCGTTGCTGAATACCAATTAAACAGAGTTCTAGACATCCCTTTGTCCAACTACTTACCTTTTCAGCTTTTTGACTTAGGGTTAGCAATTTTAATCTATTAAACAGATACATTTCAGCATCGATGCTGGTATCAATTGATTGGGTTTTATATCCCGTAGGTGCGCTTAGCATTTTCATCTAGCCTCATGATTTAGTTCTCACATCTTGGCAATATTGCTTGATCGCCTCTGTGATTGTGCCTTGTAAATCAGCGTATTTACGGGCAAAGGGAGGTTGCCAATCGGATAAACCTAAAACATCGTGGGTGACGAGGATTTGTCCATCGCAAGCTTGACCTGCACCAATGCCAATTGTTGGCACAGGGATTAGTTCGGTAATTTTGGTAGCTAATTCCGCAGGTATATTTTCTAAGAGCAACGCAAAAATACCAGCTTCTACTAATGCCTTTGATTGTTCCACAATTTCATTTGCTGCATCGGTGGTGACACCTTGCACCCGATAGCCGATCCGATGCACAGATTGGGGAGTTAGCCCCACATGTCCCATCACGGGCATTCCTGCCTGTACCAGCCGACGCACCGTCTCCACCATTTCGGGATAACCACCTTCGAGTTTGATCCCCTTTGCGTCGGTTTCTTTAAAAACTCTGCCTGCCGAGCGCATAGCCTCTTCGGCACTGACCTGATAGCTGAGAAAGGGTAAATCTACAATTAATAGCGCATTTTCAACACCACGTCCGACAGCTTGGGCATGGCGAATCATGTCATCAAGGGTGATTGGTAATGTATTTTTGTAGCCAAGCGCTACCATTGCTAGGGAGTCACCCACCAGAATCATATCAACACCAGCTTTGTCTAATAGTTTTGCGATCGCATAGTCACTAGCAGTAAGCGCTGCGATGGGCTTTTGTTGCTGCTTCCATTTTTGTAATTGAGCGATCGTCACTGGCATTGTTGTAGCATTCCTCTGGTTTATGGCGGCAATGACAAATTCTGTCAAGGCGGATCATCCTGAAAAAACTCATCATTAGAGCTAATCAAGTCCTACCATCTAATGTAAACTTTTTAAAGAAAACGCAAAAGAATAATCGAGTTCGGTACGAGAAGCAAACATTATGCAAGTTGGTCAAAAAGTTCGTGTTCGTGAGTTTAAAGATGGTAGCGGTAAGTCAATCTCTAACAAAATTGGCGAAATCGGCGTAATCAAAGAAGAGAAGATTATGGATGGTAGCAAATGGGGCTACATCGTCAAATTCAACGATAGCAGCAAGTCTTGGTTTTTTGCCGATGAACTAGAGTCTGTAGCCTAAAATATAGGTAATTGCTCAGTTTTATGCCAAAACAATCCATCCAGAAGGAGATCTAATTGATGTTCTTCTGGATTAGGCTGTTTACAGCAGAATTGTGAGTTATATTACAATTTATTTTTTAACTTAATCAACTTAGTCAACCTTGCCCTATGGCAGATATTAACCGTCAAGATATCATTCGGGGCATGATGGCAGAGGTTGATGGGCTAAGCTATAGCATGGCTTCGGCTAGCCTTGAGGCAGTTTTAACCTGCGTCACCAAAGCTCTAGCCAATCACCAGTCCATAACTTTGAATGATTTTGGTAAGTTTGCAGTACGCTATCGTCGCGCCCGTTCTGGCAGTCATCCACGCACGCATCAACCGATTACCATTCCTGAAGTGATGATTCCTCACTTTGTCCCCAGTCCTAATTTAAAAAAACTAGTGCAGAAGCCCAATGAGCCTAATTCTGACATTTCTCGGTAAAGGTGGTGTTGGCAAAACGACAACTGCGATCGCAGTTGCTCGTGCTTTTGCCGCCCAAAACAAACAAGTTCTCTACGTTGGTCAACAGGCGGGGGATAGCCTCAGCATGAGACTGGGGGTTGCGCTGAACAGCGAACCGCAACTAGTTGCACCTAATTTTTCGGCTGTCCAATTGCAAGCAACGGTTTTGTTGGAGCGCTATTGGGACAAGATGAAAGGTTTGGAAACCCAATATTTGCGGACTCCTTTTTTTAAGGAGGTCTATGGACAGGAGCTAGGTATTTTACCGGGCATGGATGCTGCTTTAGGCTTGAGTTTTTTGCGCGAACGTGATGCTGAAGGTAAATATGACGTAATCATTTACGATGGCATTGGTGATTTGGAAGCCTTGCGAATGCTAGGGATGCCCGAAATTTTAGGCTGGTATTTGCGCCGCTTTAAGCAAGTATTAACAGGTTCGGCGATCGGACAAGCGATTTCGCCATTTGTCGAGCCAATTTTAAGAAGTATTCTCCAAGTCTCCAGCACCGATGACATCTCGCAACAGGCGGGGGAAATGTCATCGGTATTAACTCGTGGACAAAAGGCGGTTAATGATCCTAACCGTGTAGCAGCCTATCTGGTCACGACTGGCGATCCCTTTGCGATCGCAACCGCAAAATATCTATGGGGCAGTGCTCAACAAATTGGATTAACTGTCGGTGGTATTTTTGCCCGTGATCCCATTTCTGAGGAAGATTTTAGCCCACTTTCGATTTTTTCAGTCCCCGATCAACCTCTAGAGTTAAAGATTCCTGATCATTTAGCTGCTAATCTTGCGCCTAAACCGATCGAAATTGATGTTGTTAACAAGCAAGTCAAACTTTTCTTACCAACTTTCAATAAAAAGCAGGTCAAACTAATTCAATTAGGTCCCGAAGTAACAATTGAAGCAGGTGATCAGCGTCGTAATATTTTCTTGCCCAATGAGCTAGCAGGTAAGCAAGCCACAGGCGCGAAATTCCAAGACTATTACCTCATCATTTCATTTGGCTAATTAGGCAGGATTAAAATGAGTTTTGTTTTTGCCGATTTATTTGCTGGTATCGGTGGATTTAGACTTGCCCTAGAAAGTATTGGTGGCACATGTGTTTTCTCCTCTGAGTGGGACAAATATGCTCAGATGACCTATAAGGCTAACTTTGGCGATATTCCAAGTGGTGATCTTACAAAAATTGATCCAGCTTCAATTCCTAATATTGACTTATTAACTGCTGGTTTCCCATGTCAACCCTTTAGCTCAATTGGTAAACGAGAAGGTTTTGAGCATCCCACACAAGGAACTTTATTTTATGATGTGGTGAAAATATTAAAAGAGAAACAACCTAAAGCTTTTATTTTAGAAAATGTGGAAGGATTAGTCACTCATGATGGTGGCAAGACCTTAAAAATCATATTAGATACTTTGTCTGTATCGATCAATGGTCAATATCTTTTTTGTAGTCAACCTGAAGTTAGATATCATGTATTTTGGCGTGTTTTAGATGCCAAAGATTATGGAGTACCACAGGTTAGAAAAAGAATATTTATAGTAGGAATATCTGAAGATGTTTCTACGGATGTTCCTAACTTTGATTTTTCTGAGCCAATTTTATATAAAGAATTTATAGGCAATCATGTGGAAGAGAATATAAGTGGATATTCCATATCTAAGCATTTACAAGATGCATATTTATTTAAACTAAATGATGGTAAACCAGAATTAATTGATCGTAATTCTAAGATTCAGGTCAAGACTTTATGCTCTACCTATCATAAAATTCAGAGACTAACTGGAACTTTTGTTAGAGGTGGAGAGACAGGAATTAGGTTACTAAGTGAAAATGAATGTAAAGCAATTATGGGATATCCTCAAAGTTTTATTATTCCTGTTTCTCGTACACAAATGTATAGACAGTTTGGCAATTCGGTTGCGGTTCCTGTTGTGCAGAGAGTTGCTACACAGCTAGTTAATTGTTTAAATATTCAGAATAATATATCTATAAACCCTAATAAAAAGAGAGGTTTAATAAGTGTCTGATATAAATAATTCTCTCAAGTTTAGTGTTTAAACTACCTCACTTTTTGATGATAAATTTTTGCCCAGAAGAATCATCGCAAACCCACTCAAATACATAAATAAGCTATAAATAGCCGCAGGAATCGCCATATCTTGATTGCCCAGAATTCCTGCGGTAATAGCGATCGCTAAAGTACCATTCTGAATGCCCACCTCAACCGCCACACAGATTTGCTGCGGCAAATTTAGGTTAAGTAGCTTACTAATCGCAAATCCTGCTGTCATTGAGCATAGATTTAGTAAAACTACGCCAGCGCCAGCCTGCACAATAAAATCAGGTAAACGGCTCCATTCCCTTATTAGCAAAATCAGGATAATCAGAGCAAGAAAGGCGATCGCAAGGCGGCTAGTTACTTTTTCTAGCTTACGGGCAAGGTCGGGAAACTGATAGTGAATATACATACCAATGGCGATCGGAATAATCGTAATCAGAAAGATCTGACCCATGGTTGCCGCAATCGGTAATGAGATCGTGGCATTCTGTCCCATGAAATAATTGAGCGCTAAATTCGCCAAAATGGGAATGGTCACAATCGTGATCAGGCTGCTAAATACTGTCAATGTCACCGACAATGCCACATCGCCCCCCGCCAGATAAGTCACCATGTTTGACGATACGCCCCCAGGTGCGATCGCAATCATCATCAACCCCACTGCGATCGTAGGTGGCATTACAACAACTTGGGTAATGCCAAACCCAATGATTGGTAATAGCAAAATCTGACTCGTTAAGCCGACAGCGACAGCTTTGGGATATTTAGTAATCCGTTGAAAATCCTCAAATTTTAATGATAAGCCCATGCCTAGCATGATTAAAGCCAAGGCAACGGGCAAAACAACCGTGGTAAAGATACTTTCTTGCATAAAAATATTGATATTGAAAATAGTGAGAACAATAAGAAAACAAAAAATGGCTACGCCATTTTTTGTTTTCTTATTGCTTAATTCGCATACTGATGTCGAGCCAAGTCGAGCGTGTCACCATTGCCGACGTGGAAATATAATCAACGCCAATTTCTGCGATCGCAGAAATTGAGCTGAGGGTGACATTCCCCGAAGCTTCAATTTTGGTATGTGGGCTATGCTCGCGAATTATTGCTACTGCTTCACGCATAATTTCTACTGGCATGTTATCTAACATAATCACATCGAGATTAAGCTTCACAGCCTCCCGCACTTGCTCAAAGGACTCCGTTTCTACTTCAATCAATGTCGTGAAGGGTATATTTTGGCGCACTCGCCGCACTGCCTCGGTGATGCCACCTGCCGCCGCAATGTGATTATCCTTGAGCATTACGGCATCATCTAAGCCATAGCGATGATTGATCGCACCACCAACCAAAGTGGCATATTTTTCTAACAAGCGCATTCCCGGAATTGTCTTGCGGGTATCGACTAGATTTGTGTTTGTATTTGTGTTGATATTTGCGATCGCACTTACATATTCCGCAGTCGCACTGGCAATCCCAGACAACCGCATCACCAAATTTAAAGCAACCCGTTCCCCCATGAGCAAGGTAGCAAGACTGCCATTAATCTCTGCAATGATTTCCCCAACTTTAACGGTTTGACCATCCTTGACGAGCGCCACAAAACTAGTATTTTGATCGAGTAATTGAAATACTCGCGCTGCGATCGGTAAACCAGCAATCACGCCATCGGCTTTAGCAATCCAAACCGCTTGACCAAGGGGTGCATTACCATCGGGAAATAGTCCACCCGTCGAGCGATCGCCACGCCCAATATCTTCACGTAACCAGTCTTGCAGAATGGGATCTAAAACAATAAAAGGAGGAAGCATTACTTAGCCGTTTTTTAGACGATTATAGTTACAGAACTTGAACACTAACAAGTAGTCCTCAAATTTTAGGAGGCTCTCACGATGATCGTCCAACCGCACATTGATCAAACTAGCTATCTATCGCCAGAGGAATTTCTGGATTGGGAAGCTAGTCAAGACCTCAAATATGAGTATAAAAATGGCAAGATCATCGCCATAACAGGCGGCACAATTCGGCATTGATCAGTTAATCGGGGTTAGATGCTGAAACGTCCATTAAATGAAGGCAAAAAAGACGAAAATACGTCGATCGCGAATTAACTGCCCAGTGCCGAATTGACACATCTCTCTTTACACTCTCGGACGTTCACGAACATACACTGTGGAGATGAAAATAACAATGCTACTTTTTTTTGAATAGAACCTCTGTAATATGCCCTGAAAATATATCAATTCCTACGGATGATTTGAGTAGATAAAGCAATAGAAATGTCACTGCACTAATTAATAAACTCATCGCCATAATTAGTAAAACCGCACCGATGATATTGGCAATTCTAGTTACACCATTTACCTCATAATGTCTTTGCTGTTTGCGGCGATCTTTGCCAATCATTAGCACCACAAAGTAGCGCGTAAACACCAGATCCACAACAAAACGGAGGTCAATTATTTTCGGTGTTGTATTAGGCAGTGCATTCCGAAAAATGGATTTGAGCTGATCTCTTTCATCGTTACTGAGCTTTTCTAAAGTCTCTAAGGGGATTTGATGCATGTAGTAATCCGCATCTCTTGATGTATAACCTCTAGGAGCTTGACTCATTTCAGATACCTAATGTCCATTGATATGCATACCAACCAATTGTCATGGATCCCCATGTCAAACCAGTTAATCCATATACAGTCTGTGTCTGACTGCCCCCCAATTTTGCTACTCTTTTATGGGCAAAAGCTAGCAAAAAAATGCTACTCATTGAGAATAGCCAGCACAATAGAAGCAATAATGCGACTTTTTGAGCGCTAATATCACCTAAGCTGATTGGTCTTGCCCAGAGGAACGCGCTTCCCCAAAACCATGTCGATAGCCATGCGATCGCAATTCCAATTGAGGAGCTTCCCGTTTGCGCTAATCTGAGAACAACCAGATAAGTTCCAATCAAAATAATTAGATTGACATTGTAAATAGCTAGTAGATATCCCCCCACAACATAGGCGACAAATAAAATAATCAGATAAATAACCGAGTCATAGGGTAATGATTTAAGCTTTTGCATGGTTTTAGATAAACCCAGAGATGGATTTACCCGTTATGCAGGTAAATCCATCTCTAGATTCTAATTATTTTAAAATTTGATCATCAGTTGAGAAGTCAGCTTCAGCCTGTCCACGATGGGAAGGAAGATAATCTTGCTCAAAGGAAGTCTTTAATCCAGAGACAAGATCGTATTGGGGTTGCCAGTTGAGATCTTGAATGGCTTTATCTACGGAAGTGAAGAAATGTTGTAAACGGAAAGGAAATGCTTTCTTTTTACCAAAGTCAAAGTCCTTAGGATTGTAGTAGACAAAGTTCAATTGACTCGGATCTTTACCTATTGCGATCGCACATTGTTTGGCTAACCCCGTAAAGGTGACATAGCGGCGATCGGAAATATTGTAAATTTCGCCAATCGCTTTTTGATTGCCAAGCACTGCCACCATCGCCGCAGCTAGATCCTCAACGTGACCAAGTTGGGTAATAAATTTGCCATTACCAGGGATGGGAATAGGGCGATCACGCACAATCCGATCAAAAAACCATGCTTCTACATCGTTATAGTTTTGCGGACCATAGATATAGGTAGGGCGAATTGATGTGTAAGGAAATTCTGATTCAGTGCGTACCTGTTGCAAATAAGCTTCTGTGTCTAGCTTGCCCTTGTGGCGGCTTTTAGGATCGGTAGCATCGGTTTCAGCGTAGGGCAGCACATCGCTATCAAGGTAGACTCCTGCCGAACTCATGTACACAAAATGCTGAATGCGATCGCGAAAAATTTCAACTAAGGGCTGAGTATCACTCAACTCCCTACCATTGTTATCAAATACAACATCAAAGGTTTCATTGCCTAATCTGTCCTTTAATTGTTGGGCATCAGTGCGATCGCCAATGATAGTGCGTAGTCCTGCCACAGGTGAGGGCTTTTTGCCACGATTAAATAGGGTTACTTCATGCCCTTGAGCGACCAACAACTTAACAAGGGAAACACCGATAAAGCGCGTGCCGCCCATTACTAGGATTTTCATGTAGCTTTTCTGTTAACTTACTAAACCCAGAATATAGCGTTTTGTACTTTCTATATAGGCTATAGGCTAGCAAAAGTGAAATATAGCCGAACAATAATTAGGCTGGATTTTTTAAGTTTACATTTGCAAGCAATTCTAGTCGAAACTCGCCTAGCCGCAATTCTCATTATGAGAATTGCGGCTATCTTTTTTGTTTGCAATTTATTACGGCACTTGTCAGCCTTAATTAAGTTCGATAAAATTTTGGTGATATAGCAAAAATGTTCATAAAAATATGCTCCGTCAAAGTCTCTCAGTTTTTGCTTCATTGATAGCAATTAGTGCCTTTAGCCTACCTGCTTTTGCTGAAGTCCCTTCGGTCTACAATTCTTGGAAGAAAGAAGTTGGCTCAAATAAAGCTTGTCTGGACAAAGCCAGTAAAGCCCTAAATTTACTTAAATTGAAGGAAGTTAGAGCAGTACGCGGAGGTTTTACTGGACGGACAAATCAATCTATCGCATCTATTGCTTGTATTCCTCAAAACGGTGAATATATCATCTTTGTTTCTATTGCTAGTAATAATGACGCTCAAGCTCGTGAATTAAGAGAAAATCTTAAAAAGAAGTTATAGAAAGTAATTTGTTAACTATATTTGTTAACTACAAAGTCAAATCCCTAGTGATTGCTAGAGCAAATCAGGACGACGTTGTTTGGTTCTCAAAAGCTGCTGTTCCTTTCTCCATTCTGCAATCAACTTATGATTGCCAGATCGCAATACTTCAGGCACTTCCCAACCTCGAAAAATAGGAGGTCTTGTGTATTGCGGATAGTCTAATAATCCATCTTCAAAACTCTCAAATTTGAGTGAATCTTCCTTACCCACTGTTCCGGGACGTAAACGCACGACTCCATTAATTAAAGCTAGCGCAGGAATTTCACCACAGGTCAGTACAAAATCTCCAAGAGAAACTTCGCGAGTGACAAGATGCTCACAAACCCTCTCATCAACACCTTCATAACTGCCACAAATGAGAACTAATTGATCGTAATTAGCAAGCTCCTTAAACAGCTCCTGTTTCATTGGCTCACCCTGCGGAGTCATGTAGATAATTTCCCGTTTGGGCAAAATTGGCAACGACTCCACTGCCGCAAAAATAGGATCAGGTTTCATCAACATGCCCACACCGCCACCATAGGGTTCATCATCAACCCGATGATGTTTATCAGTGGTGAAATCTCTGGGATTAGTCAAATATACATCGGCAATTTGATTGGCGATTGCCTTACCCAGCAGACTTGTCTGCAAAGGTGAGGTAAAAAATTCAGGAAAGAGGGTGACAATATCTATACGCATAAATAAATTCTATAGTAGAGGGCATCTCTAAATACCTTGCTCAGATTGGTAATGTTGCTATGTTTTCTGTCGCTGAAGTTGAGCAGATCATTTTAAATTTGGTGCAGCCCTTTGATCCTGAACTTGATAGTGAAGTTATTCACCTATCGCGATCGCAAAATCGGATCTTAGTCGAGGATATCCATAGCCCACTAGACTTTCCCCATTGGCATAACTCCGCCATGGATGGCTATGCCTTGCGCTATGCCGATTTAGCCAATTTGTCAGAACTAAAAATTGCGATCGCAACTGCCCAAATTCCCGCAGGATCCGCCATTGCCCAGACATTGCCCCAAGGTGAATGTATGCGTATTTTTACAGGTGGCAGATTACCCATCGGTGCGGATACCGTGATTATGCAGGAAGATACTGAACCCATTGATAATGTTCTGTATCTCAAGACCAAACCCAGCCAAGGTGAATATGTCCGACATCAAGGCGAATTTATCACCGCAGGAACTAAGCTAATCAATGCAGGCACAAAAATCGGCGCAACCAAAATTGGCGCATTAGCCGCCGCTAGATGCCAGCAAATCAAAGTCTATCGTCAGCCCAAAATTGCGATCATTTCCACAGGCAATGAATTAGTTAGCCTTGATAGCTCATCCCCACTGCAATCTGGACAAATTATCGACTCCAATCTCCATACCCTATCCGCCCTGGTCACACAATCAGGCGCGATCGCCATGACCTTTGGTGCAATCCCTGATCATAAAGCAAAACTTATAGAGGTGATGCAACAGGCAATCGCCACCGCCGATCTGGTCATTTCCACAGGCGGCGTTTCCGTCGGGGACTACGATTATATCGATGAATTATTAGCCAGTTTAGGTGCAGATATCCATGTGCGATCCATCGCCATTAAACCAGGTAAACCTCTAACAGTGGCAACTATTGGCAAAATCCTATATTTTGGCGTTCCCGGCAACCCTGTCTCCAGCATGATGAGTTTCTGGCGATTTATCCGTGGGGCGATTGCAAAACTCAATGGCGGTAATCCCAGCTACTGGTATCCACAATTTATCAAAGCGACTACTACTGAAGATCTGCACGCGCAGGGACGACGTGAAACCTATTTGTGGGGACACTTAAGCTATCAAAAAGGCCATCCAGTTTTTCAGCCCGTAAAAAACTATAGTTCTGGTAATTTAATTAGTGTGATTGGGGCAAATTCCCTCGCTGTGATGCGTGTCAATCAGACCTATGTACCTGCGGGTGACGAATGCATCATCATGTTAATTTAGTGGAGCCCACGCATGGTGCTAACCTATTGTTAACGCTATAATCGAAGGACAAATAGCGAAGATATCAGGCAATCGGATCTCTGTAACAAAGCTATTGTTAAACAACAAATGTCTGTAAAACTATCCTCGAATGGATCAAGATTAATTTGGGGCTGCTTGCATCATTGAGGATGTTTGTCGTATGCAATTGGATGAAAATAATTCAGTTAATGAAAAGATCATCAGGCTTCTTCAGGAATACAAAGTTTCTTGCTCTGATACTATCCAGCAGCAACTTATCGAAATCCATATGGGATTAATTAGAGAAACTATCATTTCTCTACCAGTATCGTTAATTAATCAAGGCATTACGACAGAATTGCGATCGCAATCTCCTCTAGACAGTCATATCCCAGAACGTCGCAGAAGCAATCAAAGAGTTGGTGAGCGCCGATCTAGCGATCGTGAATTATTAGAAGCTGGCAAACAGGGCTTAAAAAAAGCATTATTGCAATTCAACTGTGATCAGGATTGTAATTTTTCAGAATTTGCGCGATCGCATATTCATCAGCACCTAGAAAATTTCTTGCAAAGACAATATCTCGACAATCGCAACGAACCAACTGCCGCCGAAGAAGTTGATACGCAAATAACTGTCTCCCGCAAACACGAAACCTTAGAAATTTTACAAGCCTATCGTGCCAATCCTTCCATTAAGCTACGTAATCAACTAGTCAATCTAAATATTGGCTTAGTCCGTCGAGAAGCCTATCACTGGAAAAGCCAATGCCAAGAAAGCTTTGAAGATTTGATGCAGGTCGGCTCAATCGGACTCATCAATGCGATCGAGCGGTTTGATGTTAGTAAGGGCAATGCGTTTAGCTCTTTCGCCGTGCCATATATCAAGGGTGAAATCCAACATTACCTCCGAGACAAAAGCCCCACCGTCAGAATGCCCCGTGCATGGCTCACCACCTACAATCAAGGCTGCAAGATTATTCGCAATAAATTAACAGAAACGGGTCGCGAGGCAACTAGCCAAGAGGTTGCGACTCAGCTAGGAATTACCGTCAATGAATGGTATGACATTAAGCTCGCCTGTCAAAACCGTTCTCCCCTCAGTCTCGATACGCCAATTGATCAAGGTGAAGATAGTTCTACTTCCATCGGCGATCTCGTCACTGATCAAAAATATCAAAGTTTTCAACTTGCTCAAGAAGATAACATTCGTCTCCAACAAGCTCTAGATTTATTAGAAGATCGCACCCGTGAAGTAGTTGAGTTTGTATTTCTAAAAGAATTTACCCATCGTGAAGTTGCTGAAACTCTGGGCATTAGTGCTGTTACCGTTTCACGGCAACTCAAAAAAGGCTTAATTGCTCTCAAAAAGATTTTAGCTACACCTATTGATTAAATTTCGGATTCTTCGGTAAACTGCTCAATTGCTTCTAGCATTCCTTCAGAATATGGCTCAAGGATTGTGGAGCAGACATGGAGATCGGCAAGCGCATGACAAAATTCATCAGACTCAGGATCGCTATGCTCTAGCACTGCGATCGCTGCGATCGCTCTTTGTAGCTGTGGTTGATACTCTGCCATATGACGTTTGAGGCGATCGATTGGCTGTTTATATGTAGTATTCATTTCTTGAGTCTCCTTTCTAACTTTGCAATTTGATTATGACAATTGGCTACTGTCTTCTCCCAATGGGCTATTAAACCTAAATCTTGATTCTCAGTCGTTTTTTCTCTTTCTTTTGCAAGTTTTTGTAGATGTTCATCCAGTGCTTTGTATTGACCTTCTAGCTGAATACGATATTTTTTATTGTCTGTCATGCTTCCTCAATTTTAACTTGTTGATAATATGCTGTTAGAATGCAAATTATTAATTAGAGGAAATGATATTCTTTTTCCTTTATTCTTGGGAATCTCAAACAAATAACAAAAAAAGCGATCGCAATGCGATCGCTTTTTTGTTGAGTAAATATTTTTGCTTGACGAGAAGCATTGCTAGATAGGAGTAGTTGCTTGCACTCTAGCGCGAGCCATCCGCAAATTTTGCTCAGCCTGAATTTTGCCTTGCTTATCTTCAGCCTTAACACCAGCCAAAGCCTGCTCAGCTTCTTCCAGTTTTTTACGAGCATCATCAGCATTAATGGCACTGCCTAATTCGCCACTACGCACTAAAACAGTGACTTCGTTTTCTTCAACTTCAGCAAAACCACCCGTAAGAGCGATCGCAGACCAAGCTTTATCTTTACGAAAACGTAATACACCTATTTCGAGTGCCGAAATCAGAGGAGCGTGATCGGTCAAGATACCCAATTGCCCCGTGGAACTAGGTAAAATCACTTCCTCTGCGACAGTATCCAGAATTGTTGTATCTGGGGAAATTACTTTTACAGTTAGGGTCATTTTAAAATTAACGATTAATTTTTAGCTATTAGTTAGGGAGGCTGTTAGCTGCTAGCCGTTAGCCGTTAGCTTTTTCAGGAGCTAAACGCTAACAGCTAAACGCTAATAGCTAAACATCTACTTAGAATTGAGCTTTGCAGCCTTTTCAATCGCTTCTTCGATGTTGCCAACAAGGTAGAAAGCTTGCTCAGGTAGATCATCGAGTTCACCCTTAAGGATGCGATCGAAACCAGTGATGCTTTCTTCGAGGGTGACATACTTACCAGGAGAACCAGTAAATACTTCGGCAACGAAGAAAGGCTGAGACAAGAAACGCTCAATCTTACGGGCGCGGGCTACAGCCAATTT
This sequence comes from Pseudanabaena mucicola FACHB-723, assembly GCF_014696385.1. Taxonomy (GTDB): domain Bacteria; phylum Cyanobacteriota; class Cyanobacteriia; order Pseudanabaenales; family Pseudanabaenaceae; genus Pseudanabaena. The sequence continues at coordinate 143,299 of NZ_JACJQB010000003.1, forward strand.
GTCTTCTTCAGAAAGTTCGTCAAGACCCAAAATGGCGATGATATCTTGAAGTTCTTTGTAACGCTGAAGAATAGCTTGTACGCCACGGGCAACACGGTAATGCTCGTCACTGACGATACCAGGCTGCAACATGGTCGAAGAAGAATCGAGGGGGTCAACCGCAGGATAAATACCCTTAGAAGCCAAACCACGAGACAATACGGTGGTTGCATCCAAGTGAGCAAAGGTGGTTGCAGGAGCGGGGTCAGTCAAGTCATCGGCAGGTACATATACCGCTTGTACAGAGGTAATCGAACCTTCGAGGGTTGAAGTGATGCGCTCTTGCAAAGCACCCATGTCCGTCGCCAAGGTGGGTTGATAACCTACAGCCGAAGGCATACGACCAAGTAGCGCTGACACTTCGGAACCAGCTTGAGTAAAGCGGAAAATATTGTCGATGAACAACAATACGTCTTGCTTAGAGACATCGCGGAAATACTCAGCCATAGTCAAAGCTGTTAGACCGACACGCATACGCGCTCCGGGTGGCTCGTTCATTTGACCATAAACGAGAGCGAGGTACTGAAGTACGCCCGACTCCTTCATTTCGTTGTAGAGGTCATTACCTTCGCGGGTACGCTCGCCTACACCACCAAACACCGACACACCAGAGTGCTTTTTGGCGATGTTGTTAATTAATTCTTGAATTAATACGGTTTTGCCGACACCAGCACCACCGAATAGACCAATTTTGCCGCCACGACGATAGGGAGCGAGAAGGTCAATAACCTTAATGCCCGTTTCAAAGGTGCTAGGTTTGGTTTCTAAGCTAGTGAATGCAGGGGATGGACGGTGAATAGGGAATTTTTCTTCAGTGGTAACAGGACCTAACTCATCAATAGGTTCGCCTAATACATTGAAGATCCTACCAAGGGTGTTAGGACCAACAGGAACACTAATCGGTGCGCCTGTATCGGTTACATCCATACCTCTAACGATGCCGTCAGTGGTACTCATTGCAACAGCACGAACTTGGTTATCGCCTAATAATTGTTGAACTTCACAGGTGACATTAATGACTTGTCCTGCGGAGTTTGTGCCAGTTACGACAACGGCGTTATAAATTTCGGGGATTTTGCCACTGGGGAATTCGGCATCGACCACAGGACCGATGATCTTGGTGATGCGCCCGACTGATACTTTCTCTGCGGTTGTTACCATGCTTGCTGTTTACTCCAGCCTCTTAACTCAGAATCTAAAAAATTTGCAATGAAATGACGTGCAAGAAGATATATGCAAGAAAATGCAATACATCAATAAAATCAAACTCTAAGAGTTTAACTTTTTTGCACTCACATATAAAGCTAACCGCTTCTCAAAATATCATTTAATGGGGATCGAAAGATCGTTGGTTTACCGAAAACGATGAGATTTTCTGTGATGGGACAGTTGATTTTCTTAATGGCAATCGGTTTGGATGCCTATAACGCAGGAATTTCCCAAATATCAACATTGCGGTCTTGACTGCCCGTAATTAACTGGAGGTTATCGTTAGTCAAGACCATGGAGGTGACTAAATCGGTATGACCAATCAAGTTCCAGATTGAGGCTCGAGTTTGCAGATTCCATAAACGAATGGAGTTAGGACTATCTTTGCTGCCACTGATCAGATATTTGGCATCACTAGTAATTGAGATCGCGCCGATGCCATCCTCATGGGCAGCGAGGCTGTAGAGTTGTTTGCCTGAGGCAATGTCCCAGACGCGAATTAATTTGTCATTGCCACCGCTGATCACCTGCTTACCATCAGGGGTGACCAATACGCAGGTAACTGCGTCCTCATGTCCGACCAAAGTTTGTAAGGTTTTGCCTGTGCTGATCTCCCAGACTTTTAAGGTTTTATCACGGCTAGCACTGACTGCAAGTTTGCCGTCAGGGGAAACGGCTACACCCCACACCCGATCTTTATGTCCTTTTAGCGATCGCAATAATTTTCCTGTCGAGATTTGCCAAATATTAACTGTATTGTCATAGCTGCCACTCACTAAGAGATCTCTAGCTTTTGCGATCGCAATACTATTAATTAAATTGGTATGTCCCGTTAGGGTTTTAGCAACTTTACCTGAGGCAAGATCGATAATTTTGATGTTTTTATCCTGACCTGCGGTGATAATTTGCCGATCGGACAGGAATACCACCGAGCGTACCCATCCCCCCTGATCTTTAATTTGCTTAGTTGGTACTGCGCTATCCCCCGCCAAATCCCAAATTTTCACAGTGCCGTCATCGCTGGCACTGGCAATCATCTTGCCATTGGGACTGAGTGCCACACTTTGGACGGCATCCGTGTGGGCTTGTAAAAATTTAGTGGGCGTTAATCTTTTTTGTTGAAATACAGGTAATTGAATACTAATTTCCTCAAAGCTGCCAAGTGCCGAAACTTTAATTAATGTGCCAATACTCAAGCCCACACAGGCAGCAATAAACACCGATACCGTCAATAAAATTGGGGAGGTGGGACGACGAGTTGATTCTTTAATAGCCTGTTTAACCAATTTACGCTTGGCATGAGCCTTTCCATTGGGGGCCAGTTTATCAATTTGCTCAATTTCCTTGAGTATATTGAGGATTGCTTCACAATTAATCGGGCGATCATTCGGTTTACGCGCAATCATGGCATCGATTAAATCCGCAAATTCCTCGGAAATATCAGGAGCGTGCGATCGCCACTCAAACATATCGCGATCGGGATTGTAGGTATCAAGGGGATATTTGCCTGTTACTAAATGGATCAGCGTACAGCCAAGGGCATAAAAGTCTGACTGCGGCACAGCAAAACCCTTCTCCTGTTCGGGTGCAGTGTAGCCCACTGAGCAGATACTCGTTATCCCCTGCACCCCACCAATCTTGGCAAGATAAGTATGTGTGGCTTCACGGGCTGTCCCAAAATCAATTAAAACTAATTGTCCCGATGGCGACAACATAATATTGGCGGGCTTAATATCACGGTGAAAATATTTATTGCGATGCACCACCGCTAAAATGTCTACCAATTGCCGCATCCATACAATGGCGCGTTTTTGGGCAATCGGTTTTTTATCGCGTTGATTGATCCATTCTTCGAGGTTCAGACCTTCAATTTTTTGCATGACAATCCCATGCAGCATCGTCCCATTGGCCAAATGATGATGCACATAGCCATCAATTTTGGGAATACCCGCATGTTCAATCTGCCCCAATACAAATGCTTCTTGCTGAAATAGGGACACAGACTTACTATCCTCATTCAATTCCTGTTTGAGAATCTTTAAAATTTTAGTTTTGCCATGGCGATCAATCGCCTCGTAGATCATGCCAAACCCCCCCGAATCGCTCAGTAGTTTAGTGACCTCGTAGGTATCATCAATCCATAAATCAGAGCCACATCCCCGACATGTCAGCTCATTAGCATTATCAGGATGATCAGGGCTAGGACAGTTGGGGTTAATACATAGACGCATGGTGTTTTAAAACGTACCAGTCTAGACTTACTATATCGCTAGTGCAGTCACTTAATTCATGATCGAATACATCACAACACTCTTCATTAATGCGGCAATTTTTGCGCTGTTTAGTCTCGGACTAAATCTGCAATGGGGATTTGCAGGGTTAGTTAACTTCGGTCATGTTGCCTTTATGACGGTCGGAGCCTACACAACTGTATTACTTAGCCTCAATGGAGTTCCTTGTTTTTTTGCCTTTCTGATTGCATCTGCGATCGCAGGTTTACTAGGGGTCATTATTGGTAGCACTGCCTTGAAACTTCGCGAAGACTATCTCGGCATCGTTACTATTGGTGTATCAGAGATGGTACGCCTATTTGTGAATAACGAGGAATGGCTGACCAGAGGCACAAGGGGTGTGCAGGACTTTCCACTGCCTTTAGTTGATTTAATTCCCCGACAATACTATTCCTTTGTACTAGCAGCTCTTTTACTTGCGGTTGTTGCGGTTGTCTATTGGCGTTTAGAGTGGCTAGTCCGATCGCCTTGGGGACGAGTGCTTAAGGCAATTCGTGAAGATGAAGAAGTAGTCAAGGCTTTGGGCAAAAATGTATTTTGGTACAAATTACAAGCTTTTGCGATCGGCGGCGCAATTGGTGGACTCGCTGGCTCTTTCTACGCTTGGCAATTAACTACCGTTTACCCTGATAATTTTGTCCCTCTGATTACTTTCCAAGCATGGACAATTATCACGATCGGCGGTGCAGGTAGTAATCTTGGCGTTATTTTAGGTGCAGCAATATTTCAGTTCTACAATGCTCTACCAAGGTTTCTCCCTGAGCAACTACGCGCCGATGGTGGGCGATTTGAGGCAATTCAATTAATTCTGATCGGCATTACCCTAATTTTATTAATGGTGTGGCGACCACAGGGCATTTTAGGCAATAAAAAGGAATTAACTTTAAACCGTTAAAAACAAAAAGAGAAAGGGCGCTCAGCGCCCTTTCTCTTTTTGTTTTTATGTTGTTTTAATATTTGGGAACTGACGGATCGATTTGATCGCTCCATGCGTTGATCCCACCCTGTACATTAGTTCCTTGAATGCCAGCTTGCTTCAAGATCCCCAAGGCTTTCATCGAACGTCCACCCATTTTGCAATGGGCAATTAGCTTCTTATCGCCAAGCAGTGACCTGACCTTTTCTACGCCACCGCCATTTTCGATTTCTGGCAAAGGTACTAGCACTGTATTAGGAATAACACCAATGTCCCACTCATTAGGATTCCGCACATCGACGATCAGATAGTCGGCTGTGCCAGCATCAATGATCTCTTTGAGTTCTTTAACCGTGATTTCGGGGATTGCCTGTTGTGCTTCCATTTCAGTTTGTTTTTGTTGAGGGATACCACAGAATTCCTGATAATCAATCAATTTCTCGATGACAGGACGAACTGGGTTAGGACGAAGCTTTAGCTCGCGGAAAGTCATCTTTAAGGCATCGTAAAGCAACAGACGACCACTGAGGGTATTACCTTGACCGAGAATAATCTTCACGGTTTCAGTGGCTTGGATTACGCCGATAATACCAGGCAAAATTCCAAGAACACCGCCTTCAGCGCAAGAGGGAACTAATCCAGGTGGTGGTGGCTCTGGATAGAGATCGCGGTAGTTGGGACCACCTTCATAGTTAAATACCGTTGCTTGCCCTTCAAAACGGAAGATCGAGCCGTAGACGTTAGGCTTATTGAGCAATACGCAGGCATCATTGACGAGATAGCGTGTGGGGAAGTTATCCGTACCATCAACAACGATGTCATAGGGAGCCATGATCTCCAGAGCATTGACTGAGGATAGATGCGTGTTGTACAGATCAATCTGGCAATAGGGATTGATTTCCAAAATGCGTGCTTTGGCCGACTCGATCTTGGGTTTACCAACGGTACTAGTGCCGTGAATAATCTGACGTTGCAGGTTAGAGGTATCTACGACATCAAAGTCTACGATGCCAATGCGTCCGACACCTGCGGCGGCGAGGTATAACAACAAAGGTGCGCCCAAGCCACCCGTACCGATACACAGTACGCTGGCAGCCTTGAGTCGCTTTTGTCCTTCTACACCAACCTCAGGCAAGATAAGGTGACGCGAGTAACGCTCGTAGTCATCTTGGGTGAGTTGAATTGTATTTGGGTCTGGGTTGAGCATGATTTAGATGAGTCGCACCTGAATGATCAACAACATTCGCGATCGCAAATTGATCGCCTATGCTGATTTGGTGTGTTTTTATATTTCTATTGTAGATTCCTAGTTTACGCTGTAATGCAATGTAGTATCTTTGTTGCAGTTGGTTTAAATGCCGTAACTACGATCTAAGATTTACAAAAGTTTAAATTGCCAACTAAAGTATGACTGCATCTAGGCAATACCAACAGAGCGCTAACATATAACCTATGGAAACTCCTTACATTTACTACATTCCCATCTACCCTGACGATGATAATTGTGAAACTCTAATGCACTTATTTATCGGACAGCCTGGTTTAGACTCTGAAATTTTGCAAGTGCTGGAAAGTCTTGATAATCGAGAGCATGAAGGCGAAGCGGTCGATTATGTGCATGAACTTGAAGAAAAGTGTGGCTTACAACGGGTTTCCGTTCGATATTTGCCACGAAAAAGCGATCGCGCCGTACCAATTATGACCTAAACAAAAACCCAAAAAGCTACTAGCTACAGCCAAGTAAAACCCAAAAGAGAGTTGCGGCGCTTCGCGCCGCAACTCTCTTTTGGGTTTTGGGGCTTGGCCTAATAAAAACGGCTACAGCTATACTAGTTTTTTGGTTTTTGGTATAACCGATAGAAATCAAGGGTGTGATATCACCACTTCAGTTAACTTATGTAAACTTGATCTAGCTTGTAAAATTAGAATAGTTAGTCAAGTTAACCAGAGCATTAAAATGGCATTTTTTGATTCTGAGATTGTCCAAGATGAGGCCCGTCATTTGTTTCAAGACTATCAAGCCCTAACTCAGCTTGGTGGTAGCTATGGCAAATTTGATCGTGAGGGCAAGATTCTCTTCATTGAGAAGATGGAAGAGATGATGGATCGTTACAAAATTTTTATGAAACGCTTTGAACTATCCGATGATTTCATGGCGCAGATGACTCTCAAGCAGTTAGAAAATCAGCTCGGCAATTTTGGAATCACCCCTCAGCAGATGTTTGACCAGATGAATATGACGCTGGAAAAAATGAAAAGCGAACTAGAACTGCACAATTAAGATGCAATCTAAGATGCAATTTTTGTTATTTGGTACGCGCTAGTACAATCACACCACGCACAGCAAAATTGCTAGCCGTCAGCGTTGCGATCGCTTCGCGGATGGTCGTGCCAGTGGTATAGATATCATCAAATAGAATTACCGATCGCAAATTGGTAGTGCGGCTATGGCGGGGGGCAGAAGTCGTAAAAGCATTTGCTAGGTTTTGGGCGCGTTCTTGTTTGTTATTGGTCTGCATTTGTGGCTTGGTATCCTTAACTCGGTGCAACAATTGGGGATAGCAGGTCAAGTCAGTCAAAGCGCAGAAGCGGCGTGCCAGTATTTCCGCTTGGTTAAAGCCTCTAGATTTTAATTTGTTGTCATGGAGAGGAATGGGGATCACCGTTAGCTTTTGTGACTTTTGGGTGAATGTTTGTTTGTGAAATGATCTTTGCCATTGGTCAGCAATTTTGATTGCGATCGCATCCATGATTTCGGGATGGTTTTCATATTTGCATGTAGAAATTGCTCGCCTTAATGCACCGTCATAAATCCCCCAACTATAAAGCGGAATCTTTGGCGAAATTGGGTGATCGGACTGGAGAAATGCAGAAGCTTGACAGGCGGTAATTTGCCGATCGCAGTCTTTGCATAAAATGAAATCCGCAGGACGCTTACATAATGGGCAGTTAGCTTGCCACAGTGCATCTTTAGTGAGATTAATCAAGCTGCTGCCAAAGGATTTGAACCACTGCATAGGGATTAGTTAAGTACGGGTTTAATGCTTGAGCGCATCAATTACCATAGTGTTTTTCTGGAGATCCTGTTGGACTTGAGCATAAATATTGCGATCGCAACCCTTTAGCCCAATCAATCCATACAGATGTACAACTCCCACTCGACCCTTGAGAGCATGTTCCCCAAAGTCAATTACCTCAATTTCATCCTTAACAATTTTGTACAGAGCATCGGTAATCAAAATATCTGTACCCAGATCCTTCGTCATCCCTTCCACACGGCTTGCCACATTCACCGTATCACCGATGACAGCATATTCAAGACGACGGGTTGAACCAATGTTACCGACAGTAACTTCACCATAGTTAATACCAATTCCATTAGAAAATGGAATCTGCTTATTTGCATACCAACTTTTGCGAAGTTCCATTAATGTTACCCGCATCTGGAGAGCGGCATTAATCGCATTCATGGCATCTGCTTTTTCGCCTCGCGACACTGGAGAGCCAAATTCTGCCATGATCGCATCACCAATGAATTTATCAATTGTGCCTTGACATTCCAAAATTGCATCAACCATCCCCCCCAAATAAGTATTTAATTGTTGAATTAATAATTTGGCAGGAAGACGGCTAGAGAGGGTAGTAAAACCACGAATATCAGAAAAAAGCACTGCGGCTTTAATGGTACGTCCTTCGAGTAAGTCACGAAAGCTGTCGGGTTGATTGACAATTTCTTCCACAATTGGCGCAGCAACATAGCGTTCCAAGGTACGCCTTAATAAGATTTTATCCAGTTGGGCAGAGATTGACCCCGTAGTTAAGAGGGTGATCCCACTTAGTCCAATTGCGATCGCAGGAATTGCCACAGGGAGGATGGTACTGGTATAGATGAAGCAAACATAGCCAATGGCAAACCAACCCATCGCCGTCCCAAGTGCCGCTAAAATTTGGGTGTTGGGACGTTTGAATAAACATAAAATCCCTCCCGATATGCCCACTAACAAAAGCGTAAAAATAGCCTGTTGCGTTGAGCTAGGGAACAGGTTTGCCATACTTTTACCCTGCATCAGCGTGGCAATCGCATTAGCATGAATTTCAATTCCTGCCATTCTCCCTACCGCCGAATTCTGGATATCCTGCTTTGATGCGGCAGTTGCACCGATTAAAACAATCTTATCCTTAAAGAATTTGCCGCCTTGTAACTGATCGCTATTCCAATTCTCTGGATCAACAACATAATAGAATGGAATTTGCTGCTGAGCATTTGCCCATGTATCCGCGCCTCCCAAAAAATAAATTCCATCCCCTTTCGGCTCAGGATAATTAATTTTTGCCACGTTCAAAATAGAAGCAGCAAAGGTTGGCAAAACTGGCAAACCGCTATCGGCGGGTGGGGTGACACCGAGTCTGTGAATATTGCCTGTGACTTCGGGTTGAAAATTAATTAGCCCCAAAGTATTCGGTTTAAGCTGAAAAATAGCATCGGGTGCGGCAAGCTGAATCATATTCGCATCACCGATTTGTGTGAATTCATAACTAGCTGCAAATACTGCCCGATCACCATATTTTGCGATCGCAGTTTGCAGTTTTTGATCATCTGCTTCACCATGATCGCCAGGGGTGACAAACAAAATATCAAAGGCGACTACCTTCGCGCCTGCCTTGACTAATTTTTCCAACACTTGAGCATAAACAACACGCTTCCATGTGGTTGTCCGAAATGGTTCTAAAAATGGACGGGTTTTGGGATTATAAAACTCGCCTTGGCGCAAAGAGATATCATCAATCGCCAAAATCACGATATCTTTGGGCGGTGTAATTGTGCCACGCCAGTAAAAAAATGCTGATTGCGTCTGCCTTTCAAGGTTATGGACTAAATCTAGCTCCGACTTAGTTGCGATCGCACTCAAAATTGCGATCGCGCCCACCAATGCATAGCCAATAAATTTAGGGCTAGATAAAGCTTTTAATTTTTGTTTAATCTTGGCTTGCATCATATTTTTTTGCTGTACTAGGTCAAGATTTTATCCTAATTAGAAAAATAGACCTATATATGGACGCTCGCTAATCACCTTAACTTATAAGTTAGAATTTGAAGTGGTGGTCTACCCCAAATCCTGAGTCAATGAGTCCAACTGTGTTTCGTAAAGACGGCTACCGTTTTTACTTTTTCTCCAGAGAAGAATCGAGAATGCACGTTCATGTTCAATCTCAAAACGGTGAAGCTAAATTTTGGCTAGAACCAACGATTGAACTTGCTCAGAATAAGTAGCCATGCAGAATTATTTACACATATCCGAACTAATGGGAAGATTCTAAGAATCACCATATCCGAACTAATTACTGTGAGACTAATTGAGCCACTT
>NZ_JACJQB010000030.1 GCF_014696385.1 Pseudanabaena mucicola FACHB-723
CATATATCGGTTGATTTGGTCGTGACTGTATCCCTCTATATGTTCGGCTAAGTTCGTGATTGTATAGTTGATCTGGCTACTCAGCAGATACTGGCAATAGTTTAGGGTGCTAAATTTCTTCGTCATTTGGCTTTGCCTAACTCTTACTCCTTTTTACCTCTTTTTCTCCACTGCGTAAGTCCTAACTTCTTTAGCAACCAGTGCCAACGATTGGAAGAGGCATTGCTGAAGCGATATATGATGTTGTTTCACAAGCTAAAAATTTCATGTTTTAACTTGCAAATCTATGTATAATGCAAGCACTATTTTTGCTTGCAACAAAATACTTCCTATCTATCTAAAATCATGAATAATAAAACAGAAGTTCACTCTTGCCCTGTTTGTAACTCACAGAAAATTAAGTCAGCACAAGATTTACCTACATTAGAGCTTGTAAACTATTACTCACGAATTAGTTTGGCTGCATCAACTTTTTTAACTGAGATGGTTAGTAGTGGCGATATTCCATCTTCTATTCATATAGATAAGTGTGGCAATTGTGGACTAGAGTTCGCTAATCCAATGTTCACAGCACCAAGTCAATGGTATTCGGAGATAGAAGATTATGGAGTTCGTAATTGGGATTTTCAACAGTGCTTTCAAAATTTAAAGCCTAACTCTCATATTTTAGAAGTTGGTTGCGGTGAGGGACATTTTCTTGAACTGGCGATTAAACAAGGACATAGTGCTATGGGACTAGATTTTAATCATAGAGCTATAGAAGTTGCCAAATCTAAGAATTTAGATGCCCATTGTTGGGATTTGAAGAAGCTTAAAAGTAACTTGCAAGACAGGAAATTTGATGCTGTTGCGTTTTTTCATGTGATTGAGCATTTAGATGATTTGGTCATGTTCTTTCAAGATCTCTATCCCATCATGACTAAAGGCTCTTCTCTACATTTTACTTGCCCCGCTCCTAATCGGTGGACAATGAATCTTCAAGATGTCAAGGTGGGGGGAAGGGAAGGATGGGATTACCCGCCGCATCATCAAACGAGATGGAATAAAGTTGCGGCAGAAACAATTCTCTCAAGATTTGGCTGGGAACTACAAAATTATGTTGAAGAACCTTTTAACTGGCTTGGTTTATCTAATATTATGATAGCTAAAAAGCTTAAGAGATCAGGATTAGAGATATCTATGCTATCTCCCTTTGATCGAAAGATTAGGATCGCATTAGCCATGATAAGAACCTTCATACCTTCAATTACTAAAACTGGTATGAATATGTATTGTGTGGCTATTCGCAAATAGCTAATTCACATATTCTTTTTGAAATAAAATTACCAAAAAGAAGTTAAGCCTACTGGTTTTGCATTTGGTGGTAATTCCACAAAGCGCCTTTTTTCGCAATTAAGTCTTGGTAAGTGCCTTCTTCAACTATTCTACCCTTCTCTAGTACGACTACTTTATCCGCGCGGACAATGGTCGAAAGTCGATGGGCGATTGTAATCACGGTGCAATCTTTGGATAATTCATCTAAGGATTCTTGAATCATCCTTTCTGTCACTGAGTCAAGGGCACTAGTGGCTTCATCTAAAATCAAGATCTCAGGTTTACGTAGTAAAGCGCGAGCGATAGCAATGCGTTGACATTGACCACCTGATAGTCTCACGCCGCGATCGCCTAATACAGTATCAAAGCCTTCAGGCATATCCGTAATAAAGTCAAGGGCGTTGGCTTGTCGCGCCACATCTTTTACTGCTTGTTCGCTAATATCAGTTAAACCATAGGCAATGTTATAACGGACTGAGGCATTAAAGATAAATGTACTTTGACTGACTACCGCCATCTTGCGCCGTAGTGAATCAATGGTTAAATCGCGTAAATCAATGCCATCAATATTTATAAAGCCATTAGTGGGATCGTATAGCCGAGGAATTAAATCAGCAAGCGTGGTTTTGCCTGCCCCTGAAGCTCCCACCAATGCTGTAGTCTTGCCACATTCAATAGATAAATTAATATTCTGTAAGACGGGCTGGTCAAGGATATCATAGCCAAAGTCAACCGATACAAAATCAATGGCTCTCTCAAACTTTTTCAGTTCTATATGTCCATCAACTAAATATTTCTTATCTTCAGTAGCTAGTACCTGCTTAATTTTGGCGATCGAACCTCCGTAGCTGCCTAGCTCAACACGCAATCCATTTACCTGCTCAACAAGGGGAATCATCCGAAATAGCACAAACATGAATGTTAGGAGTGCGTTAGTTTGTAATTGTCCCGTCAATACAAAGAAGTTAAAAGCACTGATGATCACGCAAATTAGAATAGTTGTGGAGATCGCCTCTGCCATTGGGCGAATTAGATCAACAGCTTTATTAAGTCGATATAGAGCTGTTTTGATTCTTTCAGAAGAATTGTAGAATCGATCGCGCTCAAATCCTTGGGTTGATGAGGTTTGAATTGTTCGCATTGCGCTGATTAGCTCAATGCCTAGAGATGTAAAGTTGGCGCCAGCCTGTGTCACAGGAAAACTCGCTTCACGCACCCGTAGCACAAAGCTAGATATAAATACCGATAGCATCCCAAACAGGAGTATAGTCGCGATTGACAATTGCCACGAAATTACAACCATGGCGCTGATATATACCAGCAAAGTTGAGCCTCTAATCGCAAAGGCTGAAACCGCTCCAAAACCTCTTTGGATTGTGGCAATTTCGTTATTTAGACAATTAATCAGATCCCCTGATCTCGTTTGGGAGTAATAACCCAAACTCAAACTAATCAATTGCTCAAACATCGATTTTCGCATCCGATCTGCAAAGGAGGCATCGGTGAGCTTGGCATAGACGGGACCTAAATAGGCAAATAGCGATCGCAACCAAGATAGGGCAATTACCAGTAATCCCAACCTTAATACGCGATCGCCAGAGCTAGACTGGGGCGAGAGAATTATCTGATCCAGCAATTTTAGCCTTAGGCTAACATCTGGGCTATTGGGATTAGTTAATACTTGTAGGAATGAACTGATTACTGCTAATGCTATGCCCTCAAAGACTGCTGCCAAGAATGAGAATACAATCGCTAATAATGCTAATCGCCAGAAATATTTAAATTCTCTCAAGAAAACATAATTGTCTTGCCAAAAATTAGTTAACTTAAGAGAGCTTCGGAAGAAAGCTAAAACTTGGCGCATGAATTTTTAGATATATCAGATTGATTAAGCTTAAAACTGTCGCAAGAATCGTAAGTCACTTGTAAATAAACGGCGAATATCGTCTATTTTGTGCAGTACCATGGCTACTCGATCTACGCCAAAACCCCAAGCAAAACCAGTAACAGCTTCAGGATCATAGCCAACAGATTTAAATACATTAGGATCGACCATGCCACAGCCGCCTAATTCTAACCATCGTCCATTCCACATCACATCGACTTCAGCCGATGGTTCTGTAAATGGGAAGTAGCTGGGACGGAAGCGAATTGGACAATCGCCTAACAGTTCCTCAACAAAGGTTTTGACAGTGCCTTTAAGATCTCCAAAAGTTAATCCTTCCTCGACTGCCAGAAGTTCAATCTGATGGAAAATTGGGGAGTGAGTTGCATCTATGTCATCCTTGCGATATACGCGACCTGGACAAGCAATTCTCAGTGGGGGGTCATTTTCTTCCATGTAGCGAATTTGTACTGAGGAAGTTTGCGATCGCAATAATTTGCCATCACTCAAGTACAGGGTATCTGCCATATCACGAGCAGGGTGGTCGGCGGGAGTATTTAAAGCTTCAAAATTGTAATAATCAGTTTCAATTTCGGGTCCCTGAGCAACGGTAAATCCCATACCCACTAAAATATCCAGCATTCGGTCAATGGTACTTTGGATAGGGTGCTGCCTACCTTGATAGGAATGCAAAATGCCAGGCATAGTCACGTCAAGAGTTTCAGCTTCAAGACGCTTGGCAATAAGATTTTGTTGAATCGAGGCTTTGCGTTCTTCTAGCTGAGTTTGTAAGGTTTGCTTGACCTGATTGGCGATTGCCCCAACTTGAGGGCGCTCTTCGGCAGATAGCTTACCCATTGCACCAAGGATTTGAGACAGAGTACCTTTTTTTCCCAGATACTCCACTCTTAATTGTTCTAATTCTTCAGGTGTTTGCACATCTCCAACCGATTTTGTTGCGAGTTCTGCTAAAGATTGCAATTGAGCAGTTAAGCTCTGTAAGTCCGTTGCCATCAACGTTTCCTATTTACTGATGAAGAATTCTATTATTTTCACTTTAGCAGAAAAAATACAAACTCTGCAAATATTCTCGATTTCTCTCGCTTCCGACAGCTATAGCTATTCACTTCTTGTTTTTGTGTCTATAGCAAAGTACAGACTTCGTTAGGACAAATCAAAACCCAAAAAATGAATTGCGGCGCTTCGCGCCGCAATTCATTTTTTGGGTTTATGGCTTTTACCTTCTAGCACTAGCTAAGAAAGCCATTGGATCAATCGCACTACCACCATTAGGACGAATTTCAAAGTGAAGGTGAGGGCCTGTACTGAATCCTGTACTTCCCATCTCACCAATTGTCTGACCTTGGCTAACCGTTTGACCTTCTTTGACATACAGCGCATTCAAGTGGGCATATCTAGTGATTGTGCCGTCAGCATGGCGAATATCAATCATGTTACCGTATCCACCATCATTCCACTGCGAGTATTCTACTACTCCAGAAGCAGCAGCCAAAATTGGAGTGCCAACAGGAGCTGCAATGTCAATACCTTGGTGAATTCTTCCCCAACGCCAGCCATAGCCAGATGTGAATACACCATCTGCGGGCCAGATAAAGCCAGTGGAAAGTCCATAATCTTGGACATCAGGTAAGTAGGCACTAGCTGTCAGTTGTGGTAGCTCTGGGGCGAATCCTGAACGATCTCCAGGATTTGCGATCGCACTACGACTAGAATCAAAGTTGCGATCAGGGTTAGGTGTAGCATTAAGATTTGCCGCCGCAATCTTAGCGGCTTCTATCTTACGAAGTTCTTCAGCTTTACGAGCAGCTTCCTTGATTTCAGCATCACGAACTTTATTTGTGAGCAGATCAACCTCAGACTCAAGGCGCTTGACTTCTAAGGAAGTCATTCTTGCTTCAGGGTCAGGCAATAACGCGACTTGATTGGGTTGCTTGATGACGACATCTGATTGCTGATCAACTGAGGCTGAGGAAGGAATCTTCGGTGCAAGACTAGCGGCTAATTGAGTAGGTATCTGGATGTTTGGTTCAGATGCAGGCTGAGAGACAGTATCCGCAACACCAGCATTAGAAGTACCACTTTGCTCAATTGCTGGATTCGAGGGAATTGTAGGAGTCACGACTGCTGTAACTGTTTCAGGCTTTGCCTCTGGTTCAGCAACAGGCTGATTTATAGCTTCTACGGGTGTGGCATTGCTGTTGGCACTGATTCTTTGCTCAGAAACTAGAGCTGTTGGAATTTGTGGCACTGACAAAGCCGCAGATATCCTAAGCGGTAGCTGTAATACAGGCTCAGCTACTGGTTGAGAGGTTCTATTGTCAATAGGATTAGAACCACTGACACTGTACTGCTCGGAAGCAACTTGAGAGGGAATTACTGGTGCGGCAATCGATCTGGCAGGCAAATTGATACTTAGTGCAGGAATAGAATTGCTTCTAGCACCACCGCTTAAATCACCAAGTAGTTGGTCGGGAGTAAAGGGAAAGAGCGCCGCCGCAACTCTTGTAACAGGCTCGCCATTAACCGATGTGGTTGCTACAGTTTTAGATGCAGCGACATCAGAACCAGTTAGTTGCATTAAACCATCCCAAGGGGATGCAGGATTTGCTGCTGCAATCTTTGCCACAGAAGCATTAGGTAACACCATCGGAGTTGCCGCAGTTACACGAATTGCTTCTACTTCTCTAGGAACGGCAGTATTGGCTGTTGTAGTAGGTGAAGGAACTTGTTTAACAGGTTTTTCGTTAAGCGAGGAAGCAACCGTACGAGTATTCGGCAAATTCTGCTGTTGAGGCAGTTTCAGTTCTTGGTTTAACTCTAACCATTGGGGATTTTCTAGCTTATTAGCTTCGATGATCGCCCTTTGGGTAATGCCATAGCGACGAGCAATAGTCTCAATAGTATCGCCGTTTTGGACTTTATAAAGAGTATGCTTTGGTTGCTTTGAGATTGTATCTGCGGCAACTTTGTTTTCAGACTTGTTGCTTGCCAAAGTTGCTACTGCTTTTTTGCCTTCTAGCTCTTGGAGGCGTTTTGCGAGACGTTCTTTTTCAGCCAACAGTTGCCTTTTGACATGATCTTCTTTGACTTGCATTAGAACTGTCACATTGCCCGGAATTACCAAAGGCTGATCAATTGCTAAGAAGTCACCAGAAGTTAGAGAGGTAAACTTGATGATTTCGTCCTTGGGGACTTTATAGTAGCTAGCGATTGCCTCTAGGGTGTCACCTGATTTCACCTTGTGAACTAACCCGTTTACAGGAGGAATCATTAACTTCATACCTCTTTGTAATTCAGTATCTGCACTGATTCCGTTAGAGGCGGCGATGGCTGCTGCATCGACTTGGTAAACCTGAGTTAATTTCCAGAGAGTTTCATCTTCACGAACCTCATGAACAATTACGCCTTGGCTGTTGTCCCATGTGCCAGATGCGATCGCAGTTCTCGCCATTTCGTACTTACGATCTTGGTTTTGACCCATCACATCCGTCAAAGTACGGGATGACGCTGCTACTGGTGTAGCTTTAAGATTATTGTTTGCCGACTGTTGGCTGACTAATACCCCCACAGTGCCTGCGGATAGAGCAAACCCTAAAACCGCTAGCGAACGACGTACCTTCAGAGAAAGCGTCTTTTCGCCCAATGGCAGGGAAACATTGGTTGTCAGATCCTCTTCTTGGGAAGATACCTTTTTCAAAAAACTGCCTCCTCTTAGACTAGCTTTGCTCCTGAATAAATCAAGTGTGAGAATAAAGTTGATCTGAGTAGTCTTGCCTATTTAAATAGGTAGCCCATCATCTCAGCTAGGAGCGATTACAAACTATAACTTACCTCGATTTTTTCCGTAAAACAAGTTCACAGTGAACATCTTAAATCCCACTTATATGCTTTCACTCTAAAATATGGCTCACATGCACTGTTAATGCGTTTATGTCAACCACCAATTTGGTAAAGCAATCATGCAAAATCTGTAGAATTTCAATTTTGGAATAAATCTATCTCAAGATAGTTTTTGAGATAACTAACTTTAGTCGGTTAGTAACTTTTTTGACTGTGTAGAACGCTTTTGCTCTATTCCCATACAATAAGCTATCTTGCATTTTCACCAATGGCAATAGAGCTTACTATAGTTTTTTGTATGTATTAGCTTCTGCTACCTCTTTTTTTTGCGTGTTTACACCGTATATCTCCCTAAAGCAAATTTCTTTGTTATGTAAACTTTTTTTTAACAATTTAGTCAAAAAAGATCCCTCAATTGACTAATCCCGATCGCAAAGCTACTACTGCTGCTTGCACACGATCATCGACAGAGAGCTTATTCATGATGCCCCGTACATGGGTTTTGATCGTGTTGGGGCTAAGGTAGAGTTCTTTGGCAATTTCAGGATTACTCTTGCCATCAACGATTAACCTTAAAACCTCTAATTCTCGTTGAGAGAGGTGCGAAGTATTTTCCGATGGAGTAGGCGGCTTGAGGTGATCCATGACCTTACGTGCAATTTGTGGATCAAGATAGGTTGCCCCGTCCTTGGCGGCGGCAAAAGCTGCTAAGAGGCTTTCTGTCGATGTTCCTTTGACACAATAGGCATCAGCACCACTGGATAGGGCGGCAATAATTTCCGTATCATCAGTATGGGAACTGAGCATCACAATATGAATATTAGGGGCATTAGACTTAATTTTTTGGGTTGCTGAAATTCCATCAAGTCTTGGCAAGCCAATATCCATGACAATAATATCAGGATTTAATTCCTGAGCCATTTTTACGCCAATATAACCATCCTCAGCGATGCCAACTACATTGATATTTGGTTGTTGCGATAGGGATTTTTCTAATCCTAGTTGCATCAGTGGTTCATCTTCTACGATGAGAACTCTTAGAGTGCTGGCTTCTGTAGATATAATCATAATTCTAAATTTTTTGGTTTTGAGGCAATTGCCATGATTATATAGCAATCTCAAATTGTTTGAGGAAGGGTAAACCTTCAAGTTTGATGATCAATGCAGGGCTGTAAAGTACACCATAAAATTCATGCTGATAGTTTATTTCACAATTGGTTTACCTGCTTCGGGAAAATCCACATGGGCAAAGAAAAGGGTCGATAAATCACCAAATGCGATTAAACGGGTTAGCCAAGGTGAAATTTCTGTCATGCTTGATAATTCCTATGCTTCTAAACATAATGAGCAGTTTGCCTTGGCTGTGCAAGATTTGATTATTAAAGAGTCATTAATCAATGGGAAGCATGTCATTGTAGATAATCTAAATCTTGACGCTAAACATGAATTGAGAGTTAGAGAACTAATTCAAGATCTCGCCGTATTAGAAGTCGTAGACTTTCGAGATGTTCCCTTAGAAACTTGTATCAAACGTGATTTGCAGCGTCCTAACTCTGTCGGGGAGAAAGTAATTCGTAAACTTTATGATCAATTTATTGCTGCACCTAGAGCCACGAAACCAATATACAAACCTGAGCTGACCGATGCCATTATTTGTGATTTGGATGGTACTCTTGCTCTGATCGTTGATCGGAGTCCCTACGATGGCTCTAGGTGTGAGGGGGATATGGTGAATGAGCCAGTGCGATCAATTTTACAAAATTCAGGAAAGAAGATTTTGTTGGTATCTGGCCGTGAAGATCAATATAAGCCGCAAACTTTGGCTTGGCTGCGTAAGCATCAAATTGATTTTGAGGGTTTATACATGCGGCGTTCTGGAGATACACGCAAGGATAGTATTGTCAAAAGGGAAATTTATGATCAATTCATCCTTGACCAATACAATGTGGCTTTTGTACTAGATGATCGCGATCAGGTTGTGAGAGTTTGGCGCGATCTGGGTTTGACTTGCTTACAGGTTGAATATGGTGATTTTTAAACCTAGAGGCTTGTGTTGCCTACATATTAGGTGGTGTAAGCTCTGTTTTTTATTATTTTAGACAAAAATGAGAAAAGTCCTGATCTTAGGTGGTACGGGTGATGCGGTAAAGCTTGCTGCAAAACTGGCGACAATAGACGACATAGAAGTAATTAGCTCCCTTGCAGGACGAACCAAGAAACCTGCCGCACTCGTGGGAAAATTTCGCATTGGGGGCTTTGGTGGCGCGGAGGGGCTAGCTAAATATTTGCAGGACAATGGGATTGATACGCTTATTGATGCAACCCATCCTTGTGCAGGACAAATTACGCATAATGGGGCAATTGCGGCGAAAATTGCCCGAATACCTCATTTGATGCTGGTGCGTCCGCAGTGGGAAAAAGTTGTTGGTGATATTTGGATTGAAGTGGCAAGTATCGTAGCAGCAGCGCAAGCTATTCCTGATGCGTTAAATCGGGTATTTATTACCTCAGGTAGACAGCAACTAGAGCCGTTTTTGTTGCGATCGCAAATTCATTCTCAAACTTGGTACTTAATTCGCTCTATCGATCCACCTGATCTGGATCTGCCCAATAGCAAAATATTGCTCGATCGCGGGCCATTCAGCCTTGAGCAAGAACGCCAATTGCTACAAGATTATCAAATTCAAGTAATCGTTAGTAAAAACAGTGGCGGTGCTGCCACCTACGCCAAAATTATTGCTGCGAGGGAATTAGAAATTCCTGTAATCATGGTGCAACGTCCTGCGATGCCTGATGGAGATGAGGTTACGAGTATTGATGCAGCAATCGCATGGTTAGCTCATCTATAAATTATAAATGTCTGCTTAAAACGGTGTAACGATCCTGACGCTAGCTATAATTAATGAGATTTAATCTAAATAACAAATCCAAATTACAAAAGGATATAGCGATTGATATGGGGCGATTAGGAGTTTTACTGCTGAATCTTGGCGGGCCAGACAAGTTAGAGGATGTCCGCCCATTTTTGTATAACCTGTTTGCTGACCCAGAAATTATTCGCTTGCCTTCACCATTATTGCAAGCTCCTCTCGCTTGGTTAATTTCGACGTTACGGGCTAAGAAGTCCCAAGAAAATTATAAAAAAATTGGTGGTGGTTCACCGCTAAGGCGCATTACTGAAGCCCAAGGACAAGCTTTGCGATCGCAGCTTCAGCAGAAAGGGCATGAGGCACATATTTATCTAGGAATGCGTTATTGGCATCCCTTTACTGAAGAGGCAATTGCTCAAATTAAACGAGATAAAATCGAAGAATTAGTTGTTTTACCCCTATATCCTCAATTTTCGATTAGTACCACAGGTTCCAGTTTTCGATTGCTTGACCGCATCTGGAAAACCGATCCTGAACTCCAAAAAATTAAATACACAGTTGTACCTTCTTGGTATGACAACTCAGGCTACTTGCAAGCGATGGCAAACTTAATTGCTACCCAACTCGATCAAGTCAAAAATCCTAGCGAAGCCTATGTATTCTTTAGCGCCCACGGTGTACCAGTTAGCTACATTGAGGAAGCAGGTGATCCTTACCAAAAGGAAATCGAAGCCTGTGCAGAGTTAATCATGCAAAAGCTTAACCGCCCTAACTCCTATAAACTCGCATACCAAAGTCGGGTTGGTCCTGTGGAGTGGTTGCAGCCCTATACCGATATTGCGATCGAGGAGCTGGCGGCGCAAGGAGTCAAAGAATTAGTAGTTGTGCCAATTAGTTTTGTGTCTGAACATATTGAAACTCTCGAAGAAATTGATATGGAATACCGCGAAATTGCTGAACATGCAGGTATTGAGACCTTTGCGAGAGTTCCTGCCCCTGATACTGATCCCACATTTATCCAGGCCTTAGCCGACATCGTGATCAAGGCTCTCAACGATCCCAAAAAATCATTCTCAGAAACAATTCAACCTCAGAAAAATACCAAACTCTATCCACAAGAGCGTTGGGAATGGGGTATGACTCAATCTGCCGAAGTTTGGAATGGACGCTTAGCAATGCTTGGGTTTCTAATTTTGCTCCTAGAGATATGGCTAGGACGTGGACAATTAATCCATTAATTAAAACCCAAAAGAATTTTTGAAAGCGTGGCTCTGCCACGCTTTCAAAAATTCTTTTGTAATACTTTAAGCCTCAATAGGCTGTAAATAAAAATATGACAGATTTTGATTATGACTTATTTGTAATTGGTGCGGGTAGTGGTGGGCTTGCCGCCTCGAAACGGGCTGCCAGTTATGGTGCAAAAGTTGCGATCGCAGAAGGGGACTTAGTAGGTGGTACTTGTGTAATTCGTGGTTGTGTCCCCAAAAAGTTGATGGTTTATGCCTCCCACTTTTCCCATTTTCCCCATGAATCCGCAGGCTATGGCTGGACAATTCCTGAAGGAACTTTGGATTGGGAGAAACTCCGCGATGCGATTCAAACAGAAGTATCAAGATTAAATAAACTGCACATTAGTTTTTTATCAAAGAACAATGTCGAGCTAATTTCAGGATTTGCCAAATTTGTTGATGCCCATACGGTGGCTGTGGGCGATCGCCAATTTACCGCCGAACGCATCTTGATTTCAGTGGGTGGTGAAGCTTTCAAACCTGATTTAGCTGGTATTGAATATGCCATCACATCTAAAGAAATGTTTTTGTTGCCGCAGTTTCCCAAACGATTTGCGGTGATTGGTGGTGGTTATATTGGGACTGAGTTTGCAGGCATCATGCGGGGACTCGGATCTGAGGTTACGCAAATTATTCGCGATCACTATGTCTTAAAAGGATTTGACAATGATGTGCGTATCAATGTGCAAGAAGGGATGGTCAATCACGACATCAATTTCCACACCTGCATTGATAGCAATTCTCTCAAGATTATCAAGAATAGTCAGGAGCATGAAAACGCATTAACGATTGCCTTTAATGATGCAGAAGGCAAGGCACAACAGGTCAATGCTGATGTTGTCTTAGCGGCAACAGGACGTAAGCCAAATCTAGCCCCCCTCAGTCTAGAGCAAGCAGGAATCGCAGTTGTTAATGACGCGATCGCAGTTACCGAAGATAGCTGCACCAATCAACCCCATATCTATGCGATCGGGGACTGTACCAATCGCGTGAATTTAACCCCTGTGGCGATCGCCGAAGGTCGCGCTTTTGCCGATACGGTTTATGGACATAAACCACATTTTATCAGTCATAAAAATATTCCTTCGGCTGTCTTCTCTCAACCCGAAGCTGCTACCGTTGGCTTATCTGAAGAAACAGCGCGTGAACTATATGGCAATCGGGTAAAAGTCTATAAAACTAAATTTCGCCCCATGTTTTACAGTCTGGCAGGTGGTGAGGCAAAAACAATGATGAAATTAATTGTTGTTGGAGAAGAGGAACGAGTTGTCGGTTTGCACATGGTCGGTAAAGATGCTGCCGAAATCATTCAGGGTATGTCTCTAGTCGTTACGATGGGAGGCTGCAAAAAAGATCTAGATAATACGATGGCGATGCACCCGACTGCTGCCGAAGAATTTGTCACCATGCAATAAAAAAGGGGCGCTTTGCGCCCCTTTTTTATTCTGGTTAATTAGCCAGCCACCTTTGATTCGCGGCGAACAGAATTATTTTTAGGTTCACCTTTGATCTTCGTAACTAAAGAATTCCAACCAAACTTAGTTAGAGCCACCAACCAATTACCTTCTAGCTCGCGGAACATTGCCATGTTCATGTGGAATGAAGCATTAGCTTCATCAACAATGCGTTCAGCAGTGGCGGCATCTACAGGTAAGGTATCCAGAGCTTCACGGTAGCGCTTTTTGAATTCGCCATGATTGCGAATGTCGTCGAATTCATAAAATGCTGTACCCCTTTCATCCTGCAAACCCATCGCCTCCTTGGCGATTTTTTTAAGGATTTGACCACCCGAAAGATCGCCCATATAGCGAGTGTAAGCATGAGCCACTAGCAACACAGGGTCATTAGCCGAAATCTCACGAATACGGGCAAGATACTTTTCACAAGCAGGGGTTGGCTTAAACTCTTCGCGCCAGTTAGAACCGAAGTAAAACAACATATCGAGTTCTAGGCTCTTTTCACGCCACAATTCGCGGTAATAGAGCTTGCTGAGAACGGGATCATTTTTGTGAGCTTCAAACTCTTCTTCGATCGCTTTGTAAACAAAGTAAAGGTTACCGACGAGTCTGCTATAGGATGTTTTATCTACTACGCCCTTTAAAAAACATTTGATGAAGTCTGTACTCTCGGCTGCCGAGTGAGATTTTTGTGTCCCTACACGCAAAAGTGTTGCTAAACCTTGACTCATGGATTCTCCTAAACTTTTTTAATTAAAATATTGGGTGTTTGCTGGAGCCAAGTACATCAAAATTGCACTTGGCAAGGATTTTAAATTGGTAGTAAAAACAGCAATAAAAGAGATTATGGAATTATATTTTGAGATAAATAAGGAAAATTAATCGAGATAATTGCAGCAAAGTCAAACTAAATTGCGATCACAGCTAAAGTCTGAGACCATCAGTATTTGACATAAGCTGTAATTATATAAGCCAAACTATAGAGAAATTTATAGTCTGTAACAAATTTTCATCTACCACCACACCGATATAATGTAGTCAGGATCTCCTAATTTGTAGCAGTTGCTAATATCCGCCGTTATAAATTAGATTTTAGTCAGGCTAGCTTGAAGAGGTAATACATCTTGGTTTTAAGCGGATACGAATACCTACTGGTATTCATCATCATTTGTACACTTGTCCCCATATCGGGACTGGTGCTATCGGGACTTTTAAGCCCAAAGCAGTCAGGAGCCGCAGGTCGCACCACCTACGAATCTGGCTGTGAACCCATTGGCGGGGCTTGGATACAATTTAATATTCGTTATTATATGTTCGCGCTTGCTTTCGTTATCTTCGACGTAGAAACGGTATTTTTATACCCTTGGGCAGTCGCATTTAGTAAACTAGGCTTACTCGCCTTTGTTGAAGCACTAATTTTTATTAGCATTCTCGTATTAGGTCTAGTCTACGCTTGGAGAAAAGGAGCCTTAGAATGGTCATGAAATCCGAAAATGTTGGTCTGGACTTTAGTATTGAAGAACAGACGCAACGTCTTATCAATCCTGCGGCAACGCCACAAGTCACTCAAGATCTATCAAATAACGTCGTTTTGACAACCCTCAATGACCTATATAACTGGTCGAGAATGTCTAGTCTGTGGCCGATGCTCTATGGCACTAGCTGCTGTTTTATTGAATTTGCAGCGATGATTGGCTCACGCTTTGACTTCGATCGCTTTGGTTTATTACCCCGTTCTAGCCCTCGCCAAGCTGATCTGATTATCACCGCAGGGACGGTCACCATGAAAATGGCTCCTGCCTTGGTGCGACTCTATGAGCAGATGCAAGAACCGAAATATGTAATTGCCATGGGTGCTTGTACGATTACAGGTGGCATGTTTAGCACTGACTCGTACACCACAGTGCGCGGAGTGGATAAACTTATCCCCGTTGATGTATATATTCCCGGTTGCCCTCCTCGTCCCGAAGCGATTATGGATGCGATCATCAAATTGCGTAAAAAAATTGGGACCGAAGGATTTAAAGAAAGAGCTAACCTCGATCGCACCCATCGCTACTATGCGGTGAAGCATGAGATGAAGGTGGTTAGCCCAATTTTAACTGGTCAATATCTAGAAATGCCTAGTCGGATGGCTCCACCCCAAGAGTTAGTCGAATCTGGCATTCCTTTACCTGCATTGCAAATGTCTCAGAAGGAGGTAGAAACCGTTGGCAGATAATCAAGAAGTTCAACAGGAAGCAGCATTAGCTACAACGGAAGCACCAGCTCCCGTGTCGCAATGGCTGACTAGCAATGGCTTTGAGCATGAATTTTTGGGCTTAGATCAACAGGGTGTTCCCATTCTCAAGGTTGAGCGCCAATTCTTGCTCCCCTTCTCGACAGCACTCTATGCCTATGGCTTCAACTACTTGATGATGCAATGTGGTTATGATGCTGGCGCTGGCAACAGTTTGGTAAGTGTTTATCATCTGGCGAAGCTTACCGAGGAGGGGATTAATAAAAGCGATCGCTTTGAAGAAGTCCGTATCAAGGTGTTTTTGCCTCGCACCGATCCTCGTTGTCCATCGGTCTATTGGATTTGGAAAACTGCGGATTGGCAAGAGCGTGAAACCTTCGATATGTACGGCATCATCTATGAAGGGCATCCCAATCTTAAGCGGATTCTTATGCCTGAAGACTGGATTGGCTATCCAATGCGAAAGGATTACGTCACACCAGATTTTTACGAATTGCAGGACGCATATTAATGAAAGAAGCACCCAAAGGGTGCTTCTTTCATTTGAGGGTGCTCGTTGAAAATATGCTCAGACTAAATACAGTGATGTTATGTGGAACTCTCCCCCCCAGCCCCTCGCCTGCGGGCGAGGGGGAGCAAATCCTAATATTTTTTTGTTCCCCTCTCCTACGGGTGAGGGGCTAGGGGTGAGGGCTTTAGAAACTTCCACGTAACATCAGTAAATACAGATGAATAAAATATGTAATCCACAATTTTGTAGTATTTTCAACAGAATTTATAAACTCAAAACTCAAAACATAATAGGAAAAACAATAAATGGTCGAGCCGATTGGCTATATTCTCGGAACTAAAGATGCCACCCCCCTTGAATTTTGGGTAGCGGTGAGTGATGGTAATGTTTTGCGTCTTGATGATGTGGTGCAAGTCAAAACCGATCGCCCTGACAACAAAGGAGTGGTTAATTTCTATGGTGTTGTCGATCATGTGCGGACGATTCATGAAGGCACTCAATTTGATACGGATACATTTTTGGTCACCAGTGGCAGTATGCCTGTGAATGTTTCCTATGCGGCGCATATCCAAGTCACACGCATTGAGCCTGAAGAATATTTGCCACCGCAGCCGGGGGATGCCGTTTATTTGGCCGAAGATGAGAACCTGCGATTTGCTCTAAATTTCGATGGTATGGAACAGCGTATTTCCGCAGGAATTATGCGAAATGGTAGTCCAGCCTATTTAAACTATGAATTTATCGATGGCACAAAGGGTGCTCACGTCAATATTTCAGGGATTTCAGGCGTGGCAACCAAGACCTCATTTGCTCTGTTTATTCTTCATTCTATTTTTAATTCCACCGTCCTTGGTTCTAAACGTGCCAATACTAAAGCTCTGATTTTCAACGTTAAGGGGGAGGATTTATTTTTCCTAGATAAGCCTAACAACAAGATGCGGGAAGATGATCGCGCTAGTTATCAAATTCTTGATTTGCCAGTCCAACCCTTTCAAGATGTGAGATTTTGCGTCGCACCCAAAAAAAATACACAACAAATAGAACCCCATCTCGATCAACGGTCTGATCAAATTTCTGCCTATGCTTGGGGAATGCGGGAATTTTGTCGCGATCGCTTATTTCATTTTTTGTTTGCTGGTGAAGACTTAGAGCGCAGTAATATTGGTTTTTTGGTAAGTATTGTTGAAGAACGTTTAGCAAAATTAGCGATCGACAATGATAAGCACGACATGAAAATGGGATTCATGCCCAAAACTAATCTTGATCTTGATGATGAATATGGTGAAGATGGCAAGGATACGGTGGAAACCTTCCGAGATTTAATTGAATTTCTCGAAGATAAACTGGTAGAGAATGCAGATCAAAAATGGCTAGGGCGCAATGCCCCTTCCACGGCTGAAGCCCTCACAAGGCGCATGTGGGGTATTGCGGATGAGATGTCCCACTTGATTCGTGGTGATTTACCTGCGGAGGAGTTGCAAAAACATAAACTTGATCCTCTAGCTGCGGAATATCAATTAACGATCGCAGATATTAACAAGCTCGGTAGCAAAGCCCAGAAATTTGTAGTGGGTGTGTTGTTACAAAAGCTATTCATGGAAAAGGAAAAGCGCGGTCAATATCCCGTTGTTTTTATCGTTTTGGATGAGTTGAATAAGTACGCTCCTAAGGAAGGTCGTAGCCCAATTAAGGATCTGCTTGTGGAAATTGCCGAACGGGGACGCTCGTTGGGAATTATTTTGATTGGCGCACAACAAACTGCTTCGGAGGTAGAGCGGCGGGTGGTGGGTCAGGCGGCTGTGCGCGTGGTGGGGCGATTGGACTCTGCCGAGGTGGAACGTCCTGAGTATAACTTTTTGACAGGGGCTTGTCGGAAGCGATCGCTATTACTCAAATCGGGTAGTATGTTTATCCATCAGCCTGAAGTGCCATCACCTTTGCTAGTTGGTTTTCCTTTTCCTGCCTATGCTACCCGCTTACGAGAGGTGCAGGTAAATGAGGTTGAGGAAAAGATTCTCAAAACTAAAGTGAAGCGGCTGTAATCTAAATCATAGTTGAGGTAAAGCATGGAGCATCCTTCTATGTCTGGCGAGTCTAAGCCTAAATTTCCCCGCAAACGAGTTCTTCAAATCTGTGGGTTAGCGACAATTCCTCTTGGTATCGGTATTTGTTTTATCCAAGTGCCGATTGCCTGTAGCTGCGGCAATCCTGCAATCCCAATTGTGGGATCCTATGTAAGGTCACAGCAAGCATATTTTATAGAGAATCAGACTTTTGCTTCCTCCTATGCTGAACTACGGATGGGTTGGTCAGAGCCACCTAAATCTGTGCGCTACGAATACGCCTATGAAGTCGCAGGCAATCGCGCTTTTATCTATGCGACTCCCCGTGATGTTCCCAACGACCTCTTTAAACTAGGTTTGAGCAAAGCTGATATCTCTGGGGTGGTCGGCGCAGTTACCTATGATAAAGCCAAAAAAACGACAGCAAGCGTAGTCTGCATATCCGATCAAAATATTTCAGGTAAGCCACCTAGACCAGTTTTTAATAATCAAGGCTTTACTTGTCCCGTTGGTTATAGGGCAAGATGAGTAATCTAGCCTTATCCCTCCATTCGCCTAATCCGTAATTCTGACCTTTTGCTATACACAATACTATGCGTCCCATTGAACTAATTGTCGAAGGGTTTACCAGTTTTCGGTCGCGACAAGTTCTCGACTTTGCCAGCCTTGATTTATTTGCAATTACAGGTGCAACGGGAGCTGGCAAAACTTCGCTTTTGGATGCGATTACCTTTGCGCTCTATGACAAAGTTGCTCAAAAGCCAAACGCATCAAGGGAGTTAGTGAGCCAAGGGGCGACACAGTTAAAGGTCGAATTTCGATTTGTGATGCGGCAAACGGAATACAAAGTGGTACGCACATGGCGCAATCGTGGCAAAACCGATGAGAAGAAATTTCTGTTTGATCAGTTAGTGGATGGGGAATGGGAGCGCTGCGATCGCAGTCAAAAAGTAGAAGATATCATCGGCATGGACTTCGAGACTTTTACTCGGGTGATCATCTTGCCGCAGGGACAGTTTGATGAATTCCTTAAGGGTGAAGCTGGTAAACGCCGTGAGATTTTGCGTCAGTTAGCAGGGTTTCAAGTTTTTGAGCAAATGCGGAAAGAGGCAAGCGATCGCAGCAGTCGATTTAAAGCGGAGCGAGAGGGCTTGGAGAAGGTTTTGCAAGGGATGCAAGTACCTGATGGTGAAGAGGTTCATGCCCAACAAACAGAGCTGGCGAATCTAGAATCTGCCATACCTGAATTAGATGTTAAAGCCAAGCAGAGTCGCAAGCTTTTGGAAGCCGAGGAAAGATTATTTATCCAAATTCAACAACACCAACAGGCTTTAGCCAAATTAGAGCGATTACAACAGGATTCGTCCAAAATTCAGACTTTAGAAATTCAGTTCCGCAATGCTCAATTAGCAAATTCGATTGTGGGTACTTGGACGGTTTTACAAACTGTGCGTAAGCGGGTAGAAACTGCAATCGCAGATTTGCATAATGCTCAGCAAAAGCTAGCTAATAGCAAATTAGACCTAGATACGCAACAACAGGTTTTTGATCAATTTCGGGCTGAACAAATGATCGCTCAAGGTCAAATTGCAGCCCAAGAACGTAATTTAGCTCTAGCGGAATCTCTGCATATACAACAACAACAATGTGCCACGGAGCTAGAACGCGCCCAACAAAATAGCCAAGAGCGATCGCAGGTTCTTGAAAAATTGACGATATCCGTAAAACAGGCGGAATCGGAATTGCAAACCACAACTCAGCAATTACAAAAAATTGCCACTGCGATCGCAAATTCTCCCCACGATGCCACACGCTTAGAAAAGTTAAGACAGGTTGCCGCAACCGTGACGCAGTGGCAAATGTTGCAGACTGACTTTGGGAAGCGGCAACAAAAAGCGGTGCAATTCAACACAGAAATTAGTAATCTCAATCAGCAGTTACAAAAATTACAACAGGAAATTTCTGGGACTGAAGATAAGCTTAGCGAGGCAAATACTGCCCTCGCCACAGCCGAGGCATCCAACTTACAAGCATTACAAAGCAGTCATGTCAGTGCGTTACGGACTCAACTCCATGATGGTGACAATTGTCCTGTTTGTAATCAGATCTATCATATTGATGAATTGCCTGCGCTATCAGAAATCGATTTAATTAATACTGAGCCTTTGAAAAAAAATTGCGATCGCATCGAAAGGCAGTTGCTAAAATTGCGAGAAGACAGGGTGAAAATTACCGCCAATTTAGATAATTCCCAGCAACAATTGCGATCGCAAAATCAGGATCTTGCCGATCTACGCCAACAAGTTACAGGTCTGCGAGAACAGATCGATCAGATCTTTCCATCCCCATGGCAAGCTGAGGATTTGATTCACGATCGTCAAGAATTAGAAGCACAAGAGCAAGCCTATCAACAATTAATTGCGGAACAAAAAGAAATTGCGATCGCAGTACAAAACAATACTAATAAATTAAATTCCAATCAAGAATCTCGGCAACTTGCCCAAATAGAATTGGAAAAAGCGGAAAAAGAACGATCACAGCGTCAATCGCAACTGCAAGAGCTACGGGTGCGGCTGCAAGAAATTACCGCAGGACAGAGTTATGAGTCTTTACAGGAGTCGATTTTGCAAGCAAAGTCCTCACTACATCAGCGCTCCCAAAATATAGAGACAACCTATCAAAAAGCGCGAGAAAATGTTGTCAAATGGGAAGCGGCGGCAAATAAAGCTCAGGAAAATCACGACTTGACTATTTCTGAATGTTCGCAACAGGAAAACAATTGGCAATCAGAACTGAACTCGATCAATTTTACCGAATCAGAATTTTTGGCGGCGCAAGTTTCGCGATCGCAAATAACGCTATGGCAACAGGAAATCGACAACTACCAACGGCAAGAACAGGAATTAACAACCCGTTTGCAAATGTTTGCCGAAGCAATTGCCGATCAACATACCGATGAAATTGCGATCGCCAAGCTGCGTGAGGAATCACAACAAATAGAACAATCTCTGCAACTAGCCAATGAGAATCGTGCCTCCATCAAAGCATGGCTAGAACAAGCTCACCAAAAACATCAAGAATCGCAGGAATTAGAAGCGCGTAAAATTGCTTTACAGGCTCAAGAACAGGTTTATCACACCCTCGCCCAAGATTTGCAATCTAATAAATTCCAAGAATATATTCTCGATAGTCTGCAACAGGAACTCGCTCACCGTGCCTCCACGCTCTTGCAGCAACTATCGGAAGATCGTTATATTCTCCAAATTGAAAGTGGTGACTATTGGGTGTCAGACAACTGGAATGGCGGCGAAAAGCGGCGGGTGCGGACTCTTTCGGGTGGGGAAACCTTTGCGGCTTCCCTATCAATGGCACTAGCATTATCCGAAAGATTATCCATGGGCATTGAACTGGGCAGCCTGTTCCTTGATGAAGGCTTTGGCACTCTCGATAGTGAAACTCTCGAATCCGTTACCCAAATTCTGGAATCGTTACGGCAACAGGATCGATTAATTGGCATAATTACCCATATTCAATCCTTAGCTGAGCGATTACCCACCCAAATTCATGTTCGCAAATCGATCAATGGTTCAGAGCTAGTCAGAATTTAGGTGCGATCGCAGTTTGGCTAATTTTATTTGTTAAATACATTTTGACGAGAGGCTAATCTGGCTTTGCCCGAAGCTGCCCATTCTTGCAAAACTTGAATTTCCTGTTGCGCTGTTTGCGCCAATGGCACAATTTGGCTAGCGGCTTCGAGAATATCATCGGTGGTAAAGTCACGATTTTGACTGAAGCCAATGTGCATCGCTTCGATGATGCCCTGCTCGATTTCTGCACCAGAAAAGTCTGGGGTTTCGTAAGCAAGGCGTTCGATGTCGTAGGCACGAGTATTATGGGGACGATATTTGTTTAAGTGGACAGAAAAAATTTGCGATCGCTCTTCTTGGTTAGGCAAACCGACAAAAAACACCTCATCAAAACGTCCTTTTCGCAATAGTTCGGGGGGCAAAGTGCGAATATTATTGGCAGTAGCCACCACAAAGACAGGGGATGTCTTTTCCGCCATCCATGTTAGGAATGTCCCAAACACCCGATTCGTTGTGCCTGAATCCCCACGTCCATCGGTTCCTGCAAAGGCTTTGTCAATTTCATCAATCCACAGGACGCAAGGAGATAGCGCTTCAGCAAGCTGAATCATTTGACGGGTTCTGGACTCACTTTCACCAACTAAACCTGCAAAAAGGCGACCAACATCGAGACGGAGTAGTGGCAAGTGCCAGTGATGGGAAATCGCCTTAGCAGTCAGAGATTTCCCTGTACCTTGAATCCCTGCTAGCAGTAAGCCGCGGGGGTGGGGTAGTCCATACTTACGGGCGCGATCGCTAAAGGCTCCACCACGACGCAATAGCCATTCCTTGAGATTATCCAAGCCCCCAATATCACTAATTTCCGTAGTTGATGGATAGAATTCAAGAATTTGGGTTTGTCGAATACTTTGGCGCTTTTCTTCGAGAATGAGTTCCACATCTTCAGGACGCAATCTGCCATGCTCGGCGATTGCTTTGGCCAGTACCCGTCTGATCCTCTCTAACGAAAGTCCTTGACCTGCACGCACCAAATCTGCGATCGCTTGTTTATCCAGTTGAATGTCGTTAGCCGAATGCGTGGAACGAATAATTTGATCAATTTCTGTGTTTAATTCATTGGCATTGGGAAGTGGAAATTCTAAAATCGAGAAAAATTCACTGAGGCTGTCAGGAATATTAATTTGTGAAGCAAGCACGATAATATTTTGAGCTTCACTTTTGAGCTTCCGCGCCAGATTTTTGAGCTTACGGGCAATTGCCACATCTTCTAGAAAGCGATCAAAATCTCGTAGGATAAACACAGCCCCTTTAGGAATTTTATCGACAAATTCTAAGGCTTGTAACGGATTTCGCCTACCTGCGCCTGCATCGGTGGGATTCGACTGATAGCCATCGACAAAATCCCATACAAATATGCTGCGTCCAAGGGATTTTGATACATTGCTAATGACAGCCTCGACTCGTTCTTCTTCTGCTGAAGGAATATAAATCAGAGGATAGCGGGCGCGAAGGGTTAGATTTAATTCGTCTTCAAAATTCATCGATATTTTTAATGCTTTAGATTTTTAAGGCTTTAGGTTTAGAAGCTTGCATTGCAAGCTTCTAAATCTTTCTAATCGTTTACTTAATTATTTAATTAAGCGTGAAGCCAAGCTTCGGTGGCAATGCCAAGCTTGCCAGCAGTATCAATTAACTGGTGTAGTTCCAGATTTGAGATCCTCTCACAGAGATTAACTTCAATGTGAATTGGTTGCTTTTCAACAGCTTCCAAATCAAGGATCTGACGTGCTAGGACGCATTGAGGAGCAATTCGTCGCGATAGATAGTTCAGAAAAGCCTCTTGAGCTAGATTGAGATCAAGTTGCAGATTTAAGCGATCGCTAATCAACAAAGACTGCTCAATCTGACTAAGGTAGCTAAACATGGATTTTTCGTTTGGCTCTTGCAGTTGTGAAAGCATCTGAATCTGCTTCAAAATATAGTTTTCCAGAATTTCTGTATCTTCAGAATTAGTAAACTTACAACCAAGATTAATCGCTTCGATTGCCACGGCATCTAGACCCACATTAGGCAGTGATTCTCCTATCTCTAGTCGCTTGAGTTCTTCTGTAAGACGATTATTTAAGACGATATCTGCCGCAACCTGCAACTCATGGGGTACTGGCAAATCATCACGACGGAAGGATATCAAAATGCCATAGTTATCGCGATAGACCTGCTCATAGAGCTGATCGAGTCTCGTTAACGTCTCATCGGCAAGCATTCTTAAAATCCGATGGCGCTCCTCCGCAAAGAGATGGTGCAGATTGAACTGCTCACCGCTAAAGTTGCTTGCCATAGCAAGAATGATCGCCGCCGTATTCGCTTGTTTCAGAACCTTAAACAATGTCGCCTTGATTTCTTCATATTCACGTCGCCCTGTAAAGGGTTGGATGCAGCAATGGAAATCATCACCACCGAGGTGTAACACGGCAAAAATGTAGTTGACTGACTCTTGGGTAATCCCTGAGACCAAATTAATCTGACCAATTGCTAACGACATTGAACCGATTCTTTGCAGTTGATAGTCCTGCTGTTGGATCGTGTAGCAATAAATTTGTTGCGATCGCGAATAGTTCCCAAGAGTCGAACTCAGGGCATATTGAGCAGCAACCTGCGCCAGACTGATGCGATTGGTGACTACTTGCTCTCGATAAACCCCTTCGCCATCGCGAAATTCAAGCAGATTACTGGGAGCGCTTGCCATCCGCTTGATAAATTCAGCCTCTAGCAATACGCCTGCAACATCGGCGGCTAGCTCAATCGCTCTGGCGGCATAGCGCAAAATCTGCACGGTCTCAGGACGCGATAATTCCTCAAAGAACCAACCGCAACTGGTAAACATCAACAGAGCATGGCGCTGCATCTCTAATAGGCGCAGAGCATCAATACGCTGTGCGGATGTCGCGACCTTGCTACCACATTGCCGCTCAAAGAATTTCTCTAGTACAGGCGAGTTTTCGGCAATGCCGTCCCGCAAGGAATATTTCAGGACATCGATATAGCGATCGCGAGCTTCCCAAGGATCATTAAAATACTTGCGTCCAATATCCACATACACCGCGGCGAGGCGGTCGCGCAACCAGTTGAGGCTATCGCGCAATGGTCGCCGCCATAGTAGTTGATAGTTTGTTCCTTCGCCGCCACAGTTACAGCCACCTTGCCAGCGATCGACCCCATGGGCGCAACTCCAAGCGGTGACAGATTTTAGTTCAGCCTCCCATGTGGGTGGGAATAGACTCAAATAATGGGCGTAGTTTGTAACAGTCCAGCCCCGTTTCGGAAATTCCCCAACAAAGGCATAGGACAGGGTTTTTTCGGTAAAGTGCTTGTGATGTCCAAAGGTTTCCCCATCGGTAGCAACGGAAACCATTTGATGTGGACGAGCATCATGGCGGACAGCTTGCCCGATGCGTTCGGCAAAGTTATGGGAACTACCTAATAAATCACCAAAGCCCATATCGCGAGAAATGGGACCATCATAGAAAAACACATCGATATAGGCATCCGTGTCGGCGGGAAGATGAAACTGACCAATTTCCGAGAAATTGCCGCCTACATTCTGACTATGGCGGCGTAAGTGGCAGCGATAGGGACGATTGGGATCAATCTGTGCCCCACCCACTTCTTCCCATGCAGGGTTGGGATTGTCTTTGGTGGGCATAGGGCGACAACGCTGCGCCTGTGATGGCGCAAGAATAATAAACTTGATCCCTTCTAAAACCAGTGCCTCAAGGGTTTCGTAATCCACGGCAGTTTCTGCTAGCCACATGCCTTCGGGATCTCTGCCAAATCTAGATTTAAAGTCTTCCTTTCCCCAGCGAATTTGGGTTAATTTGTCACGCCAGTTCGCCAAAGGCATGATGATGTGGTTGTAAACCTGTGCGATCGCATTGCCATGACCATTGAGACGATCAGCGCTGCGTTTGTCTGCATCGAGGATGGCTTGATAGGTATCGCGATCATGAAATTCCATCCATGAGAGCAAGGTTGGCCCCATGTTGAAACTCATGTATTCATAGTTATTGACAATTTTGACGATTTTGCCATCATGGCGCTCGATTCGTGAGAATGCGTTGGGGCGATAGCATTCGTGGTGAATTCTTGCATTCCAATCATGGAAGGGAGCAGCACTCTCTTGGCGCTCGATCGCATTCAGGTAGGGATTTTCACGGGGAGGCTGATAAAAGTGGCCGTGAATTGTAATATATATTCCTGAATCGGTTGGAATCTGGACAGTAGGCGAAGCAACAGAGGCGGCAACAGTCACGCAAATCTTCCCTTAGGGCGAACGACATTGCTTACATCTTGGCAGATCTACTTAGTGGTTCGCAAGGAAGTATAGAAAAGTTTTAGAAACTAATGCTGAATGTCATTGATCCCCAACGAAGTAAAGCGCTTTAGTCTTACTTACAACGCAACGCTTTGCGCTTAAATCCAGAAGATGAATGGCGGTGCTTCGCGCCGCCATTCATCTTCTGGATTTGGATCAGTTAACTCTTTTTTTACATAAAAAACAATGAAAGCGCGGCAAAAGCCGCGCTTTCATTGTTTTAATAGGCTGTAGCCAGCTTAGAAAGGAAATGTGAGGGTGTCTGGGAACAAGCGGTTAGCTTCGATCAATACACCAGCAGTGATGGACATCCATACAACAGCTAAAACAGGAGCAGATGATAAGAAACCTTTCAATGGAGTTCTCCTTTTAGATAGATTTGATAAATACTTGAAGTAGTAATTTCTTTCTGAATATTTCTCTAAAAGCAATGCATAGTATTGCTTTTAGAGAAATATAGTTTTGTCTAGCGAGGGGAAACAGTAACTTCGTTTTCAGGAGCTACAAGTTCGCCAGTACCAAATTCTTTCAGTGCAGCCAAAGGCCATGCAAAGCCAGTTAGCATGTACTTAATAGCAAGAGGAAGATCGATGAGGATTTCCTTTTGTTGAGCAGTTGCCTTGTCCTTACGGATGGCGATCAAGTAAGCACGACCAACCCAGCCAATCCAACCAGCGATGTATAGGAACATCAAGGCAGGAATGGTGAATTCGCCTAAGCGATCCAAACGACCATCGGTGATCAAGTGAGGTAGACCATCTTCACCACAAAGTAAGCCAGCATCTGCATATTTAGCAAAGCGAGCTTCGGTTTGGGCGATTTTGCCCTTGAGGTATGCAGCAGGGGCGCTACCAGCTTGGAAGTTAGCCAAACGTGTGGTGTAGCCATCAACTTCTGATTGCAAGCGATCTTGATAAGCAGAAGAGGTTGCACAGGGAGTCAAGGCGTTGAAGGAGAATTCTGCGTATGCGGCAGGGGTTGCAGCAAGGCTTACGCCAAACCACAAGCTAATAACGAGGATGAGAGCAAAAAGTCTTTTCATGGACTGACCTTAATTTACCTTTGTTTAAGATAGGCAAAAATAACGAGATTTTAGTTTGAGAACTTAGCCTCAGATCCTATATCAGCGATCGCGCCTTGGTAAAGCAATCTTCACATCCTGTAAAGTAAGTTATCAATTAAGGGCTTTTAGCTTTTAGCTTTTGGCTTTTAGCTTTTGGCTGTTGGCAATTAGTAATTAGCTTTTTTAGAATAGGTAAGTCTCCTCAAAGCTAATTGCTAACAGCTAATTGCCAACAGCCGCTTAAGCTGCCAAGTGTTTCTGTATCATAGGTAAGTCCCCTCAAAGCTAATCGCTAACAGCTAATTGCTAACAGCTAATTAAAATGCCAACTATTCTTGCGATCGAATCTAGCTGTGATGAAACGGCGGCGGCGGTGGTTTGCGATCGCCAAATTCTTAGTAGCGTGGTTTCTTCGCAGATCCAAACCCATGCGCTCTATGGTGGTGTGGTGCCAGAGATTGCGGCACGTCAGCATGTGGAGACGATTAATCCTGCGATCGCAAAAGCCTATCGTGAGTCAGGTAAAACATGGGCAGATATTGACGGTATCGCGGTGACCACTGCCCCCGGACTAATTGGCTCGTTGATGATTGGCGTGACGGCGGCGAAAACCTTGGCAATGATGCATCAAAAGCCTTTGATTGCCGTCCATCATCTTGAGGGACATATTTGTTCGGCTTTGCTGGCTGAGCCTACCCTAGAGCCACCTTTTTTATGTCTGTTGGTCTCTGGTGGGCATAGCAGCATTATTTTAGTAAAGGACTATACCGACTATCAGGTGATGGGAAAAACTCGTGATGATGCGGCGGGTGAAGCCTTTGACAAGGTGGCAAGGTTGTTAGGCTTGGGTTACCCCGGAGGCCCCGTGATCGACAAAATTGCGATCGCAGGAAATCCGAAAGCTTACAAATTGCCACAGGGGCGAATTCCTGATTTTCCCTATGATTCTAGTTTTAGTGGTCTGAAAACGGCAGTATTGCGACTTACTCAAAAGCTTAGCCCCAATGGTGAGGAATTGCCGATTGCTGATATTGCCGCCAGTTTTCAAGAAACCGTGGCGGCGGCATTGGTTAATCGCACGATTAAATGTGCGCTGGAGCATAATTTATCGACAATTGTGGCGGTTGGTGGCGTGGCAGCGAATAGTGCTTTGCGATCGCGATTAGTGACCATGGCAGCCGAGCATGACATTCGTGCGATCTTTCCACCCCTAAGCCTATGTACTGATAATGCGGCGATGATTGGCTGTGCAGGGGCAATTCACCTTGCACGCGGTGAAACTTCATCAATGAACATTGCCACGCGATCGCGACTCAACCTCGAAGACTGCCAGAGTTTATATCGCAATCTTTAAATCAAACAAATTAGATCGTCCCCGCCGAAGGCGGGGACGATCTCTACAAAAAAGCGCCGCATCGCGGCGCTTTTTTCTACATTACTGAGGGAATAACTAAATCCTTCATCGCGTGATGGATTTCTTCGGTCAGTTTGCGCGTACATTCTTTGGCAGCAGCGCGACTAGATTGATATTCAGCCAGATGCTCCGACACCGAGATCGGTTCGGCAACAGAAATAGTCAATTTGCGATCGCCAAAATTAGGGGTTTCTTTGAAAGGTGAATCGGGATTACGCTCACTGATTCGTTGTAAAACGCTCCACATCAGTTTCAATACCTCAATATAGCGGCTAGGGCTAGGATGTTGACGCACGTAGTCACTGGTGACTCCGATGATACTTTCGGCGATCCGCATATGCCAATTACTATAACTAGCTTCGAGGGCGAGCTGATCGGCAAAACCCCGTTCCACCTGAGATAGCTGCTCAATATTCTTAATATCGTTACGGAAAATACGATCCCAACCGCATTGTTCTAGACGACGACAACGATCAATTGGTGATCCCTTCGCTTTAATCCCGAAATTCATTTCCGCCACACTCAAAATGCGATCGGCGAGTTCTTGCAAATTTTCGGCTAAGTTGTCAGGATTTGTATTTTGGCTATTAAATTTAGCGTAATTGCCATAAAAAGCTTTGTAATAGTCACTGACCCACTGCACCAGATAGCTACCCAAATCATAAAGCCGTTGATAACGATTTTCTGAAGTAATCGCAGGCTTAATAATTCCGCTTTCTTTTTCAATCATGGTAATCGTCTGATCAATTACGCCCCACGCATCGGTTGAATATTCGTACTGAATCCCCACAGGAATGATTAACATTTCCTCGGTGCGACCTTCCTTTTGTAAATCCTCAGCCGCCCAAAATCCAATCTGAGCAATCCCTGGTTCCAGTTCCGCCACGGTTTCGCTTTTGCCATTAGTGCCACCTTCAGGAGCCATCGATAGCGGCACATCACCTTGAGTAATTTGCTTTCGCATCAGGTTTAGTGCAGGACGATCCAGCTTGCCGCGAAATATGGAAATACCGCCCAAGGCGGGAAATAGCCAATTGATATAGTCCCCTGCCCACAGAGAAATACCGCGATCGTACACAAAACCGCTATGGGGCTTGGTGGTGAGCTTGATTCCCATCTCTTTTGCCTGTTCTGGGACGGCATAGGCAAGCAAATACAACATCGCAAAGGGATCATCGGTAGTGGGATGTCGGAAAGCAAGCATGTATCGAGATTTGCCATCCTCAAATTTTTTCGTAGCTTCGACAAGGCGATCAATATAGCGAGTTTCAATCTGCTTGATGCCACATTGCCACCGCAACCAAAAAGGCGTTAACAGCCGTATGATTTTCAATATAAATTGATTGGCCTTCGGCGGATAAACATTGAGAGGTGGTTGGACGCGGGTCAGATCTACTGCCATGGTTTCCATTATTTGTATAGCAATATCGCATTAAAACATGCTAAGTGTGTCCCTACGCAATGTTATTGGAATTACAACTATAGTTGTTGCCCGTCTAAACCCAAGAAACAAGTGGCGGCAGCTATACAATAAAATAGATTTTTGTTGTTCATATCTGTCAAATAGTGAGCGCGATGCAGGGCAATTCCGTAAATTTAGCTAACCAAGTCCAATTTCTTGATGAATTTGAGGTGATCATCGTTGGTGCGGGTCATGCAGGTTGTGAAGCTGCCCTTGCATCCGCCCGAATGAACTGCAAAACCTTACTACTTACCCTTAATCTCGATCGCATTGCATGGCAACCCTGCAACCCCGCTGTGGGCGGCCCTGCCAAATCGCAACTTGTCCATGAGGTCGATGCCCTCGGTGGTGAAATTGGCAAAATCACCGATCGCACCTATCTCCAAAAAAGAATCTTAAATAGTTCGCGTGGCCCCGCCGTTTGGGCATTACGGGCGCAAACCGACAAGCGCGAATATGCCGCTGAAATGAAAACGGTAGTTGAGAATGAGCCAAATCTCTCGGTGCGCGAGGGAACGGTGATTAATGTATTGCTTGATGCGAACCAAGCAATTATCGGTGTGGAAACTCAATTTGGCGTGGGCTATGCTTGCAAAGCTGTGATTTTGACAACGGGTACATTCCTCAATGGCAAAATCTGGGTGGGTAACCGCTCTATGTCTGCGGGACGCGCAGGTGAGTTTGCGGTTGAAGGTTTAACCGAAACCCTCAATGCCCTCGGTTTTGTCACCGATCGCCTGAAGACAGGCACACCCGCAAGGGTCGATCGCCGTAGCGTCGATTACAGCAAAATGGAAGTGCAGCCATCGGATACGGAGCAGAACTGGTTCAGCTTTGATCCGAGTGCTTGGGTAGAACGGGAACAAATGAATTGCTATTTAACTCGCACCACTGCCGAAACCCATCGCATTATTCGTGACAATTTACATCTGACCCCTGTTTACGGTGGATTTATTGACGCGAAGGGCCCACGCTATTGTCCCAGTATTGAAGATAAGATTGTCCGTTTTGCTGATAAAGAGAGTCATCAGATTTTTATTGAGCCAGAGGGTCGGGATATTCCTGAGCTATATATTCAAGGCTTTTCTACAGGAATGCCAGAAAATATCCAACTGCAAATGTTGCGGACTCTGCCTGGGCTGGAAAACTGTCATATGCTGCGGGCTGCCTATGCTGTGGAATATGATTACATCCCTGCGACTCAGTGCTATCCCACTTTGATGACCAAATTAATTGAAGGGCTGTTTTGTGCAGGACAAATCAATGGAACCACAGGCTATGAAGAAGCTGCGGCACAGGGTCTAGTGGCGGGGATGAACGCGGCTTTATTTTCCCAGAAGCGAGAAATGGTGGTATTGCCGCGAGCTAGTAGCTATATCGGGACTCTGATTGATGATCTATGTACGAAGGAATTGCGCGAACCCTATCGCATGTTGACTAGCCGTTCCGAATATCGCTTGATTTTGCGATCGGATAATGCCGATCGCCGCTTGACTCCCATTGGTCGTGAAATTGGTTTAGTTGATGATCGGCGCTGGCAATTATTCTGTGACAAGCAGGAGCGCGTCCATAGAGAAGTCCACCGTCTCAACGAAACTCGCGTCAAAGAAAAGGAAGAATTAGGTCAACGGATTACTGCTGAAACGGGAGAAGTGATTCGTGGGGCAATTACACTATCGGATTTATTGCGTCGCCCTAAGTTTAACTATGCGGAACTAATTCATTATGGTTTAGCCGATGCCAATCTAAATCGCTTTGAGCGTCTTGCCGCCGAAATCGAAGTCAAGTATGTGGGCTATATCCAACGCCAAGAGCATCAAATTGAGGAGGTTGCCAAACATAGCGATCGCAAATTGCCAACGGACATTGACTACAATGCGATCGAAACTCTTTCTAAGGAATCGCGAGAGAAGTTAAGCAAAATTCGTCCGATGACGATTGGGCAAGCGAGTCGCATTGGTGGGGTCAACCCTGCGGATGTGAATGCTTTGCTGGTGTATCTAGAAATTCAGCATCGCCTTGCTGCCAAAAGATAATGAAATGCGCCGCACTGCGGCGCATTTCATTATCTAAAAATAAATTATTATGCTAGAAACTGCCCGTAAATTTCTTTCTCAAATTGATAACTATCCAATTACCGCTAGTCTGGAGAACAAGTTAGCAAATTGCGATCGCAGTTTATTTATTCTTCATGACCAACTCAATCTCAGTGTATTTCCTAAGCAATTACTTGACCAAAAGCCATTACTCATCTTTGTCGAATCCCTCAAATATGCCACGGCAATTCCGCACCATAAACAGAAATTAGTTTATATTCTCAGCGCTCAACGACATTTTGCGATCGCATGTTATCAGCAAGGTTTTCCTATTCTGAATTTATTTACAGAGGGGTTTCATGCCGAGGCTTTAGCTGAGTTTTTGCAGCAATATCCTGCGATCAA
Source organism: Pseudanabaena mucicola FACHB-723 (assembly GCF_014696385.1). Lineage (GTDB taxonomy): Bacteria > Cyanobacteriota > Cyanobacteriia > Pseudanabaenales > Pseudanabaenaceae > Pseudanabaena. The sequence goes on from NZ_JACJQB010000030.1 coordinate 31,829, forward strand.
ACTTAGCTATATGCAGCCCTCGGAATGGGATACGCGATCGCAGATGGCGGCTTTAGCGGATACATTTTGTGATCGCATAGAGCAAATCCCCAATAACTTCTTTATCGCTGATGCCGATCAGTTCAAAGACAAAATTAAAAAGGGATACCGTCTCGAAAACTTCTATCGAGAATTACGCAAGCAAACGGGCTATCTGATGGCAGATGGTAAACCGATTGGCGGTAATTGGAACTATGACAAAGAAAACCGCAAAGCGCTGCCCAAAAATATTTCTATCCCCCCAATACCTGAAATTCCACCCGATCTAATTACTCAAGAAGTAATTGATTTAGTAAATAACTATTTGCCTCATAATTTTGGGAAGTTAGATCGATTTAGCTATGCGGTTACCCGTGACCAAGCCTTAGAACTAGCAAAGGTATTTATCGAAACTCGGCTGGCTAACTTTGGTGCGTATGAAGATGCCACCAAGACGGGTGAGCCATTTCTATTTCATTCGGTATTGTCGATTTATCTCAATAATGGATTATTACTGCCACAGGAAATCTGTGAAATTGCGATCGCAGCTTATCACCAAAATCTTGCACCTCTCAATTCTGTGGAAGGCTTTGTGCGGCAAATTCTCGGCTGGCGCGAATACATTCGTGTTTACTATGAAGCACAGATGCCCCAAGCCCGTGAGCATAATTATTTTGGATTTACCAACGACTTGCCACAGCTCTATTGGGATGCCGATACAGATTTGCTCTGTATGCAAGATGCCGTAACTAATGTTTTAAATTATGGCTATTCCCATCATATTCAGCGCTTGATGGTATTGAGCAATTTTAGCAACCTTACCAATACCGATCCGCGTCAATTAAATCGATGGTTTTGGCTTGCCTATATCGATGCCTACGAGTGGGTAGAACTTCCTAATGTGTTGGGGATGTCCACCTTTGCCGATGGCGGTATTTTGGCATCCAAACCCTATGTCGCAGGTGGAAATTACATCAATAAAATGAGTAATTGCTGTTCCCAATGCCAATATGATGTCAAAGAGAAAGTTGGTGACAAGGCATGTCCATTCAATTATCTGTATTGGCATTTTGTCGATCAACATCGCGAGAGTTTTGCCGAGAATGGACGAGTATCATTAATGGTGAATTCCTATAACAAGAAGACTGAAGTTGAAAAACAGGCTATTCGCGATTCTGCCACAAAATTTATCAGTCAGCTCAAAATTAAAGCTTAGGCAGACCACTGCGTGGTCTGCCTAAGAGCGTGTTTGGGAAGTCTTCTGTCTAGCATAAATTTCTGCTTTTACCCCCCTTAATCCCCCCTTTGAAAGGGGGGAAACCTAAATTCTCCCCCTTTCAAAGGGGGAGTTAGAGGGGGTAAAAAACTTCTCAAACACGCTCTAAGCTTCTCTGCGATTATTTCCACACCCACAGGGGCATTCCACTGGTTTCCATCTCAAACAGAGAATACGAACTTTTACCTGAATCTTCTCAGGCTTTTTTCTATATCGGTATGATTCAGCTCCTCCTTAAACGTCTCGCTTAACTTCTCAAACACTCTCTTAACTGCCCTGCGCTATAGTTACCAATTTAAAAGCTCAGCAATTTTATCGGCAATTTGCAGTGGCTCAAAGGGTTTAGCAATCGCTCCTGCAATATCTAGTTGAGCAAATCTGGCACGATCGCTAGCTTGTACTTTTGCGGTCAACAGAATTACAGGAATTTTTTGAGTTACTGGATTTTGTTGTAGATGCTGAAGAACTTTAATACCATCCATTTCAGGCATCATCACATCAAGGAGAATCGCATCGGGCTTAAGTGATTCAACAATACTTAGTCCTGCTTTTCCAGAATTAGCGATTTGGACTTTCCAGCCTTTAAAGCTTTCTAAACAAACAGCTATGACTTGAGCCAGATTTGGTTCGTCATCAATTAGTAGAATCGATTTGGTGATCATGGTTATGATTTCCTCTGGTGTGGAATTGTGAATGAAAACGTACTTCCTTCTGATAATTTACTTTCAGCCCATATTTTGCCGCCGTGCTGCTGGACAATACTCTGACAGATCGCTAAACCCAGCCCTGTGCCTCCCATCTGTCGAGAATCTGAAGCATCAACTTGGTTAAACCGCCCAAAAATCCTTTCTAGATAGTTTTCGGGAATCCCACGCCCCCAATCTCTGACATGAAAAATGATCGCCTCATTAGCAGATTCTACTGTAATCTCGACTTGACTTTGCGGTGGTGAAAACTTAATCGCATTACTGAGTAAATTGACTAGGGTTTGCACAAGGCGATCGCGATCGGCAAAAATCTCGAAGGATGGACATTTAATTAAGATCTGGATCTGACTTTCCATAGCGATCGCCTGCATGGTTTCAACGGCTTGGTGGCATAGACTTGATGTGTCGTACCATTGGCGATCGATATCGACTTGATTGGATTCTAAGCGCTCTAAGTCCAAAATATCATTGACTAGGCGGACTAACCTCTCAATATCGGTCGCCGCAATATTGAGCATGTTCTTAGCAACTTCGGGCTTGTCTGCCAATACGCCAGAAGCTAGCAGCCCCAAAGCGCCCCGAATCGAGGCTAAAGGTGTGCGTAGTTCATGGCTAACAATGGAAATAAATTCACTTTTGACCCGTTCAATCTTCAACTTTTCGGTAATATCTTCACCGATGCTGATGATTCCAATAATCTCTCCCGTTTCATTGCGAAGGAGCGTATTATTCCAAGAAATTTCTCTTTCTTCCTTGGCTTTAGTCAAAATAGAATTTTGATAATAGGGCTGAAAGTCATTAACTAAAGCATCGACAAAATCACGGTTACTCTGGGCGCGGTCGAGGTGCGGTAAAAAGTTAGCAAACCAATCTTTGCCCATGACCTCCTTTAGATCGTAACCAGTCGCCTCTAGAAAATAGGGATTGACATACTCTATTTGTCCTTGACGATTTAAGCCGATAACAATTAAGCGGACATTATCTAATAACGATTGCCAGCGCCGATTGGATTCTTGCAGGGCAATTTGCCTTTGAAACAGCTCGGCAGTGCGCTCAGTAACTCGATTTTCTAATTCAGCATTGCTACTTTGCAGATCCCGATAAAGTTCTGCCTGTTGAATTGCGATCGCTACCTGTACTGATAATTGTTGCAGTAAGCTAATATCGCTCTTTTGCCAAACGCGCGGATTAGAACATTGATGGACTATCAACAATCCCCATAGCCTTTGATTTTTGCCGTTGATGATCAGGAGCGGTAATACAAGATTTGCCCTGACCTGAAAATGTTCCATTAGTTGCAAATGGCATTCAGTTAAGTTCGCCTCATAAATATCGAAAGTTGAAAAAACACGACCTTCCGCGTATTCACCTCCGAGATTACCTTGAAAGCAGAACTCGTCAATTTGTTGATTGAGACAGGTTGTCCAAGGTGGTAAGACTGACTCAGCAACAACCCGACCACTAAAATCGGGATTGAATTGATAGACAAACGGTGCGATCGGCTTTTAAAAAGGTGCGTATTTCTTGAACGATCGCATTGAGAATTTCTTCCAAACCAAGATATTGACGAATATGTAGAGCAATTTTGGCAATTAAAAGTTCCTGCTCCTGCGATCGATGCAACTGGCGGGTAAGAATTAGATGATCACACACCTGACCCACACGGGTACAGAGAGATACCGATGTCACCTCACTTTTAATAAGATAGTCGGCAGCTCCTAACCGCATTGTTTGTAAGATAAGCTGCTCATTGCCATCATGCCCAGTTAAGATGATCGCCTCTAGCTTCGGCACAAGATCGCCTTCGCCCATAGCGGCTAATAATTCCCATCCCTCACCATCGGGGAGAAAATAGTCAACGAGGACAATATCAGGATGTTGCGATTGCCATAGATCTATACCTTCTGCTAGGGTTTCCGCTTCCAGAAAAATATAGTAACGGGATGTATCTGATTGCAGGTAACGAATGTAAGTAGCACGATCTTCTGCCGAATCATCGACAATCAGAATGGTGATCGTGGAGTCTAAGGGTGGTGATGTCAAGAGCATAAATTTCAGGAAGAATTTCAGATGGTGAATTGTTCCTAGCTAGGTAAAACAGCAACTTGTTTTATTCTCGTAATAGATTTGAATATCGCGTTGCCTGCTTAATGTGGTCAAGACGGTAATGCAAATGCAGATCGTTCATAGCAAATTTGGATTTCTCGCAGGTAGAGTAAAAGAAATAGTAGTTCCTTCTCCGTAGGTAGATTGCACTTGAATGCTACCTTTGTGGCGTTCGACAATCTTTTTGACAATCGTTAGCCCAGCACCCGTACCAGTACCATACTTACTCGGTGCATTTAACCGTCTGAAGATTTGAAATATTGATTGCCAATGCTTCTGACGGATACCAATCCCATTATCGCGCACATAGAGCATTACCAAAGGCGATTTAGACTGATCCTCAAGCCAGTCAATTTCTGCCAATTTTTCAGGATTTTCATTGTATTTAAAAGCATTGCTAATCAAATTAATAAAAATCTCTTCGATCAAGAGGCGATCGCCCCATACCATCGGCAGCAATCGGGGGATGAGAATTTTGCAGTTCTGCCATTGCGGATTCATCGCAAATATTTCTATCACATTTCTTAATAATTGATTGAGATCAAGGGGTTCCATCTGCAACTCCTGACGACCTAGTCGCGAGAATTTTAGCAAAGATTCGATCAATGCTTCCATCCGTTTCGTTAGTTTTACCAATGTCTGCAGCTTGTCTGCCCCATCACCATTAAGGATTTCGCCATAGTCTTCTAATAAAAAAGTGGCATAATTATGAATACCGCGCAAGGGTTCTTTTAAATCATGGGAAGCGATGTAAGCAAAGGCATCGAGTTCACTATTACTCCGTTCGAGCTCTGCGTTAATCATGTCGATTTCATGGGCTTGTCGCAGGGCAATATCAACGATCGCCTGCCGCAGTTTGGTCGCACTTTCCACTTCACAGGGCAACCAAGGAGTAGACTTACCGCGCACGATTTCTTTCCAAGCGGCAAAGGACTGACGGGGAAGCAGAACAATACTACCGTCTTCAGCAACTTGTGTTGGTTTATCGCGATCGCCTGCCCAAGTAACGGTTTGCAATTGTTCTGGACGAAACCACAGAACATATCGATGCTGGATTTTAGAAATTGCCATTACCATCAAGCCACTGGCAGTGGCCTGATATTCCATCATTTCAGGATAGAGACTGGATAACGCATCGGTAACAAAGAGATCCTGATCAAAACGATCTTGTAACCAATTCAGTAGAGATTGTATGGCGGCGGCATCAGGAGTTTCGCCAATCAAAATCAGGCGATCGCCATCAACAATAGCCGCACCCTGAGCGCTCGTCAGCTCTAACAAAGCGGCATGATCGTAATTGAGTTCCTCCACAAATCCCGTTGCTTTAGTCAAACGTTCTACAAACTGACCTTGAAGGATTTTGAGGCGTGTTTTGTAATCAAGATGCTCATTGGCTTCTTTATTGGCTAATTCCGTAGACATCAACTGTCCCAAAAATTCGCAGATCGTACGAATTTCATAGGGTACAAATTTGGGTGTCTCATGGTGACAGGCGATCAATCCCCATAGCTTTTGATTTTGAACCAGAGAGACAGACATCGAGGCAGCTACACCCATATTTTGCAGATATTCAATATGCATTGGCGACACCGATCGCAAAACACAATAACTCATATCCAAAGGTGATTTTCTGTCTAGAGATTGCCCATGACTGACTAGCCCCGCTGGTTGATAATTCACATCGGGAATTAAGCGCAACCAGTTGAGGGTGTAGAGATGTTTTGCCTGTTTGGGAATGTCTGAGTCAGGGTAATGTAGTCCTAAAAATGGCTCTAGGTCAGGCTGTTTAGTTTCTGCAATCACACTTCCGTCTCCCTGCTCATTGAAGCGGTAGATCATCACGCGATCAAATCCTGTTAATGCTTGTATTTCCTGCACCACTAGTTCGCATAATGCCGCGAGGTCTTTTACTGTCTGGATTTTAGTAAGAGTCTGTTTAATTTGGTAATAAAAATGAAAAAAATCACTGCTCACCGATGCGTCCCAAGGTTCCAGTTCCAGCACAATTTCACCTGTGGGGGCGCGATGGACAATGCCATTAAAAGCACTAGGTAAGCTCTCCGCCAATCCATAAAAATTAACACGCAGAGGATTGGGATATTCAAAATGGTGATTGAGACAAGCTCGAATCGATTTAATCAGTTCTTTCCCTGTAAATTCTGCTAAGGGGCGATCAAGTAAGTCATCGATCGCAATTCCTAAAATATCAAGGGAATTGGCACTCACCTGAGCAATCCGCAAATCTGGCTCGGTAAGCACGATCAATAGCCCATGGGGCTGAATCAAACTAGGAATATGAATTGGTTCGCGATCGCAATTAGTCAGATTAATCGCTTCAAATTCGTAAAAATCATGATCGACCTGTCTCAAAAAATTATCCATTACCAATCTAGTATGTTTTCTAAAGTGGGGAGTCTGCCGAGCATACTAAGTAGTGCAGCATAAATAAGCTTAAAACCAGATCTTATGCCGTGCGCGTAGTGGGCGTCACAAGATCTGGTTTTGTATTTTAACTACGCTAGGCTACCTATGGCAAAATTTGAAAAATACCATCTTTAACTAGAGCTTTAATATGTATTCCTTGCTCTACAACACTGTAGGGCATTTTCGGCTTTTCAGGATTTTCCCTCGCACAGTCAATTATCTCATAGCGCTTGGGGATGTGACGGGTAATATGCTCTAGCGATCGCTGTCGCAGTTCAGTATTAGTCATTTTGATTTGACATTCAGGTATCATGGAATATTCTGGGTGCAAGCAATTGGGATAATCGTTAAGGAAACTATCAACCTCTTCCACAGCAATCATCAATGTTAATTTAACGAAGGGTTTGGACATGAGTGGATCACACGAATACATAGTTAATGTAGGAATTTGGGTGATAAATGTTCAGGATTAAAACTTGGTCAGTAATGCGATGCAAGATTGGTTAAGCGCTTACAACGAAAGCATGACTGAAATAATCGCGATTCCAAATAAATTCTTTGTAGCTGAGAAATTCTACTGATTCATTCTCGATCGCCTTCCATTTAGCATTAGTAGCAACCCCCTGATGCCAATCAAACGAAACTTCACTATATTCTGTATTAATGGGACGGTTAGCGTAATGGGGGTCACGCTCGATCCAAAGCAAGCGCTCAGGGTCAAGCTGAAACACCCTAACTATGTGTGTGGCAAGTTGTTCGAGTTGGGAAGGAATAAACCAACCAATCTCGCAGTTCTGCACAGAGACGATTACAACTTGTTGTCCGAATTGCCGATGAATAATCCGTAAATGGCATTTTAGCTGCCAGATTGCTGAGTTTTGACCAGTAACAGGACATTCATAAAATTGCTCAAATATTCTCATGTTACAAATTCTTTATAAAATGTAGTTAATGCCTGAGATTCAGTCCCAATTGCTTTTCAATAAATAACAGTTAAAAATGAGGAAAGTCTGAGGAAATCAAGCCGACTGCAACCAATCACTTGCGGCAACAATCTGATCTCTTCCTGCCGCCTTCGCCTGATACAATGCTGCATCCATATTGCGATATAAAACCTCTAGAGTTGTGCCTTTATGGGGATATTCCACCACACCCGCACTAAAAGTAATTCCAAAAGACTCACCTCTCACCGTGGTGAATCTTTCTTTGCGCCATGTTGCCAACAAAATATTTAAGCGTTCGATACTTTGTTGAAGGTTAGCCCCATACAACCCCACCACAAACTCCTCACCGCCCCAACGCATTGTTACATCTTCATTGCGAAAATTTTGACGCAAGAGGTTACCAAATTGCTTCAACACCGCATCGCCCATAATATGCCCATAGCGATCGTTCACTTGTTTGAATAAATCCAAATCCAAAATCGCTAAACTGAGAGTCTGTTGATTGCGTGCCGCCATCCGCAAAAGCTGTGTCAAAACTTGAATGCCGCGACGGTGGGTATAAACCCCTGTCAAACCATCAAAATCAGCAGTCTGTCTCGATAAGCGACTGCGATCTAAACGGCTGACAATACGGGTATATAAATCACTTTCCGCGACTGGTTTACTCAGATAATCATCAGCACCCGCAACAAATAATTGCCTAATTGTTTCGCGATCGCTATGAGCCGATAAAAACACAATCGGTAAATCATGCCAGAGAGAAGACGTTCGCACGGCTTGACATAAATCAACACCGCTATAATCTGGCATGATCAAATCCAAAATTAAGAGATCGGGAGTGGTAGATTCTAATACCTGCCAAAACTGTTTGGGGTTCTGTAAAGTAATGACTTCGATTTCTCGACTTTCCAGTGATCGTCGCAGGGTTTTGAGCAAAGTCGGATCGTCATCGACAATCATCACCTTAGAGCGATCGCTACCGTGTTGATACAAAACCTGCGACACCGTATTCAGAATTTCTTCCGTCGAAGCGGGTTTTTCAATAAATGAGCAAATACCCTTACGCGCCACCATTATGCGATCGTTCAATCCACTCGCTGCCGTCATCATCACCGTTGGAATTTGCGTCTCTCTCTGAGCCAATTCGTCCAAAAACATCAGCCCCTCCTGACTAGAGTTAGGAAGGGCGATATCTAGCAAAATCACATCAGGAACTTCCCTCTCAATTTTCTCTCTAGCAGTTGTCAGATCCAACGCCGTTTGCACCCGCATTCCCAAAGTTTCCGCTTCTAGCAAAATCTTCTGTGTCAACAAAACATTATCATCGACAATTAGTAACAGAGGTAATGGTGAATGGGAATGATGGGATGGAAGCTCAGGAAGAACTGTCGGCGATGATTTTAGGGTAATCTGTTCAAGCTTTGTAATTAATTGTCCTAGCAACTCCGCGTTAGAACTAACTAAAGGGAACTCACTATTTAGCATCTCCTCAATCTGGCGGGCGATCGCCGATTCTTCAGGAAACCCCAAGGAACCTAATGAGCCAATCAGTCGATGTGCTTGCATATATCCTTCATAACGTAGATTCGCACCCAATTTATTCTTCTCCAAAGCGATCGCTACTCGTCGAAACATGGCGATCGTCTCTGGTAAACCCGCAATTAATTTCTTAGACATAATCGCAATAACTTCCTGTACTCGCCCATTATCTAGAGGTGATAGGTTCTCAACTACAGACTCTTTAGGCAAAGAACTTACCGCCTTAAGTTGCACAGGTGCAGATACCGATACAGGTGCAGGTTTGAGCCGATAGCCCAATCCGTACAAAGTCTCAATAGGATCTATTGGTAGTCCCGCCGCCTTCAGTTTTTGCCGCAATCCCTTAATATGGGTAGTCACTGCTTCATCACTGGGAAACTCTCCTGCCGACCACACCTGATCAATCAAAGCACTACGACTAAATATCTGTTGTGGATGCCTAAGAAATATTTCTAATAGTCCATGTTCCTTTTGCGTTAAGCGTAAAATTTTCTCTTTGTAAGTAACGGTATGCATCTTCAGATCGAGCCGCAAGTCTTCCCAAATCAATTCTTGAATGAGATTATTATTTTCATAATAGCGGCGTAATAGCGCTCGAATCCTTGCCACTAATTCCTGAAAGTTATAGGGCTTAACCACATAGTCATCGGCTCCCGCTTCTAACCCCATCACGCGATCGTTCATACTATCTTTCGCCGTCAGTAACAGCACAGGAATGCTATATCCAGAATTACGCAGCTTGGTGCATAGTCCAATACCATCACTATCAGGCAACATTACATCAAGAATGATCAAGTCATAATTGTAGGTTTCCACATATCGCCAAGCCATTTTTGCATCGGCTACCGTATCAATTGTGTAATGAGATTCTGCAAGTAGCTGTAAGAGTGTCGCCGCAGAGTACAAATCATCTTCAACTAATAAAATTTTCAAAATTCCCTCCTGTCAAAAAACAACAGTACCTTTTAGCTTAATATTCTGTGGCAATACTTGTATTATCAGCAAAAAATGAGGAAATGATGAGGAGTTCTTGAGTATCTCAATTCTACCTATGGTAACAAGAAAGAAATGCTGCTACAAAGGACAAAAGCCGAGTAGCAGCAAGAAAAATGAATGATGAAATTGTAGCGATTTATAGCTATAGCCAAGTAAGTTAAGACATAAAACCCAAATAGAGTTGCGGCGCGAAGCGCCGCAACTC
>NZ_JACJQB010000031.1 GCF_014696385.1 Pseudanabaena mucicola FACHB-723
GCTAAATATGGAATTTATCCCAATGATGGGCTGTCTGAATTTATATTTTCTGGAGAAGACAAACGTCCTTACGATAGAAATAAGGGAATATTATCAAAAGCAGATAAAACAAATGCAGTCATAAATTATAAAGTCGTACTTAAAGCCGATCAAAAATTTTGATAAGTTTATAGATAAAATGATAGATAAATAAAATCTAAAGTTGTTAAATAAATATAATTATTAGGCGATTTAAATGATCTAGAAAATCGCAAACTCTGTATATTGTCGAACTTCTGGTGGTTTGAATGCTAAGACAATCTGCTTTTTGGGTATTCCTGCCGCCACTAATTCATCGGCAATTCCCTCTTCTGTTCCGTCATGTTGAATCCAGAGCTTTCCATTAATTAGATCAATATGTAATAGCGTTCCATAAATGCGATAACCATTTTGCCATCCTGTCTCAACTAGCAAATAGCGATCGCGTTTTTCATCTAATATTAATTCAACTTGAACTTGGCGATCAGTGTCGAGAAATTTTGCATAGTCTTGGAGAATTTTTGCAATAATTTGTCGATATTCATGGGTTAAGGAATCCATCGTACAATCTCCTCTTGATTAGGATCAAAGCTAAATAATCGAATAATGCCATCCTCGATTAATGTATGACCAGCCTCTTCCTCAAAAACTGCTTTGCAAACGTTTTCGGTGACCGCTAAAAATAACTTATATTCAGGATAATAACGCATTAATAAATGAGCATACAAAACAAACTGTCCAACGGCTTCTTCAAGATCTTTCATCTCGGAAGGACGAGTAAAACTTTTTACCTCAACTGCTATTTTCTCTGTCCCTCGCTCTGCGGCTAGTAGCCTTTCTGCACCTAAGTCAACAAATAAATTTTTACCTCTGGCTAAGCGAATTCGCAAAGGATCATGGGTGACTTTCCAATTGTCTTTGATAAGTGCATTTTTTACAGCGTCATGGTAGATGTCTTTGGCTGGCATATAGATAGAGATAATAGCTAGCTAGAGCGATAATTTCTGGGAGGACGGTAACGGGACTAATCAACAATAATGACTTATATATGAAATTCTTTCACGGGTAGTGTATTGTTTTAGCTCTGCGATCGCAAGTAGGTACAATAGTAAATTATTATTTAAGATAAAGATTTTAAACATCGTACATTTAGAGGACTCTTATGGCAGGTACTACTGGAGAACGCCCATTTTCCGACATTATTACTAGCGTTCGTTACTGGCTAATTCATAGCCTCACCATTCCTGCATTGTTTTTGGCAGGTTGGCTATTTGTCAGCACAGGCTTGGCTTATGACGTATTTGGCACACCACGCCCCAACGAATACTACAGTCAAGATCGTCAGTCTGCCCCTCTTGTAACTGATCGCTACAATCCTTCCAAAGATATCCAATCTGGAAAATAGGACTTTTAACTTTGTTAATTTCTAAGCCCTAATTTTTGACTTGAAATTAATAAATCTAAGTTAACGCCCACAATCTAACGCATTCACTACCTAAATAACTATGGCAAGCAACAATCCTAATCAACCCATTCAATATCCTGTTTTTACTTTCCGTTGGCTAGCAGTACACGGTTTGGGCGTACCTACCGTATTTTTCATCGGTGCGATCGCCGCAATGCAATTCATTAGCCGCTAGTTTGAACTACTAATACTGAGATTTCAGATCTAAATCTTGCATAAACACAAAGTCAAAACCAAAATAAGAATCCTTAACTATGGCTCCTAAAAATCCTAATAGCCAACCCGTAGAGTTGAACCGTACTTCCCTCTTCTTGGGGCTACTTTTAATTTTTGTAACCGTTCTACTTTTTTCCAGCTATTTCTTCAACTAAATTTCGATTGAGCTAGTCTAACTAGCAACTCGTTTCATAAAACTATTTTTATCTGGAGGTTTAATTCATGCTTCAAAACGGACGTATTCCACTTTGGTTAGTAGCAACAGTTGCTGGGACTGGCGTACTAGTTGTTGTTGGTCTTTTCTTTTATGGTTCCTATGTTGGTCTTGGCTCAGCAAGCTAAAGATTTCTAAAAAAGAGAGGTCGCATTGCGACCTCTCTTTTTTTGTGGCAATAATTTGTGGTTAACGAAAAAGTCGATTGTAGTGGGAGCTGTATAACTGCGATCGCAATTTATCACTCTTTACATGCTTTAAGGCAGGACTAATCACAAATAGCGTCGTTCTGGTTAAGTTCTCTTTGATGGTGGTAGATGCCATATCTGCGAGGGGAACTGTCAAAATCTTTTCATCTTCCCAACCTAAGCGATAACAAATTGCCACTGTCGTATCCGATGGATAATGTTCCATTAACTTAGCTTGAGCATTCTCAACATGATGAGCGCTGAGATAGAGGCATAGAGAAGCTTGATGAGACGCAAGACTTGATAACTCTTCGCTTTCTGGAACTTGGGTGCGCCCACTAATGCGCGTGAGAATGATTGTCTGCACCAATTCAGGAACAGTGAGTTCTACTTGTAAACGAGCCGCAGCTAATTGGAAAGCACTCACCCCCGGAATTATCTCAAAGGGAATTTCCGCTTCACTGAGAGCGATCATTTGTTCTTGAATTGCGCCGTACAAACTAGGATCGCCATCATGCAAACGGACTACTAATTTTTGCGATCGCACCCTATCGATCATAATTTCTAAAATCTCTTCTAGGGATTTGCTTGCAGTAGGAATAATTTCCGCATCGGGGCGACAACATTGCAGCATTGTGTCAGGGATTAGGGAATTAGCATAAACGACCACATCGGCTTTGGCGAGCAAATTTCGTCCCTTAACTGTGATTAGTTCTGGGTCACCTGGCCCCGCACCGACGATATAAACTGGTTGCATTACAAAACCCTAAGATTAAAAACAACGCAAAGCGCTGTTTTTAATCTTAAACAACTAACTGCCCTAAGCGATCGCACAAAATTGTTTTGATTTCAATCTGGCGATCGCTGTACTTCTGCACATAGGCAATTGCCCTCTGAGTAATTTGATGAGCAATGTACTGAAAAATTTTGCGATCGCAGTTATGCGTCACTAGTAATTTATGGATGGATTCAGCAGTTTGAGAGTTTTCGATAGCCTGAATTAGTTCAACGGGTAAATGCTCATGTACGGCAGCCCTCACCAAAATGTCCACTCTGGCATCGGCTAAGTGACTAGAAGTATTAAAAATTCCCCCAGCTAATTTCAGTAATTTGCCATGATAGCCAACCAGTGTGAGCGAAGTCACACCTAAAAGTGCTGCTTCCACTAGCATTGCCCCCACCCAATTCGCGGTTTGGACTAGCTGGGAATCCTGAAATCCTAAATTGCGGGCAACTTGATAGCCATTTGCCCCAATGTAAAAGGCGAGTTCACGGCTATGAGCTGCCTTAATGCGGAGGTCTTGGCGAAATTCTTCAAGTTTATCTTCCACAGACAAAGGTTTAGAGATTGCCGAAGTTCCGAGTAATGACAACCCTTCTAAAATACCAAAAGCCTCATTAGAAGTACGTTTTGCCAAAGCTCGACCTTCGGGCAAAATAAATCTTATTCTTGCTGTAATCTCTTCTGACAACAATGGCAAAAGATTCACGGTTGCTAAATGTCGCGCTAGTTTATAGATTGCAGGCTCACCACTAGCAGTTCTGCCTAAACCTTCTCCTGCTTCTAAAATAATCTGCTCATCACTCAAGTCGCCCCGTTCTAGTCTGACCCATGCCCATACAGGTGTACCTGCGGTCAAATCTAGATTGTCTCCGGGTTCACTAATTGCGATCGCAAGGGCAGTATTTTCGTCAATAATTGCACTTTGCGAAATATCGACTTCGCCAATCCCAGACTCTAATAGATCAAGTTTGACTACCTTAGTGCTTTGTCTTTGAATGGTAAGAATAGCGGCTTTAGCGGCTGCGATCGCAAATATAGGAAGTGTGTAACCAGATTTCATATACTTCAATAATGATAAAAAAAGAGAGTCGAGGATTCTGCCCCGACTCTCTTTTTGGTTTTACAAATTTGTCTTTTACAAATCTTTTGCAAATCTTTTACAAGGAAGATTAAGACTTAATCTTGTCCTTGTGTTGTGGGCAGGAAATAACCACACTAGCACCAAGCACAAAACCTGTGTACTCTTTCAACTTGGTGAGTTTGTCAGCAGGAATGCTATCACCCTGTTTGTCAAATTCCTTTTCAAGAGTTTCAACTAAAGTATCAAGGGGAACACCTGAGTCTAAAGCTTTGCAAGATTCAGTCTCAACTAAAGCAATGTACTCAATACCTTTAGTTGCCTCATACATTTCCTTGTATTCAGCATTTTCTTTCACTACAGACTCAATAGCCTTGGTTTTTTCTGAAGCAGATGCAGCAGATGCAGTCGTATCACCTTCTTTTATTGCAGCAGATGCTTCAGGAGATGCAGAAGGAGATGCTGACGCAGTGGGGCTAGCGGTAGTAGTAGTGGTGGTTGTTGTCGTTGTTGTGGCTGGAGCTGAAGCTGAAACTGACGGCGAAGAAGTTGTTGTAGCACTAGGCTGCTGGCATGAGGCTACTGCCAAGGCAATGGATACAGGCAATAGCAAGCGACCAGCGAAGTGTTTAATCATATTTGATTTTTTGAGAGTTAAGATTTTATAAACATAGTCATATTACCCTAACTATATTGCTCATATATTACTTTTTAGCTTAACTTAAAAATATTAGATTTAGACACCTAAACTATCACAATCGAATGGGGATTAACTGAGCGCAAAAAAACTTGATAGTGTTAAACAACTAAGCTGTTTAAAGCTCTAGTCAAGGTTTATATAGATGCAGATCAATATTTTAAATCAATATTTTTTCAACTTCGAAAAGTTGTCTAATCTTATAGCAAAAAAAATTTTGCTTAAGACATAAAACCAGAAGACGATTGGCGGCGCTCCTCGCCGCCAATCGTCTTCTGGGGTTTTGATTTATACCAACTAACTCTTGCCTTGCTATACAAACAAAATCAGCTAATAGCACAATTTTTTGCGCTAAAGTTTCATCTGTGAGTCTTGTGTTTTTTAGGAAATTTATTTGCGATCGCATAAAATCAAAATTAAAACCTGTGGCGCACACGGGCAGCGTGCGCCATAGGTTTTATGTTTTTTAATTATGCCCAGCTACTTCGGCTTATTATTTAAGGTAGATAGTTACATGCTGATATATGTTTAACGCAACTGAGCTACTGATTGATAACTTTGTTGACCAACTCAAACAAGGATATCGCCGCACCTATGGCGGATCTCAACATGACTATGAAGAGATCATTGGCTGGGCTGGCAACATGGCTCTAGAAAATATTGCCAACAGCGATGCCCTCTACCACAACGTCGAGCATACGATTTTAGTAACCTTGGTGGGGCAAGAAATCTTACGCGGTAAACATATCCGTGAAGGTCGGATTGCCGCCGAAGATTGGTTGCATTTTATTATTTCGTTAGTGTGTCATGACATTGGCTATGTCAAGGGGGTCTGCCTTCAAGACAAGAATAATAAGTTTGCCACAGGCATTGGTGATGCCATGGTAGAGTTGCCCATCGGCGCGTCTGATGCAGCTTTGACTCCCTATCATGTTGATCGAGCTAAATTATTTGTCAATCAGCGCTTTGCCAACCATGCCTTGATTAATGCCGAAGCTATATGTCGCAATATTGAATTAACCAGATTTCCTGTTCCCAAAACAGGAGACCATCAAGATACAACGAATTTTGCAGGACTAGTCCGCTCCGCAGATTTAATTGGTCAGCTTAGTGATCCGCGCTATCTCAAAAAAATTAGTGCGCTATTTTATGAATTTGAAGAAACTGGCATCAATAAAGCTCTTGGCTATGCGAACCCCGGAGACTTACGCCGCAATTATCCCAAATTTTATTGGACAAACGTATACCCATACGTCAAAGATGCTTTGTACTATCTCTCGCTAACACAGCAAGGACAAGAAAGCATCGCCTATCTCTATTCCAATATGTTTGTAATAGAACATGAAAAAGTAGAATACAAGTTCTAACTAGCTAGACCTCTACTTACAGCAAAAAATCCGTAATCATGCAGAATCTTGTCTAGTTTTTATCACTGTGCTTTGCACTGTAAAGTAATATATAAGCTTATACTTGTTTGCCATTACCGAAAAATTTCCCAAAATTTTAAATCATTTAGCAAATTTCTAGATTGCTATTTAAAATTGGTATCAGGCTAAACTAGGTTTGACATTTTAATTAAGTATTTACATAGATAGAAGAAAGCGTGATTGATACCCGTCTCGATCTTTACCCTGCCTCTACAGTTCCCAATGGTTGGCCCGGACTGATATGTCGCTATGCGGATTATTTGCCAGTTACAGACCAGACCCCGATCGTAACTTTGCATGAAGGCAATACGCCGCTAATTCCCGCCCTTGCCCTCAGTGAAAAGCTTGGTCGGAATATCAAAGTCTTGCTCAAATATGACGGACTCAACCCCACAGGCAGCTTTAAAGATCGCGGTATGACCATGGCGATCTCTAAGGCAAAGGAAGCAGGATCTCATGCTGTAATTTGTGCTAGCACAGGTAACACCTCAGCAGCAGCAGCCGCCTATGCCAAACGTGGTGGGTTAAAAGCTTTTGTTCTAATTCCTGATGGCAAAATTGCATTAGGTAAATTGAGTCAAGCGTTAATCTATGGCGCTGAAGTAATTGCGATCGATGGTAACTTTGACCAAGCCCTAGAAATTGTGAGGGAAATGTCTGAAAAGTTTCCCATCACGTTAGTTAACTCCGTCAATCCCTATCGCCTTGAAGGTCAAAAGACGGCTGCTTTTGAGTTGGTTGAAGCAATCGGCGATGCCCCAGACTGGCTCTGCATTCCCATGGGTAATGCAGGTAATATCACCGCTTACTGGATGGGCTTTTCGCAATACTATGCTTCTGGCAAATCAACAAAACTGCCTCGGATGATGGGTTTCCAAGCAGCAGGTTCAGCACCTTTGGTGACAGGGCAAGTTTTTGAAAAGCCTGAAACAATTGCCACGGCAATTAGAATTGGTAATCCTGCGAACTGGGCAAAGGCGCTCAAAGTCCGTGAAGAAAGCGGTGGCGAGTTCAACAGTGTTACTGATGTCGAAATCTTATCAGCCTACAAGTTTTTAGCAAGTGAAGAAGGTGTTTTCTGTGAACCTGCGAGTGCGGCTTCGGTGGCTGGCTTATTAAAGGTCAGCGATCAAATCCCTTCAGGAGCAACAATTGTTTGTGTGTTAACTGGTAATGGCATTAAAGATCCTGATACGGCAATCGCCTGTGCTGGCGATGAAAAACTGCACAAAGGAGTTTCCCCTGACATTACTAGCGTTGCGAAGGTAATGGGATTCTAAATAAAGAAAGAACCTCACGCAGTGAGGTTCTTCCTTTTATGGTAAGTGTATCTTCCTCAAAGCCTGCAATGATGCGCTCTTCTCTTGTGGAGAGTTGATCACCTTGATCGAGTGCGATATCTTGCCCCAGTTCTTCTAACAAGGCTAGGGCGTGTCATCAATTAAGCCAGATAACGGAAGCAGTGAGATAAATAGCCCCCAGAAAATTCGTTGCCCGTTTATCGTAACGAGTAGCAATTGCTCGAAACTGCTTAATTTTAGCGAAAAAGTTTTCAATCAAATGTCGAGCTTTGTACAAATGCTTGTCATATTCCCGTTGAGGGGAGTTTCGCAAAAAAAAGAGTTGCTAAATCGCTTAATCACTTTGTTAGAGCATTTACTCAAGCGAATTTATGTGTCTTTACCCAATGATTACAACGGATGGGAAAGAACCATTCGCAACCAACGTAAAAAGTTAGAGGCGTTATTAGTGGAAGTACCGAGTTTAAAGACAAGATGGAACGTTAGTTTTAGTTCTGCTTGGAATATTGCGCTTAAAACTGTCAGGGATGAATATTCAAAAGTAGAGTTCCCTGATTCGTGGCAATTTTCATCGGATTTAGAACGAATGTTGGGTGATCGCTTTTGGCAAGAAGTCGAGTAATAAGGTGTCTGGAGTTAATGCGATTAGAGAGAAGCTGGCAAGTTTTGAGACGATGACTTGGCGGGAGATATTGCTGGATGCGAAGAAACAAAATCACAATGTTTCGGTGGATAAGTTAATTAAGGAGGCGCAGGAGCGTTTGCTTGAGATTTTTTCGGAGCAGTTTAGATGAGCTTACTTCTTTGAGTTTAACGGTTAAGGGAAGGGTTTGGGACAAGATTGATGAGGGGGGGATGGATTTGCTATGGTGGGACGCTGAAAATCAGATTTGTCCATCGCATAAGAAGCATACTTAGTTAATTAACTGCTTTAGCAAAGAGATGAGGCGCGTTACATCTCATTAAAATACCATACAAGGTTTGCTTTTATTGTAAATCTCCCCCAAGAGTGTTTTGTTAATAGTTACCCTGATCTACAATTACTTTCAAACATAAACATAAAATCAAACACTAATAGAATAGAGAAACTTATGACTTTATTTACGTTGAATAATTCCAAAATAAATGACTTAAATAGTATTGTATCTCAATGGAATGGAAAACTAATACTAAAAACGAACGTTACAAAAATTAGTTTAGATAAATTTGGAGATATAAGCTCTATTGAAGATGAGACTATTTATCAGCCAGATTCTCAAGCGGCATTTCCATCATCGGAGCCATTTCACATTGACTCTCCAAAGATAGATTCAAATAGTTTTACTTATTATAATACTGATAAAAGTAAGACTGAATCAGAACAAATTAGTGGCTTATGGTTAGACCCACAAGGAGATTTCATGATAACATCACCTCAACCCTTAAAAGTTGAAGTAGATGACGCTCCTTACTCAGGTGTTAGCAAAACACACTTGGTACATAGTTCTGGAATGCTAGTATTTAGGTCTGAAAAAATAGATCTTAAGGGAATAAATCAAAAGCTTCCTTAATCCTTGAGATCCTGATTTGCTACTAGATCCTGTTTAAAAAGTTCTAACCCTCTAAATCCACAAGCTCTGGAGGAATTTGAAAAACTTCTATGTTTTTTGTTCCCCCAGAATTGGGTATTAGAGGGTACTTAATTTCTGTCTTTGTTAGGTTTTATAACTTGTGTGGACACGGTAGTCAGACTAACGCAATGGCTATATCATTTAGCCCTATCAAAATTTCCAAACATTTTGTCCTATACTTTTGGAAGTAGTTTTGGGGTTTACTTGCCATCAACTTTCCATAATCTGCCAGTTGTGTCCTAACTCCCTGTAGCGATGCGACGCTATTGACATAATCCCCATACGCTATAACATTTGCCATCTAAAGACCACAACTTGATAGTTTTATCATCACTTGCGGAGGCGATAATCTTTCCATCAGGACTAAAGGCGACGCTCCGAACAGAACCAGCATGTCCTTCCAGAGTTTGCAGTTCTTTGCCACTTAAAGACCACAATTTGACGGTGCGATCCAGACTGGCAGAAGCGATAGTTTTTCCATCAGGACTAAAGGCAACGCTAGTGACAGCATCACCATGTCCTTTCAGAGTTTGCAGTTCTTTGCCACTTAAAGACCACAATTTAATGGTGCGATCCAGACTGGCAGAAGCGATAGTTTTTCCATCAGGACTAAAGGCAACGCTAGTGACAGCATCACCATGTCCTTTCAGAGTTTGCAGTTCTTTGCCACTTAAAGACCACAATTTAATGATGCGATCCAGACTGGCAGAGGCGATGATCTGTCCATCAGGACTAAAGGCAACGCTAGTGACAGCATCACCATGTCCTTTCAGAGTTTGCAGTTCCTTGCCACCTAAAGACCATAATTTGATGGTTTGATCGGTACTTGTGGAAGCGATAGTCTGTCCATCAGGACTAAAGGCAATGCTAGTGACAGGATTACCATGTCCTGTGAGGGTTATTCCTTTGCCATACTGATATCCCAATTGGATAGTTCCATCCCTACTCGCGGAGGCGAAGATCTCTCCATCAGGACTAAAGGCAACACTAGTGACAGGAGCATCATGCCATGGGAAACCTACAATTTGGAGTCGCTCTTTGCTATCTATAGAGTACAAATTGATGGTTTTATCATCACTTGCAGAAGCCATGATTGCGTAGTTTGGATTAAAGACAACACTATTGACAGAACCTTTATGATCTTCTAGAGTTTTCACAGATTGAAAACCTTGGATAGTTTTGACAATTTGAGGCTGTGAAAAAAGAACAATGAAAATAAGTACGATGGCTGCTATAGCTATGATAGCCAATTTTTTCTGATATATAATTAAACTCTTCCAATGGGATACCACTGAAACTGAATTCGTAGTAGTGGGTAGTGAGTTAAATTTTGCTTGTAATGTTGATTTGCTCAGTCCTTTACCGATCGCCGCAGGTTTCAGATGTTGCCCCGAACTAATCGCACCCAACGCAGGAAACGGATCGCGTCCGCCTAACTTCACAGCCCTCTCACACCAAGGACAAACACCCAAATGTCCACTGTAAAAATGCTGACCATTTACCCCACATCTCACCAAACCATCCTCAGCCTCACCCAACGCCTTACTCCAAACCTCCGCCGTAGGACGTGCCGCAGGATTGCTATGTCCCTCCTCAAAACAAAGCAGAAAAAGCTCCTGCAAAGCCACAGGTAACATCTGAAAAGAAGGAGCCAAAGGCATCGGCTTATAAGGAATCCCAGACCGACCATGAGGGAAATGTCCCGCCTTAATCCGCTCCTTTAGCTCAGGCGCTTCACCCTGCCCCGTAAACACTCCACCAAAAGGATGCGTCCCCTCCATCAACAACTGATAAATCAACACCCCCAACCCAAACAAATCATGCTTCACCGAGCGATCCACATCCCGAAAACTCATGCCCTGTAACTCAGGCGGCGTATACTCAGGCTTACCCACCGTACAGCGATAAACCGTATTTCCATCATTCACCTGAAACGAATCCGTATCCACCAAAGTCACGATCGCATCATCGGCAACCAACACATTCGACTCATTCACATCCCCAATCACATAGCCCCGTGAATGCACCGATCGCACCGCCCGTGCCAAATTTCTCGCAGTTCGCATCAAAGAAATATAGCTAAATCTAGGACTTTCCTTACGTCGAGTGGAAGGATTGTAATATTGAAAAATTGGCTTTGCCTTGCTCGTATCCAGTTTGGGCATCAAAAAGCCCACCACCCGATCCAAATCCGTTACCAACTCAGTCGCCCAAGCAATAGAAACCCTTCCCGAACTTGCCAAAGGATCGACAGGCGGATTTGCCACCATAAACGACAACTTTCGCGCATAGTCCCCATGCGGCTGATGATAAACCTTCGCTACCAGATCAGGTCTAATCCGCACTGTATAAATATTCGCCTCACCACCCGATCCAATGGGAGATTTTAAGAAAATGTAACTTTTATCCATGTGATACTGCGCTTCTAGCTAATGGCTTGTAACCAAGAAAACCCTGTCAGATTTTGATCCACAGTCGCCAACGTGAGCTTGTAGAAAATAGCCGTAGCCGCAATAAATCGATCTGCAGGATCTTGATGAGGCAATGCAATTTCACGACTCAAAATCGCAATTTCATGATTTAGCACAGCTTCACGGGTTTCTAATTTCTGAAGTGACAAGTTGATCCATTCATTCGTATTAGGTTGTAAAGATATTCGCCTTTTCTCAGCGAGAATGACCGTCTCCCAAATACTAATCGGACTTAACCAAAGCTCAGTGGTTGGGTTTGCAATCAGTGATTGTAGTTCACCAGATAGGCGATTATCTGCGAGTAAATACCATAGCCAAATATGAGTATCGAGTAAAAGTTTCATTGCAGCACTTCCCAAGCGCTTTCAGGTAATGCTGGAGCAACTATATCTCCCAAAATTTCACCACTGCCTTTCATGACACCAAAAGCAGGACGTTGATTTTGAATTATTTTAGGGTCAACATCAACCATCTCGCGTGATTTTTGCAAAGATTGAGCGATCGCACTAATTAATTCAAGGCGATCGCTTGGCGATAATTTATAAGACTGTTCTTTGAGTTCTTGTAACAGCATGAGAGTAACCTCAATCATTGTGAATATTTTAGTACAAGTGCTTGAGTATAATCACTCTAAGCCAATGAAGCCAACAGCAAAGTTAAATCATCATCTGTGCGATCGCAAACTCTCGGCGATCGCAAAAATCCTGTTAACTCCTGATGTGCCACATCCAAATCCTTTGCTTCCGCAATGAACTTAAATAGCGGTGCAAAAAATGGCGCATGAGCCACACCTTGAGGCATTTGCAAAGCAAGCATTTGCAACCCATCGGAAAACATCGCTAACTGAGCAGGTTCCCCTTCCCACAAACAAATTTGAGCCGAATCAATGCCATTAGCTGAAGTTATAAACGTGGCTAAATCTAGAGATTCCTCAATGGGAGGACTAGTTAAAGCGATCGCCGTTCCCTTTTGATTCGCAACCACAATCGCTCCATCTCCCACCTGAATCGCCGCTACAATCTCAGGAGTTGCTACTACGATTAACAATGTCGTTGATAGCTCACGCACATTCACTTGACGTGATTCCGCTTCCGTTTGAATAGCTACTAAAGCATCTTCTAAGCCACTATTAAGCAGCACTTTCCATCCTTCATCACTATCAGGAAGTGATGACTCGGCTATTTTAGAAGCAATTCCCTTTACCGCAGTCTGTACCGCCAGCAAAGATCCCACATCTGAGAGCGAGACTGATCCTGCTCCATCTGCAACACCCGCCACTAAAATCCGATCGCCTACCACTTGCCAAAAATGAGCATCCTGACAGGGCAAATCACGCTTTTGATGACTAGTTCCCTCAAGAGAAACTGCTACCACTGACCATTGATCGGCACTTTCTGATTTACAAGAATCATCAATATTCATCAAACTGACATCCAATCTGTAGGAGGTGCTAAAGGAACTTGTTCATCAGGCTTAGAATGGGAAACTCTCTGCATACTTGCCGATAGCCACACAAACATCTCGCGGAAACTTAATCCCTTCAGTTTAATCGGCGATCGCACAGACATCGTTTGCAACTGATTCATATCTGTACCTTCCACACCCACCGCAAAAAAGGCAACCCGTTTATTTGTCTCCTCTTCCTTCACCCGTTGCGCCGCCTGACTCAATACATAGGCATCTTCCCCATAGGGCGCACCATCGGTAATCAAAAACACCCAAGGACGATAGTAAGTAATTCCATTATCCTTATACTCGCGCTTACGTGCTTGCAACAAATCAAGAGCTTTATTAATACCCGCAGCCGTATAGGTCAAACCCTGTGCCGTTAAAGTTGGCGTATGGAAATGTTCAGCCGTAGCAAATTCATGCTCCACGCGCACCGTCGTATCAAAAGCCACGACTGCCACTTCCACCCGTTTACTCGCCAAATTATCCTGCAACAAGTCATCTCGAAAAGTTTGTAACCCTGCATTTAAGGCGGCAATTTTTTCCCCACTCATCGATCCAGAAGTGTCTAAAAGCAACACACAAGGGCAACGTGGCTCTGGATTCTCCGCAAACTCGATCGCATCAAGGGTCATAGCACTGAAATAAACCTAAAGTATTTATAATTAAAGCATATCTAGATAGCTGATTATCGGATAAATTTAGGAGTGCGATCGCAAATCTGTAAATCAAAAAGAGAAGAGAGTTGCGCCACAACTCTCTTCTCTTTAATTTAGCGAATGTCGTAACCAAATAAATTAGGATCGGCTCCATCTAGTTTAATATCTGCCAAACCATACTCCGCCCAGCGACGAGTTACCTTATCCGCCACCTCTGGATCACTCTCTAAGGGATCTCCCCAATCGCGATCGGTTTCAGGATAGATTTTTGTTGTCGCATCAATACCCATTCTGCCGCCCAGACCTTCCTTTTCACAGGCAAAATCGAGGGAGTCAAAGGGATTGTCGGGCAGGATAAAGACATCGCGAGTGGGGTCAACCTTAGAACTGAGCGCCCATACAACCATGCGTGGGTCGCGAATATTGATTGTATGGTCAACCACAATCACAAACTTGGTGTAGGTAAATTGCGGTAGAGCGCTCCAAAAGGCGAGGGCAGCGCGGCGGGCTTGTCCGGGATAGGCTTTCTTAATGGAAATAATTGCTGCTTTATAGGACAGCGCTTCCATTGGTAAAAAGAAGTCGGTAATCTCGGAAACCTGTTGCCGCAGAATCGGTGTATAGATTCGATTTAAGGCAATTGCCATCATTGCTTCTTCTTTGGGAGGTAAGCCGCTAAAGGTAGTCAGATAAATTGGATCTTTGCGGTGAGTCATGCAATGGAAACGGATTAACGGCGCTTGGTCATTAATGCCTCCGTAATAGCCCATATGGTCGCCAAAAGGACCATCAGTACCGACCTCATGGGGAGTAATCGTTCCTTCCAAAACATATTCCGCACAGGCAGGAACTTCCAAATCAAGGGTTTTGCATTTGGTCAGTTGTACGCCTTCATTACCATAGAGACCTGCAAAAATCCATTCCGATAAATCGACGGGAATCGGAGTTGCCGCCGCCATGATTAGCACTGGATCAACGCCGATTGCGATCGCAATTTCTAGTTTCTTGCCTGCCTCAGTTGCCTTGCGTAAATGTCTTGCGCCACCTCGCACCGATAGCCATTGAACCGTCATCGTGTTTTTTGATTGCTGCTGCAAACGGTACACACCAACGTTAGGAATACCATTCTCGACATCTTTGGTAATTACGAGCGCAAGTGTGACCGCCCTGCCACCATCCTTGGGATAGGGTTTGAGAATCGGAATCTGATCAAGATCGACATCATCACCTTGCAAAATTACTTCCTGACAAGGAGCATTGCCAAAGAGAATCTTTTGGGGACGTGACTTGACGACATCAAAGAGAATCTTGCCAAACTCGATCGCCTGTGAAATTTTCTTCGGAGGTTTAGGGCTTTGTAGTTTGCCCAATTTTGTACCCAGCACCTCTAATTCTGACTGTTCCTTCATCCCCATTGCCCAGCAGACCCGCTCAACCGTGCCAAGCAAATTTACGGCAACGGGTGTGTTATAGCCCTTGACATTCTCAAATAGTAACGCTGGCCCTGCCGATTGCAAAAGGCGATTGCTAATCTCGGCAATTTCTAATTCAGAATCAACTTGGGCTTTGACGCGATGGAGTTGTTTGCGTTCTTCGAGCAGCTTGAGAAAGGATCGCAGGTCACGGGTCATAAAAGTTTGGTGGCGCTTGGGCAATTGGTCAGTAACCTATTGTAACTAAATGTTACGTTGATCAAACCCAAAAAAGATTAGAGTCGATGCAATGCACCGACTCTAATCTTATAGCCCTAACCTCTTGGCATATTCACAGTCAGCATTTGCGCTCTCAGCATCTCCCAGTTTTGCCTTGGCTAAACCACGATTAAAATAGGCAGGAGAAGCGTCGGGGGCAAGTTCAATCACTTTGTCATAGTCGTTGATTGCACCTGCATAGTCCTCTAGCTCAGAGCGATCATACCCAAAAAAGATTAGAGTCGATGCAACGCACCGACTCTAATCTTATAGCCCTAACCTCTTGGCATATTCACAGTCAGCATTTGCGCCCTCAGCATCTCCCAGTTTTGCCTTGGCTAAACCACGATTAAAATAGGCAGGAGAAGCGTCGGGGGCAAGTTCAATCACTTTGTCATAGTCATTGATTGCACCTGCATAGTCCTCTAGCTCAGAGCGATCATAGGCACGGTTGTAATAGGCTTCGGCGTAATTAGGATCAAGAGCAATCGCTTCTGTATAATTTGCGATCGCACCTGCAAAATCTTCTTGCTCAGCAAGTTCCATGCCACGCTGGTTATAGGCTGATGCGGAATCAAGTTTGTCCGTCATTGCTTTCAAAAATAGTTACTGGCTATGATTTTCTTCTAAGATACAAGATGCGAGGTCTGTTAAGCAGTTTAGTATGAGTAAACTGAAAATCCAGAAGCTTGTGTCGCCCGCGTAGCGGGCGACACAAGCTCTGGTTGTTAACTATGCTGAACTGCTTAGACCAAATCCTTAAAAACCCCAGTTCTATCTATGAATTCCAAGCTCAAACTACCATTTGTCAATTTCTACCATAAATTTTTGCAACTAATTAGCCCATTACAGGCTTGGCGCGAAGGTAGTTGCTTGGTTAGTACAAGATTTCTGGGCGTTTTATTGGTTGTCCTCATTGCTAGTTTGCCCTTTTTAGAAAATGCTCAAACTGGTGTGATTGGCGCAGCCGTGGCGATCGCATGGCTGATGCTGTGGCTTAGCGATCGCCAAGAAGATCAATCAACACCGATTTGGACAGCGATTCATT
Organism: Pseudanabaena mucicola FACHB-723; assembly: GCF_014696385.1. Lineage (GTDB taxonomy): Bacteria > Cyanobacteriota > Cyanobacteriia > Pseudanabaenales > Pseudanabaenaceae > Pseudanabaena. The sequence goes on from NZ_JACJQB010000031.1 coordinate 16,317, forward strand.
TACCTCTAATTGGTTACTGGGCGATTGCCTTACTGGCTACCTTAATTTCACCTGTGCGTACAGCCGCCCTCGATGGCATGGTAAAGCTAACTATTTATATGTTGGCGTTTGTGTCGATGAGTCGAGTTATGCGTTTGGGTTGGCGGTCGATCTTGGTGAGTGCATACCTCGTTTCCGTCCTCATCGCCAGTGCCTACGGTGTGCAGCAATGGTATCTTGGCGCACCCGAACTTGCTACATGGACAGACCCTACCTCAGAGTCCGCAGGAATCACCCGTGTTTATAGTTTTCTTGGCAATCCCAATTTATTTGCAGGTTATCTAATGCCCGCCTTACCCTTGGGCGCAATCGCTGCATTGCGTTGGCAGGGTTGGGGGATGAAAGCATTGGGAGCAATTACGGCGATGATGGGCGCATTTTGTATTGTCCAAACCCAAAGTCGTGGTGGGTTATTGGGGCTAGCTGCCACAGGTTTTGCCCTTGTGCTGCTCTTGGTCTATTGGTGGGGCAAGCGATTGCCAACTTGGACTTTACCTGCGGCGTTGGGTGGGACTGCGGGAGCAATCGCCTTGGGGACTGTGGTGATTCCCGCTTTACGCACCAGAGTTTTCAGCATTTTTGGGACGGCGGACAGTAGCAATGCTTTTCGGGTCAATGTTTGGATTTCGGTTTTGAATATGATCAAAGCAAAACCTGTTTTGGGAATTGGGCCGGGGAATAAAGCCTTTAACCTCATTTATCCGCTATATCAACGATCGGGCTACAGCGCTCTTGGTACATATTCCGTGCCGTTGGAAATTACGGTGGAAACAGGAATTGTCGGCGTGATTTGCTATGGCTGGCTTTTGGTCACAGTGTTGCGACAGGGCTGGTTGATTTTGAATGATCTGCGGCGCGATCGCAATGCTGATGGACTATGGATTATTGCCGCGCTTGCCACTATTGCAGGGATGTTTGTACATGGTCTGTTTGACACAGTTTGGTATCGTCCGCAGGTGCAATTACTGTGGTGGCTGGCGATCGCCATTATCAGTAGCTTTCTCTTATCCCCTGAGCCGCAATCCAAGCCGTCGTCCACGCATTCTGAAAATTAAATCCGCCCGTTACGCCATCGATATCTAATATTTCTCCTGCAAAATATAGACCTTGGCAGAGCTTACTTTCCATCGTCTGAAAATTGACATCTGGTAAGCGAATGCCGCCGCAAGTCACAAATTCCTCTTTGAACGCACCTTTGCCTGCAATCGCATATTCACTGGCTGTCAACACATTCACAATTTGCTGAATTGATTTATTTGAGATATCTGCCCAGCGTTTATCTGTTTCGACTTCGGCTTTATCGAGTAAATATGTCCAGAGACGCAATGAGATTTCCACGGGACAGTAATTAGAGATAAATTTCTTAGGTTGATCGGTTTTCGCTGTTAATAGAATTTGTTTAACTATTTCTGGTTTGAGGGAGGGAATCCAATTAACGGCTAATTTCGCTTGATAGTTGCAATCATGTAATTCTCGCGCCGCCCAAGCTGATAACTTCAAGACGGCGGGGCCACTTAGTCCCCAATGCGTAATTAATAGCGCCCCTGATTGTTCTAAAGAATTGCGGGATTTTTTCTTGTCTGGATGAGAATTCGTCATTAAAAGTTTGACATTGGCAGGATTAACACTCACCCCAGCCATTGCCTGAAGCTGAGAATCTTTAATATTAAAAGTAAATAATGAAGGGACAGGCGGCTCTAATTCGTGACCGAGGGATTTTGCGATCGCATAGCCCGATGGACTGCTACCCGTAGCTAACAAGAGCCGATCGCAGATTAAACTTTCACCATTTTTGAGAATCACCTCAAAATTGCGATCGCAATTTTGATCCTCTAAGCGCTCAATTTTATGAACCAAAACATTGTTACGCAGCAACACGCCAGCCTTTTTCGCAGCAAACATTAACGCTTCCACAATCGTTTCCGAATCATCGGTAACGGGAAACATCCTGCCATCAGCTTCAGTTTTTAACTTCACTCCTTCTGCATTAAACCAACGCACCACATCGAGCGGTTGAAATCGTGAAAATGCTCCCCGTAAAGCCTTGCCACCTCTGGGATAGTTCTGGACTAATTGCGAAGGTTCAAAACAGTGATGGGTGACATTACAACGCCCACCACCTGAAATTCTGACCTTGGCGAGTGGTTGCCGACCTGCTTCTAATAAAGTAACTCTGGTATGTGGTGCTTGAGCAGCATGAATTGCCCCAAAAAATCCTGCTGCTCCGCCACCGATTACTACAACTTCTAAATTTGCCATATTATTTTTTGTGCGATTCTCGCCCCAAGCATGGCAAGTTCATGCCCTCAAAAAAGTGGATTTCTATCATCAGGATGACTGCGTTGATTGCGATTTCATGACAACATCTTAATATAATGATCCTGTTCTGTCTGAGCGTTTGAATGAAATCTCCTGACCGTTTACTAATTGTTGATGATGTCCCAGACAATCTATTCCTTGTGCGGACAATTCTGGAGGAAGAGGGATATGAGATCATCACATCATCAAATGGTCAAGATGCTCTCAAAATTATTGAGTCAGAACCACCAGACTTAGTATTACTAGATGTGATGATGCCAGTAATGGATGGCTATGAAGTCACCCGCCGCATCAGAACAATGAAAGATTTACCATTTATCCCGATCCTCCTGATCACTGCCTACGATCGTGCCAATGCGGTAAAAGGGCTAGATCTTGGCGCAGATGAATTTATTCGTAAGCCGATCGAGGCTGATGAGCTATTAGCAAGAGTGCGATCGCTATTGCGTCTCAAGCATAGTATTGCGGAGCGCGATCGCATTGATCGCCAAAGACAGGATTTTGTATCGCGACTCACCCATGATCTGCGAACGCCACTCGTTGCCGCCGATCGCATGTTAGGACTATTACAAGATGGAGTATTGGGGGAGATTTCGCCAGAAATTGGTGAAGCCCTAACGATCATGACTCGCAGCAATCGCAATTTGCTGGAAATGGTCAACAAATTGTTAGATGTTTATCGCTATGAATCGGGTAGTAAAACCATTAATTTACAGCCCCTAGATTTGCGAGAATTAATCGAGCAAGTCGTCCAAGAACTCAACCCGATCGCAATTTCTAAAAACCTTGAACTAATCACCGATATTGATCAGGTCGATACTAATCAAAGCGATCAAGGGCATACTCAGATCAAAGGCGATCGCCTAGAACTATTGCGTGTGTTTAATAATTTGATTGGTAATGCTCTCAAATTTACCGAAGCAGGCAGTGTGCACGTCAGCTTAAGATCAGATCAATCTGAAGCAATTATTGCGATCGCAGATACAGGTGCAGGGATTCCCCTCGAAGAACAACCATTCTTGTTCCAAAGATTTCGCCAAGGCAATCACCAAAAGCAAGGTAGCGGCTTGGGTCTATACCTATCGCATTACATCATTAATGCCCATAACGGCAAAATCCTCGTCCAGTCTCCCAACTCACCATCCCAAAAAGGTTCTACATTCTTTGTGCATCTGCCGATCATTACGCCATGAGTACCCTGCAACTTCAGTACGATTCGCTGCTCAGTCATTACAGCAACCCTCTCGAAGCGATCGCCCTTTTAAGGGAATATCGCCCCTATTTTGAGCTAATTCCCAGCCTGCGCCGCCCCACCGAAAGTCTGATCTCGATCCCCTTCCCCGTTGTGCAACTGACTAGCCCCAACTTGACCCAGAGCAATATCCAGTTACAATGCGATCTAGCGTTGATCATGTGTGACCCTGACTGGAAAGTGAAAACTGGTCAAGAAATTTTTGTATTTATTCATCGCCCCAATGAAGATTTTTCGGCACTTTTACAGCGCTGGCGGCAGGTAGAAGTTGCTCTTGGCGAAGAATATTATTGGCTTTTACCTTGGAAACATCGCAGCATCATTAGCGATCGCGGGGAGCATCACTATCCCCTATTTGTCACCCTAGACTATTCACCAGTAAGAATCACCAAAGGACTAGAGGGTGCATCATTACCCCATGTAAGGGCATCAAGTTTTGCGATCGAAATTCCCCCCGACCTTGAAGAAAATCAGGAAGATTCCATTTGCGACTCTACCAACTAACCTTGAGATACAAAACCCAAGAAGTGAGATGCGGCGCGAAGCGCCGCATCTCACTTCTTGGGTTTTTAATCGCCGAATCATAATATGAAGTTGTGTTGAGAAGCGCCCCAAAAGTTATAATTACAGCTCATGGCTTGTTTACATAATCATAGACACAATCACAAATTCATATGGCAGAGGTTACTTTTTTTAACGCCCTCAGAGCAGCAATCGATGAGGAAATGGAGCGCGATCCAGCCGTTTATGTTTTAGGCGAAGACGTGGGGCATTATGGCGGCTCCTACAAAGTAACCAAAGACCTGTATAAGAAATACGGTGACTTGCGCTTATTAGACACTCCAATCGCCGAAAACAGCTTTACAGGAATGGCAATCGGCTCAGCAATGACAGGCTTACGCCCGATCATTGAAGGGATGAACATGGGCTTCCTGTTACTTGCTTTCAACCAAATTTCTAACAACGCAGGGATGTTGCGCTATACCTCTGGTGGCAACTTCAAAATCCCCATCGTCATTCGTGGTCCTGGGGGCGTAGGTCGTAACCTTGGCGCAGAACATTCCCAACGCCTAGAAACCTATTTCCAAGCAGTCCCTGGCATTAAAATGGTTGCCTGCTCAACTCCCTACAATGCAAAGGGCTTGCTCAAGTCGGCAATTCGTAACGATAACCCCATCATCTTTTTCGAGCATGTGTTGCTCTATAACCTCAAGGAAGATATCCCCGACGAAGAGTATCTACTCCCCCTCGATAAAGCCGAGATCGTGCGCGAAGGTAGCGATGTCACCATCTTGACCTATTCACGGATGCGTTATCACGTTTTGAAAGCCGTAGAAACTTTGGAAGCTAAGGGCTATGACCCTGAAGTGATCGACTTGATTTCGTTGAAGCCACTCGACATGGAAACGATTGTCACCTCATTACGGAAGACTCATCGAATGGTGATTGTCGAAGAAGGGATGCGTTGCGCTAGCATCGGCTCAGAAATTATTGCTTCGATTAATGATCATTACTTCGATGAGTTGGACGCACCGATAGTGAAATTAGCCGCCTTAGATGTCCCAACTCCCTATAACGGCACATTGGAGAACCTCACTATTCCCCAACCCGAAGATGTCGTCGCCGCCGTCGAGAAGTTATTAGCCTAAATAGCTTTCACCGCCCGCATAGCGGGCGGTGAAAGCCTAACCATACTGTCGTTGATGGTAAGACTGCAAGCGATAGATATGATAGAACAATTGCCAAAAATATTTTTCAGTTAAGCCACAGGTTGATGCCCCGCGTAGCACGACATTGGAATACCAATCATTGGGGGCAAGTTCGCGAGCAAGCTTATTCACGACACTATAGGTTCTCACATTGGCATAAATCTTGTGATCAACAGTAACGGTGATCAGTTCGTGCTGATAGCCACCATGCGATACATCTTCTCGAATATCTAAGCGATCGCTTAATCGCATCGGTAAGCAATATAAAACCCCTTCCACATAAGAATTGGGATCTTTCACAATATCTAGACAACCACAACCACGATGCGGCGATCGGTAATAAAAACCAAGCTTATAGCCACTTAACCTTGCCACCCCGACAACATAGTTATGGGTTGGCTCACCCAATGTTCTCTTTAAATCGACAGGACACATACAGGAGCCGTAGGCAAAGTAGTAAAACATCGGCTCAGATTGACGGCACAACTCCAAATCAAGATTTTCTGAAGTCTGTAACTGCTGTATCTGCTGTGATTTAAGCGAATCTACCATATCTGTTGCTTGGCAAAAACTATTGAGTATTCTGGGATACTTACAAGAAGTATAGGGCTTTGTGTATGCTCATCTGATGATTTTGCTAACTGAGTATGTCGCACATAATTAGAAAAAAATATGCCTGAGTATACAAAACAAGATGCAGCATCAGAAAATTCCTTGGATGATCAAGCTCAGGAGACTCAGTTACCGAAAAAGCCTTCCCTATGGGATTTAGCGATAGTCTTTAGCCAGTTAGGAACGATCGCCTTCGGGGGGCCAGCCGCCCATGTTGCTCAGATTGAATTGGAAGTAGTCCAAAATCGTCGTTGGCTCAGTCGTGAAAAATTGCTGGATATGTTAAGTATCAGCAATTTAATTCCCGGACCGAACTCGACGGAGCTTGCCATTCATGTGGGTTTAGCGCAAGCAGGATGGCAAGGGGCGATCGTGGCGGGAGCTTGTTTCATTATTCCTGCGATGTTGTTGGTGTGGGGATTAGCGATTATTTATGTGGAATATCAAACAGTTCCTACTGTCGGTTGGCTGTTGTATGGGGTCAAACCTGTAATTATTGCGATTATTGCTCAGGCGCTATGGAAGTTAGGCAAATCAGCCTTGAAAAATATCCCAACTTGGTGTGCAGGACTCTTAGTTTTAGGTCTATATTTTCTCAAAATCAATGAAATTGCACTGATGTTAGGGGCTGGTGTAGTTGTCAGTCTAGTTCGGAATCTAGCCGCTTCTAAAAAGAATAAATCCCTATCAATTTTCCTTTTTCCTTTTTCCTTTTTCCCTTTAGGAGCGATTGCTGCCGAAGCCCATCCTAAAACTTGGACAGCCGTATTTCTCAGCTTTCTCAAAATTGGTTCGGTTCTCTATGGTGGTGGTTATGTATTGTTAGCCTTTGTGCAGCAAGAGTTTGTCGATCGCACCCATTGGCTGACTTCTCAACAATTACTCGATGCTGTGGCGATCGGGCAGTTTACCCCTGGCCCCCTATTTACAACGGCGACATTTATTGGCTATCTGGTAGCAGGGAACTTAGGCGCGATCGCTGGCACAATTGGCATCTTTTTACCAGCTTTTATCCTCGTTCCTGTTCTTAATCCCTTTGTCTCCCAATTACGCAAATCACCTTGGACAGCAGGTTTTCTCGATGGCGTAAATGCGGCTTCTATTGGTTTGATGGCAGCTGTAGCTTGGGATTTAGGACGAGGAACTTTGATTGATATCTGGACAATTATTATTGCGATCGCAAGTTTGGCTATTCTCCTAAAATTCCCTAAAGTTAATTCAGCTTGGTTAGTCATCACTGGTGCTGCGATCGGTTGGCTACTTAAATTTAATCAATAAAAACTAATGATGTCCTGCACTCCGATCAGGACATCATTAGTCAACGGTATACTAAACAAAGCAAATCACCTAAGTTTTGCGGTTGAGGTCAATTTTTATGGTTCTCCAAGTCTCACCCATCAAAATCGAGCCAAATATTACTTGGGAAGCTTTACCCGCCGACTTTGTATTACCTGATGATCCTGTGGAAAATATTCAACAACCGATTTTGGCGGCGGCGCTGACTGAGGCACTAGGAGCCGCAGGACTGATCCAGCCAGAAATGCTGATTGGTTCTAACTTTGGTTTAGTTGCTTCAGTCAATTCACGAACTATTGTCAAAGCCCCTGATTGGTTCTATGTGCCTAGGGTCTATTCCATTGGCGGAGAATTTACTCGGCGCAGTTACACCCAAAATCTAGAGGGTGAACCCGTCGCGATCGCGATGGAATTTCTTTCAGAGACAGAGGGAGGTGAACTTTCAATTAGAGCAACGCCTCCCTATGGCAAGCTGTATTTCTACGAAAGAATTTTGCAAGTGCCAACCTATGTCATTTACGATCCTTCTGTACCGAGTTTAGAAGTACGGTGCTTACAAAATGGTCGTTATGTATTGCAAGAAGCCAATACTCAAGGACAGGTATGGATTCCTGAATTAGAATTGTTTCTAGGAATTTGGTCAGGCGCGAGACTGGGACAATCCATCAACTGGTTGCGTTGGTACGATCGCGCTGGCAAGTTACTATTATGGAGTTCTGAGCAAGTTGAACAAGAGCGCCAAAGATCTGAAATACTAGCAGCAAAGTTGCGTGAACTTGGTGTTGATCCCGATACTCTGACTTAAATTAATTTTAAAACTCGATCGCATTTTTATCACTCGTGCTAGTACTAGTACCAGAAAGATCAAGATAGTTAACTTCTATCTGTTTACGGATTTCGGCTTTACGTTGTCTTGCTTCCTTGATTTTAGTTTGACATTCATAACCAAAATCTGGATTAGCAATCACATCAACAGTTTGATATTTACTGAGCCAGTCTTTTTCATGTTTTTCGCACATGATGTATTGAATTTTTGCGATCGCAGTTCTGACAACAATTTGTGGGCGCAGCAAACCGATGCGCGAGTTTTCATCCAGCCAGAGTAAATGCTGTAATTGCTGAGCAACATCTTCATTTTCGGCACAGAGAATCTGTAATTGTTGTACTAGATGATCGGGATAGGGTTCTTCGGCAGCAAGGGATGTTTTATTGGCTTGGAGCAGATTGAGAATTGTTTGCCAAAGATAGCGATGATTTGATTGCGTAAATTCAATATTTTCTTCTTCGGCAATCTCTTGATATAGATAAGCGCGATGTTGCGGGAAATGTAGATATATTTGCAACAGTTGAGTTTCGGCAATATGTAAGGCGTTGGTGGTAGTGGTTAGGGAAGGCGCGGGCTTGTTACTGTTCCACCGTGTATTGCGTAACTGGCGGCGAAGATCTTGCTCTAGGCGCAATGCCAGATAGGAATTACCTTGAGATAATTTTTGAGCAGAAGTATGGATGTAATGAGTACGAAAGAAGGAATCAACAGGTAAATTATTTAATAGTTGCGCGATTGCTTGACTACTTTTTTGAAAACGATCGGCTTGATTTAAGTCTTGTCCCGTGAGGATTTGATCGATCTGCCAATCAAGAAATAGTGGCGCATTTTTAAGCAAATCTTGATATGCCTCAGCGCTATGTTGTTTGAGATATTCATCGGCATCCTTACCATCGGGTATCGTTAGCACTCTTAGTTGCACCGTGCCATTAAAGACTAATTCCTTAAAACCTGCGATCGCCTTTTCTGCCGCCGTGATTCCCGCCTTATCCGCATCAAAGTTCAAAATTACATTTTTAGTTTCGGTATAGCGCAATAACTGCTTCATTTGGTCAGCATTAAGGGCGACACCCATCGTGGCGATCGCCTGACTAATTCCTGATTGATGCAAGGCGATCGCATCAAAATAACCTTCTACAACTATTGCTTGATCGGATTTGGATATCGCATCTCGCGCCTTATCCATTCCAAACAGAACCGTACCCTTGCTAAAGAGTTCCGTTTCAGGTGAGTTTAAATATTTGGGTTCTTCATCACCAAGGGAACGCCCACCAAAGGCAATCACCCGACCGCGAGTATCGTGAATCGGAATCATCAGACGATCGCGAAAGCGATCGTAAAAGCCATTGCCTGTTTTGCGTGGAACAATTAAACCTGCTTCTTCTACTAAATTTACAGGGATTTGCTTTTGCTGTACCAGATAGCCCATCAGGGTTTCCCAACCCGCAGGCGCATAACCCAGTTGAAATTTTTGGATTGTCTCTTTGCTCATTTGCCGCTTGTCGGTGAGATAGGCAAGAGCTGCGCGCCCCTGTGGTGCGTAGAGTGCGTGCTGATAAAAACTGGTCGTCAATGCCATCACTTCATAGAGGCGATCGCGATGGGAGATTTGACGTTGAATTTCCTTGGCTCTTTCTGGCTCAACGGTTTGAATGGGAACGTTGTATCGTTTCGCCAAATCCAAAACTACGTCAGAGAAAGATCTCTTATCAATCTCCATCAAAAACTTGACTGCACCACCTGCTGCCCCACAGTTAAAGCAGTGATACATCTGTCGTGAGGGATTAACCGTTAAAGCTGTGGCATTTGTCCCGTTGTGAAAAGGACATGCTCCCCGAAAATTTGCCCCACTTTTTCGTAGCACAACCCGTTCAGACACGATATCGACGATATCGGCCCGTTGACTTACTTGGTCAATAGTATCTTTGTGGAGCTGAAACTGTGCCGCCATAATCGCGATCGCCTATTTGTAAATCGCTGGATGCGTAGCTAAACTGTCAAAATTCTAGTTAATTTATTATCCTGTAAGCTTGGTTGCGATCGCAGTTTTAAAACTCTGATGTTGTGGGGATCACACAATTCTTACGAGGTAATGTAGTGGCAATTCATGAATTGCCACTACATTACGTCACTTATAGAGAATTTTTGAGTGCAAAAATCCTGTTAATCACATCCTCAACTACGCGATCGGGAGTAGAAGCGCCAGAGGTAATACCAACCTTGATGTTGCCTGTGGGTAACCAATGATCAGCTTTTTCGATGGCTTTACCCAATGGCTTATGCTCAATTGTCTCCGCCGAAATAATCCGATGCACATCATCAATGTGATAGGAAGGCAGATTTCGCTCGATCGCAATTTCCTGTAAATGGGTTGTATTTGAAGAATTGTAGCCACCGATGACGATCATCAAATCGATATCTTCTTCGACAATCTCAAACATGGCATCTTGACGCTCTTGAGTCGCATCGCAAATAGTGTTAAAAGCAAGGAAATGCTCATTGAGATGTTCCACACCATACTTTTGCATCATGGTTCTTTCAAACAATTTGCCAATTGCTTCAGTCTCACCTTTGAGCATCGTCGTTTGGTTTGCCACACCGACGCGCTCTAGATCTCGATCAGGGTCAAAACCTGCGGATATTGCCTTGCTAAATTTAGTCAAAAATTCTTGACGATCGCCACCATTGAGCATGTAGTTCGCCACGTACTCAGCTTCCTTCATATTTAGCACCACTAGATAGCGCTTGGCATAGGAACTCGTAGCAATGGTTTCCTCATGGTTATATTTACCATGCACAATGGAAGTAAAGTCAGCCTTCTTATGCTTCTCTACACGATTCCAAACCTTAGATACCCAAGGGCAGGTGGTATCCACAATCTTGCTGCCAAGACGATCGAATAACTGGGTTTCCTGCACACTTGCACCAAACGCAGGCAAAATCACCACATCACCCTGTCCAATCTCCGAAAAGTCCTTAGTTCCATCATCCTTGACGGGTACAAATTGAACTTCCATTTCCTTAAGCTTGGCATTAACGGAAGGATTGTGAATAATTTCATTGGTAATCCAAATCCGTTCATTGGGGAACTGAGTGCGGGTTTCATAGGCCATTGCCACCGCTCTTTCGACACCCCAACAAAAACCAAAGGATTTTGCCAAATAAATTGTCACATCACCCTGTGTATAAACATAGTTATGCTCACGAATAGTTTGGATGAGGTCGCTATGATATTGTGATCGCATGGTTGATTCGGCTTCTTCCCCATGCCCAAAACTTTGGCGAAAATAGTTGGGAGACTTGTGCAAAGCTCTCCGCATAGCTTGCGTATCGAGCGTATTGTCCATGCGCTTAAAATGACATCCTAGGTAATTGTGCTGAAAGTATTATAACGGGCAGCCGTGAAAATTCGCGCCGCCACGTTATCTCAATCAGGGGTTTGGTATTACTGACTGATAGTTTCGGCAAGCCGATTTAGTCGCTCATCTACAAATTTTTGCTCAAGGAAATTCTGGGCTACTGTTTCTAGATTCCGCAAATTCCCTTCGTTGGCTTGAAATGTAGAGACATTCTTGCTCTTGTCTTTATAGCTAGGAATTAGCGGCTGATAACGATCATAGCCATGATCCAACAACTGCTTGGCAATATAGTCAACCGAATCGGCTGAGCCATCAGAAAATACATCAAGGAGAGGAATTCCATTAAAAACACTGAGCCAGTCCAATGCGCCCCAAGTTTTTGCTTGGTGAGGAGTGATGCGATTTTCTAGCTGTCCTGTCCCAAACGATGCAACAAAGATATTCTCTAAACTCGCAGATTTTTGAGTTTCATCGCATTTACTCATTTTGATGGCTTCTGCGATCGCACATAAGGTCGGATTGTTAGCAACCACACCACCATCAATGATGGGAACACCCTTAACATCATCAGGAATAGCGATATTTACAGGATTCTTAATAATTGAATGGGTAGGGTTATCTTTTAAATTCTCAATGTAGTTTGGCTCAGTCAAAATATATCCAGCGAATGCTGTAGGCGCAGCCGAAGAACATCGACAAACTTCCCAAATCGGAATTTGACTAAATTCCATTTGATTGCTTTTAAAAACTACCGCATTGCGATTGTAAGTGTCATAGGCAACTACGATCGTGGGCGGTAGTGAACCAAATAGATCGTGGTCGAAAATTTGGGGACTTTGCAGTACAGACTCCAGTCCTTGCGATGGAAATAGAGGCAGAGACAAATCAAATTTCGTAATTCTTTCGATCAGACTATTCCACAAAAACGAGAGGCTAGTCATATTGGGGAATATGCTCATACCTTTCTCTCTGTAAAATCGACTGATTTCTGAAGCAGGTATGCCTCTGGCGATCGCACAGGCAATGATGCTACCTGTCGAAGTCCCTGCGAATAGGTCAAAATAATTGTTGAGACGTGAACCTAATTTCTGCTCCAATCGCTCCAATATAATCGTTGTGATCAGTCCACGAATACCGCCGCCATCGCAAGACAGAATTTTAAATTTGTGGGAGTTACTCATTAAATTTCACCTCTTATCAATCTCATATAGTATGCCACCACTTAATTTTCTAAGCAGATAAGTAACTGGGCGCAATTAAATATAAAACCCTAAAACCTGTAGCGCACGCTGCGCGTGCGCTACAGGTTTTAGGGTTTTAATTCTAGCTAAAGGGTAAATTCCCCGCTGCTCTGCGGCGTGAGTATATTCTGTCAAAAAAGAATTTAGATACCCCGTCCGCTTGCGGCGGGGTTATTCATTTATGCCTAGCTACTTATAGCCAAGTATTGTGGTTTTCAGTTGAGCATGGCACAAAAAAGTAGTGGCAATTCATGAATTGCCACTACTTTCTGTACTGTATTCATTTGTAAACTGCAATAAGTTAAGACATGAAAGCAAAATAGAGTTGCAGCGCGAAGCGCTGCAACTCTATTTTGCTTTTTGGTTTTGCCCTAACGTAGTTGGCTGTAGCTATAAAATAATGAGGAACTGTAAATTCATACTTATTTGTCTAGGAATGCTTAATTAAATATGGAAAAAGTTGCAATTACCAATCACGAAATTCATCCTTTAATCGCTAAAAGATGGAGTCCAAGAGCTTTTGATAGCAGTAAGCTTGTGGAAACGGAAAAACTTTCCCAAATTTTTGAGGCGGCAAGATGGTCAGCATCTTGTTTTAATGATCAGCCTTGGGTCTTTATTGTTGCCACCAAAGATGACACTGTGAACTATCAAAAAATGCTGGATTGCCTAGTTCCCTTTAATGTCTCTTGGGCGCAGGCTGCACCAGTTTTGGGTTTAGTAGTCGCTCAAAAAAACTTTAAGCACAATGGCAAGCCCAATGCTTTTGGGGAATATGATGCAGGACAAGCAGTAGCAACCCTCGTATTACAAGCCACGGCGCTCGATCTCGTCGCGCACCAAATAGGTGGCTTTGATGCCGAGATTGCGATCGCAAGTTTTCATATCCCTGAAACCGCAAAACCTGTTGCTGCGATCGCAATCGGTTATGCAGGGGAGGTCAGCAACTTGCCCGCAGATTTGCGAGAACGGGAGAACGCACCTCGCGAACGTCAGTCTCTATCTAGTTTTGTATTTACTGGCGAATGGGGTAATGCAGCTTCATTTGTTTAGCGCTTCAAATCAATAAAGGCGGCGCTTCGCGCCGCCTTTATTGATTTGAAGGAGAAAATTTATAGCAAGCCAGCTTGAGCAAGACCCAAGATCAAACCTGCGCCAAGAACATGACCAAAGCTAGTAACTGCTAGTAACTCTGGCAAACCAAAACCTGAAAATAACCCAGGTAATGCGACAGGTAAGCTAGGTCCAACACCCTTGACTTTGATGCCATAGCGAGCAACAACCAACGCAAAAACATTGGCAGTAATCATGATTAAAGCCACGTTTATAGACCAAACGGGGGTTGCAGGAACGGCGGCGAGAAGATTAAGAGAAATATTTGTCATAGGTCTAATTACTTATAAAAAATTTTATTTCCATAATCCTAAGAGGTATCAAGACATCAAAAAAATCTTCTTAAGTTAAATTTATGAAACTTAGCAATCAGTTACAGTTCACAAACCAGATCTTGTTCCGCTCGCGTAGCAGGCGGAACAAGATCTGCGGTTTTAAGTTAGATTTCTTCTAAAACTTTAAATCGAACATGATTGAGAGCTAATTCACCAATGGAATAGGGTTGAGGCTGAATTGTCTCAAAAAATATGCCTTTCCCAATCTCCACATGATACCAAGGCAAACCCATAAACCAGCGCGTAGGATAGGGACGATAGCCAGTATCGTCAGGATTAGACTCCATCGGTAACCAACCAATACTGGGAATATAAAACTCAATCCAAACATGATTGTAGTATTGATGCAACGGCACATTCATGACCATATCGCTCTCATGGGGGCATTTATAGCGTCCTACGGTGCGGCAAGCAATACCATTTAATCGCGTCAGCGCTAATAGTAAGCCCACATACTCGCCACAGGAGCCTGTACCTCTCTCAAGCACTTCTTCTGGGGGGGCAATGTACGGAGTCACGCGATAGGAAAGCTTGTCATAGACATAATCACGAATGCGGAGCATCTTTCGCAAAATGTTGGTTTCATCGCCCACTGCTTCCCTTGCTGCTGCTTGGATAATCGGATGATCCATACTCAATCCATCATCATCGATAAGATAAAGTTTCTGCATTTCTGGTGATAAATCAGGGACAAATTCCACTTCACTATCTTTAAGTTCATACTTAATGCCGCGCAGTTCCAAAGTGGCTTTCCATCCAAACATCCGCGCTTCTTCTGGTTTCAGATTGCCTAAATTGAAAGCTGCAACCCTTTGTCCATCCACAATTTCCTCTGAAAAGGGAATGCCGATTGGCTCGATCGTTAATAATTTTTGACGATAATTATCTGTGGGATAGGCAACGCGCCATGTGAGGTTATAGACGGAAGTTGGTTCTTCTGAAGAGAGTTCTTCTAAATAGATCATCTCAACTTTATAGCCATTGGTTAGCGTGTAGTTCAGCTTGCCATCTTGATATTGCGTAAACTTCAGCCGATGAATAAAGGTTTTTTCTCGCGAAGAGACTGAGAAGGGTTGATCTAAATCATTAGGATTCTCCCGAATGTAATTTTCATCGCTTGAGTAAACCACGTATAGGTCTTTTTCTAAAAATCCTAAGCCCACTGGGTTAGGGAATGGGGTCAAGCCACGATGGATCACTTCACCTGTTTTAGCGTTAAGTCGATAGACTGTTTCTTCAGTGCGATCGCAAACCCATAAATCTTCACCCACCAAGGTTAATGACTCAAAACCTGCACCAGGGGCATCCATAATCCTTAGCAAAGTTCTTGTGGCACGTCCAAACACAAAAATTTTGCCAACTTCGCTAGAACTGACATAGACCCCACCCTCAGACACCGCAATACCATCGATGCGATTGGGTAACTCCATAAATGGCTGTAGATCGAAATCAACTAGATCGCAGTAATAAATACTGTTGTCCTTAACAATCCAAAGTGTTTCCCCTGCGATCGCTAAGCCAGTGGCATCCCGAAATTGAAATGCAGTGTAATTATTAAGTACCGTTGCCCCTTCAGAAATCGGATCGATTTTGAGCAGATGTCCTTGGTAAGCATCCACACAAAGGGCATAGGGCTTGCTCTGATCATCATTACTTACATCAATTTGCCACACTAAACCATGAAGTTTGTAAGCGCCAATAGGGTAAATCGTGCTTGGTAAGCTAGGCATAGGGTATTTTGACTGGTGGATAAAAGATGAGGGCAAGAGACATCTTTGGACTTCCTGCAACTCTTGATCTGACTTTAAAAGTAATATTACTTCCGTAGCAAAGGTAACACTAGCCTAGAATTGTACAGGGCATTGGTCAGCCAATTAGTAATAGGTGCTGAAACGCAGGAATTCTCATTATGACTTTTGGGTATAAGTAACTAGTCGCAATTAAATATAAAACTCTAAAACCTGTGGCGCACGCTGCGCGTGCGCCACAGGTTTTAGCTCTGGTTTTTAATTCCTAGCTACTTACAAGAAATTAGATACTCCCATCCCATTGGAAGCAATAGCGTTGCGGCGCGAAGCGCCGCAACGCTATTGCTTGGCTTTATATGTCTATTTCTTCAGTGAGAAGGGAGTAAGAGATAAATTATTTTTCATTTCATAAAAAATTATGCTCAACAAATTGACGATTTAGGTTATGATCGGTAACTGTCGCGAATTGTATTAAATTTTTAGACTTTTACCTCTACATCACCTGATAGAACCGCAATGGCTAAGAAAAGCATGATTGAGCGCGAAAAAAAGCGCGCTAAGTTAGTTGAAAAATATGCAGCTAAACTCGAAGCACTCAAAGAAAAGTTTGCCAGCCCCGAACTGACACAACAACAAAAAGTTGCTGTCCACCGTGAAATCCAACAAATTCCTCGTAACGCCAACCCTACCCGTCACCGCAACCGTTGCTGGGCGACTGGTCGTCCTCGTGGCTACTACAAAGATTTTGGTCTATGCCGCAACGTCTTGCGTGACATGGCTCACCAAGGATTACTACCAGGCGTAGTTAAATCTAGCTGGTAATTTTTCCAAATAAATAGCAAAAGAAAAAGACTGGGCATTGCCTAGTCTTTTTCTTTTGGGTCACAGCTTACCCCGCTATAGTATGATTCTGTCAGCCCATAGCAATCGCTCCCCTTACAGTCTATGCGTATCGCCATCTTTACCGAGACCTTCTTACCCAAAATTGACGGCATTGTAACTCGCCTCAAATACACCGTTGAATATTTGGTCAAACTCGGTAATCAGGTGATGGTGTTTTCGCCCGATGGTGGTCTTACCGAATATTGCGGCGCTCAGGTTTATGGTGTGTCTGCCTTTGACTTTCCGCTATACCCAGAACTTAAACTAGCCTTGCCACGTCCCTCAATTGGTCATGCCCTAGAGCAGTTTAAGCCTGATATTGTGCATATTGTTAATCCTGCGATTTTGGGAATGGCAGGGTTGTATTATGCCAAATCCATGAACTATCCGTTGATGGCTTCCTATCACACCCATTTGCCCCAGTATTTGCAGCATTACGGTTTGGGATTTTTGGAGGGTCTGATGTGGGAGTTGGTCAAAAATACCCACAATCAAGCCAAGCTCAATCTCTGTACCTCCACTGCGATGATCGACGAATTGCGATCGCACGGAGTGGAAAAGCTCGATCTATGGCAACGCGGGGTAGATACAGTCCAGTTTCATCCGCGCTTTAAAAATGCCGAAATGCGATCGCAACTTTCTCAGGGACATCCTCAAGATCGATTATTTCTGTATGTGGGTAGGCTGTCGGCGGAGAAGGAAATTCAGCAAATTTTGCCAGTATTACAAGCCATTCCCAACAGTCGTCTCGCTCTAGTCGGTAATGGGCCCTATCGGCAAGAACTAGAGAAAATCTTTGCAGGTACAAACACTAACTTTGTCGGCTATTTACGCGGTGATGATCTAGCTGCCGCCTTTGCCTCTAGCGATGCCTTTCTCTTCCCATCACGCACCGAAACCCTTGGGTTAGTGCTACTCGAAGCGATGGCGGCGGGTTGCCCCGTGGTGGCAGCAAATTCGGGCGGTATTCCCGACATTGTGACCAATGGCGTTAATGGCTATTTGTTTGACCCCAATGACAGCAACGGTTTGGTCAAAGCAACTCAAAATCTATTGCAGGATCGGCATGAGCATATGTGCATTGAAGCGCGTCTAGAGGCAGAAAAATGGAGCTGGGATGCGGCAACGCGACAGTTGCAGGGGTATTACGAGCAAGTAATTGAGGCTTGTCAACCAGTTTTGAGTACATAAAAGCTTCTAAGCCCTCACCCCTAGCTACTCTCCTACGGGAGAGGGGAATAAGAAAAAATATCTTAGTTCCCCTTCTCGCAGACAGGAGAAGGGGCTGGGGATGAGGGCAAATCTTTGCGCGATTTACAGAGCTGCGATCGCAAGATTGAGGGTCTGGCTAGGACGCATGGCTTGACTGGTCTTTTCCGAATTGGTCAAATAATAACCACCAATATCAACGGGCTGACCTTGGACTGCGCTCAATTCCGCGATAATTTGGCTTTCTTGGTCGGCAAGTTGTTGCGCTAATTTGGTGAACCTTGCCTTCAGTTCCAAATTCTCATTCTGTTCCGCCAGAGCTTGCGCCCAATAGAGGGCAATGTAAAAGTGACTGCCACGATTATCAATACCCCCGATTTTGCGAGAGGGGGATTTATCGTTATTTAGATAGAGGCTATTCGCTTGGTCAAGTGCCTTAGCCAAGATCAGCGCATTCTCATTATTAGTTTTACGTCCGAGGTCTTCGAGGGTAACTGCGATCGCTAAAAATTCTCCGAGTGAGTCCCAGCGTAAATGACCTTCTTCAAGGAACTGCTGCACATGCTTAGGGGCAGAGCCACCTGCACCTGTTTCAAACAACCCCCCCCCTGCGAGTAATGGCACAATCGAGAGCATTTTGGCACTAGTACCAAGCTCCAAAATGGGGAATAAGTCCGTGAGATAGTCGCGCAACACGTTACCTGTTACCGAAATCACATTCTTGCCCACTTTAATTTGCTCACAGGTAAATTTCATCGCTGCCACAGGTGACATAATCCGAATATCTAAGCCTGTGGTGTCATGCTCTGGTAGATATTTTTTGACCTTAGCGATCAAATTAGCATCATGGGCGCGATGTTCATCTAGCCAAAAAATGGTCGGGTTGCCTGTGGCTTTGGCGCGACTGACCGCTAGTTTTATCCAATCTTGAATTGGCAAATCTTTAGTTTGACACATCCGCCAGATGTCACCTTTAGCGACAGAATGCTCAATGAGTACCTTGCCCGTTTCGTCAATGACGCGCACTAAACCATCAGCAGTAATTTCAAAAGTCTTATCGTGGGAACCATATTCTTCAGCTTTTTGAGCCATCAAGCCCACATTGGCAACATTGCCCATCGTGGTGACATCAAATGCGCCATGCTCCTGACAGAATTCGATACAGGCTTGGTAGATCGTGGCATAACTGCGATCGGGAATCATCGCCTTGGTGTCGTAAGCCTTGCCATCTGCCCCCCACATCTTGCCAGAGGAGCGGATGGCCGCCGCCATTGATGCGTCAATAATCACATCGCTAGGAACGTGCAAATTGGTAATCCCCTTATCAGAGTTGACCATCGCCAGACGGGGTTGCTTCTCATAAACCGCTTGCAAATCTGCGGCGATCGCATCCTTCTGCTCATCAGGTAAAGATTGAATCTTGGCGTAAACATCCCCCAATCCATTATTTAGATTGATTCCCAATTGCTTGAAGATATCAGCATATTTCTCAAATACATCTTGATAATAGACCTTCACCGCATGACCAAAGAGAATCGGGTCAGAGATCTTCATCATTGTCGCCTTGACATGGAGAGATAGTAAAATATCTTCTGACTTCGCCTTAGCTATTTCCTGAGCATAAAAATCTCGCAGAGCTTTGACACTCATCACCGAAGCATCAATTACTTCACCTTCCAATACAGTCGTTTTTTCCTTCAGAACTTGGGTGGAACCATCGGCTGTGATTAATTCAATCTTGACTACGCCCGCCTTGGGAATTACCACCGATTTCTCGCTACCGTAGAAATCCCCCTCCGTCATGTGCGCCACATGGGTTTTAGAATCCTTTGACCATGCGCCAACGGAGTGGGGATGCTTTTGAGCAAATTCCTTAACAGCTAAAGCAACACGGCGATCGCTATTCCCTTCGCGCAACACAGGATTAACCGCACTGCCCAACACTTTAGAATATTTTGCCTTAATCGCTTTCTCTTCGTCGGTTTGAGGATCGGCAGGATAGTTAGGAATGTTATAACCCTTAGCTTGTAACTCTGCGATCGCTGCAATCAACTGTGGCAGAGAGGCGCTAATATTTGGGAGCTTGGTGATATATGCTTCAGGAGTTTGCGCCAAAGCGCCCAGTTCTGCAAGGGCATCGGGTTGACGCTGCGCTTCGGTTAAGTATTCAGGAAAATTCGCAATAATCCGCCCAGCTAGAGAAATATCTTTGAGTTCCACCTCGATGTCGGCGGCTTTTGTAAAAGCTTGGACGATGGGCAGTAGGGAGTAAGTGGCTAGGGCTGGAGCTTCATCGGTAAAGGTATAGGTGATTTTTGAGGTTTGATTGCTCATATCGATTGGGCGGATTTCTTGCGGATCTATTACAGATTAAATGATACATGGCTTAGTTAACCTGATTCGTATCGTTGCATTCAGAAATTAGCCTTACAGCAAAGCACAGAATAATCAATTTATATGCAATCGCATTAACTGTTACCGTGTCTTGTTATCTG
The DNA here is from genome assembly GCF_014696385.1 of Pseudanabaena mucicola FACHB-723. Classification (GTDB taxonomy): domain Bacteria; phylum Cyanobacteriota; class Cyanobacteriia; order Pseudanabaenales; family Pseudanabaenaceae; genus Pseudanabaena. Next base: position 36,752 of record NZ_JACJQB010000031.1, read on the forward strand.
GCTGGCGCGCTCGTCTTTCGTAAAACATGAGGTAGGCTTAATTATATAACTTTAAGAATTGAATTTAGGCATCTAAAAGAACTAAATCCTATAGTATGAAAAACTCCGATTCAAGCGCCACTCCTGATTTGCTTTCTGTAGCTCAAACTGCTGAGAAACTTGGCGTAACCCGTCAACGGGTTCATGACCTGATCAAGAATGGTCAGATTATAGCTCGCAAGCTGGGGCGCTATTACTACATAGAATCTAGTGAGATCGAGAGATATGGGAATCAGCCAACAGGGAAACCTTATCAACCGAGAAGTACAACACCTCAAATAGACTCTATTGACAAACGACAATAGAGTATGTAAACTTAGACTATATCAATGTTTTAAATGTTAAATCAATGCTTCCTTTTCAACTAATTTCAACGGATATTGCAAGGCAAAAAGAGTTGCATCAAATATATATGAGTGAGTATGGCATTCTATATCAAGGAGATTGTCTTCAGCTTTTATCAGCGTTACCTAATGAATCCGTAGACCTTATATTTGCTGATCCACCCTTTAATCTTGGTAAAGATTACGGTGAAGGGATAAATGACCAAATGGAACTAGACAAGTATCTAAACTGGTCGCAACAGTGGCTTAGTGAGAGTATTCGAGTGATTAAGCCTGGTGGCAGTCTATTTGTGTTTAATCTGCCTAAATGGTGTGTAGAATATGGAGCATACCTAAATCGAAAAGGAATGTGTTTTCGGCACTGGGTCGCTTGCCGAATGCCAAAAGCTTTTCCTAGAGGTAAAAAGATGTCTCCTGCTCATTATGGGTTACTCTATTACACTAAAGGAGAACCAGCGGTCTTCAACAAGGTCTATACACCTATTCAAGTTTGCAGACATTGTGGCGGAGAAATTCGAGATTATGGTGGGCATCGCAAAAGCCTTAATGAAAAGGGAATTAACTTAATGGATGTTTGGGATATGCCAGAAGATGTTTGGGAGAATGTTCCTATAGCCGATCCTACCGAAGTCCTTTGGACATTGGCAGAGGAGATGTGGACTGATGTTCCACCAGTTCGACATAATCGGCACAAAAAAAGAGTTGCGAATGAACTTGCTCCTATCATGCTAGAGAGGATCATCGCAATGGCATCTAATCCAGGACAGATTGTGGTCGATCCGTTTGGAGGCTCTGGTACTACATTCTATGCAGCAGAAAAATTACATCGCTACTGGATCGGTTCAGAAATAGGGGGAACTGAAGCAGCAATAGACCGACTAACTGATTTGAATAATGGAATAGTAGAGGAATGGGAGTCAGCAAGAGGGCGCAAAAAATTGAAGCAGTCCAAAACAACTACCTCACAACTATCAATTCTTTGAACCACATGATATTTTTGTGCAGAAAATTTCAGATCAATGCACGTCCATCAGTGCCTTTCGCAATTGTTGGGATACTGCTGTCTAATTGATCATGTTCAATCACAAAGATTGCAAGAAATCCATCTTTGATTAGAACTGATCGCCAAACATCAAAGTATGGCTCTAGCTCCTCGTAGTTACCGATTCGATCAGTTAAATAAGGGTAAAGTTTCCTGCTAGGGAGTACCAACGCAGCACCTAGAAAAACACCTCGTAACAATCCAAGAATCATTTTATTGACTGACCGATGACTTGAGGATATATTCCCTGTTTCCCATTCAAGTGCGAAAAGATGATTATCAACTACTTTTGTTGCATCAATTTTTCCTGGTGATCGGGTTGCATAATTAGTTGTAGTTTCGAGATTCCATCCAAATTTATCCCTCAACGCAATCATGCAAGCTTCTTTGATAGGCTTAACCCCATTACCATGTTTTATTGGATTGATTGTGAAGGAGGATGCACCAGGAGGATAAACAATTAAAGAAATCGCCTCACGAACTTCAGCGCGAATCATAGACCAATCGCTTGACTTTTCAAAATTTCCAACACTGATTAGAGAAATCTCTTGAACAATTTTCATATTGATTAATCACATAACTTTGCTAAGCAAGAGTAGTACGGATTTGTCTAATTGTGTCGAGTATACGAAAATATTTTCAAGTTGAGCCGCAACCACATAAGTTTTTAGCTCTGATACCAGACTGAGCCAGAGAGATTATTTTAATTTTTGGATTGGTTTCATCTCGAATCAATCATCTATCACCTAAAGATACGATCATAATTTTGGATGTTTAGGGGGCGATCGCTGTTTGATTTTTGTGGAGTGGAGATCTTTTTACCTCATGATAGGATTTAACAAAGTAAACATACTTGTAATCAAAAATTAATTCTCTTATGAATACCCTATTAGAGATTAAAACAGCGATCGCTAGATTGTCTGATGACGAAACATCAGCATTACTATCGTGGCTACAAGAACGCGCAGAAGATGACTGGGACAAGCAAATCAAGAAAGACTCTGAGCAAGGTAAATTAAACAAAGTCATTCAACGCGCCAAAGCCCATATCGCTGCCAATCGCGTAAAGAAACTAGATGAAGTCATTAACAACTCCTGATTTTTGGGAAGCTTACGCAGCTTTGCCGCCAGCCATCAAAGCACAAGCCAAAAAAACTTATCAAATCTGGCTAAGTGATCGCTTCTATCCATCCCTACACTTTAAAAAAGTCAATCAAAATCTATGGTCTATTCGCATTAATAGAGAATATCGAGCTTTAGCCCTAAAAGAAGGAGATGATTATTACTAGTTTTGGATTGGGTTGCATGACGAATACGAAAGATTGATTGATGAAAGTTGATTTTGAGAAACTGAGATCGCTGTTTGTTTTTTTGTAGAGGCGATCGTGATTTTGGGTGATGAGAGGGCGATCGCTCTACAACCCAAACCCAACTCTATGTTAGGATTTTAGATATTTTAGCGCCTAAAATTATATGAAAAGCCAGTTATTACAATTAGCTTTTGAAATAGAGATTCAAGACGGAGAAAAACTTACAATACCTAGCTCCATAATAGAAGAAATCGGCAAAGGTAAATGGCTTATTACCATCCAGCCAAAATCAGAAATAGACGATCGCGCTCATGATGCCTTTTTAAAAAGTTATTCGCCAGAAGATGAAGGGTTGTATGACGACTATTAAGGCAGGAGAAATTTGGGTTGCATCAATTAAGCGGCGATCGCGAAGGTCAATATAGCATTCGGATTAACAATCAATGGCGTATTTGTTTTGAATGGCAAAATGATGACGCTTTCAATGTGGAAATTGTTGATTATCATTGAGGAATTCAAATGAACGAAGATAAACTTAACCCAATTCATCCTGACACTGGTCAGTTAATTAGTGAGGCAATAAAATCCCCTTGAGGATAATAATTCCAGAATAGAAAGGGGACGATGAAAAAGTCCGATTGCCATAGCAGGGGTCTTGTTCTTGCCCAAACCCACATGAGGTCGTACCCAATTGTGAATTAAGCGTTGTACTGTAATAGCTCGTTGCAAGCCCTCGGTATTTTTAGCATATAGATTTTGTCTGCGACGATAAGCGCTACATCTCCTTCTTAAAGCACTGTTATTTGCTTCATTATGATTGGCATGAACGTCACTCTTGTCGCTAATAGCCGTATATGGATGCTCAGTTTTGAGCCATTCGACTCGACATTTTCCCTGTGAGCCTTTGATTTTGATAGCAACTTCCAAGCCATGTCGCCATACCTTCCAATGTCCATACTCACGGCTTACTTCATTAGATTTGAGGTACACATTTGCCATTTGCCACAGTTGCTGAGCGTAGCGTCTTTCACCATCGGTAAACCATCGAATGTATTGACTTGCCTTTGTCCATTCCCATGCTGTTTTTGTGGCTTTTGCAAATAGTTCTGTGGTTTTGAGTCCTGCCCTTGCCTCAATCCAATAGCGACTTTTACGCTCAATGAATGTCACTGTCCATCCTTTTGACTCACTGGGGGGGAAGGTTCTCGCCTACGCGAGTATAGACTTCATCTCCTTCGATGATGATATCTCCTCCTGCTGGTGCGGTGGGACTCCATTGCTCAGATTGGGTTGCTA
>NZ_JACJQB010000032.1 GCF_014696385.1 Pseudanabaena mucicola FACHB-723
TTCCCTATGCTTGGCAAGAGAAAGGGACGGGTTTAAGCTTACCCAGTCAACGCAGTAAGAGGTTAAATGTCGTGGGTTTGATGAATCGAAACAATGACTTATCTGCTTATGTTTTTGAACGCAGTATCACCAGTGCAGTCATTCTCGCTTGTATCGATGACTTTGCTCGTCAATCTACCAAGCCAACAGTGATTGTTATGGATAAAGCCTCTATTCATACCAGTCAACTGATTCAAGAGAAATTAGAGCAGTGGAAGAACCAGCAAGTTGAGATTTTCCAGTTACCCCCTTATAGTCCCCAGTTGAACTTGATTGAAATTTTGTGGCGTTTCATGAAGTATGAGTGGATTGAACTCAATGCATATGAATCTTGGGAAAGTTTAGTCTCTTATGTTGAAAAAGTTCTTCGAGACTTTGGTTCAACTTATGTAATTAATTTTGCTTAGCTACTTAAGGTGAGCGGTTGCCAAGCTGGATCGGAGAGCGATCGCACTTCTCCTGCCTTGAGTGCGATCGCAATTCCCTTGGCATCGGCTAACACCCCACGAATGAATACATTTGCCTCTGTACCAAGACGAATCACCGTGCCACTCTTGTAACTGGGCAGCGTGAAATAAACAGGATTACCCACCTCAATCCCCGTAGGTGCATCGGGGACTTCTAGCAGGAGGCGCGAAACACTATAGGACGATAGGTTCGGGACAACTGCCGCCCCAAAACTATCGGCTCGGCTGAGGTATGTCCCCTGTCCATCAGGATTAACACCGACTATTTGCGAGGCTAACCCCTTCTCTGGCACAACCAGCGCAAAGCTATCACTGATCGGGCGCGAGAAGGCAACATTACCATCGGCAAATGCGATCGCAGTTCTGACACTCACAAGGGCATTGGCTTGGGTGCTATTGGACGAGAAGGAAAGATCGGGGGCAAGGTTCCAGATGGCGCGATAGCCTGTGTAGGTGAAGTTGGTATTGAGGCGATCGCTGCCACGGCTACGACTCAGCCCAAACGAGCCACTGAGGGACTCGCTCACCTGTGGCGTGCGGAAGCCCCAAGAGACTTGCTGGGTAGGACTATCGTTATTCCGAACCTCGGTACTGGCTTGAATCGGTTGTGAGCCTTGACCGAGATTGAGCTGCATATTCAGCAGGGCACGTTGTTCATTCACTCCTGTAGTATCAAGACTCTGGGATAGGGATAGATTGACCGATACATTGCCAAAGGATTTGGACAAGTCGAGACCGATGCGATAGGAATCGGGATTGTCGCGCCCAAAACGATACTGAGTGCTAAGCCCTGCACCGATGTCACCAAATAACTTTTGTCGATAAAAGGCTGACAGATCCAAGGCGGTCTTATTACTGGGAATTGCTTCATTGCCAAAGGTGATAAATCTTGCTCCGCGCTGCTCGGCACTTAGCCCAAAGGAGCGATCGGTATCCTTGGCATTAAAAAAGTCATAGCGTAGTCTCCATGCGTAATCTAAGCCAACGTTTTGATCATTACTAAGCGCCGCATCCCATGCGAAGTTACCGATTGCCGTGGCAAAAATCCCTTCCACTCCCAGCAATTGTTGGCGGCTAGTCGCTTGGGTATAGCCGCCAAGGGTGAAGACATTACTTACCCCCCAACGATGTGCCAAGGAGAGAATGGGTTTGGAAAGATCATAATTGCGGCTACCTGCAAGGGATTGCGAGGGAAATCCAAAACTATAGGCAAACTGCTGTACATTCGGAGCCAGCAAATTTGAAGCAACTGCCGAAGAGAAGTTAATCCGTTGCTCTTGTCCGCGATCATCGGTGACTAATAGCTCAATGTCATTAATGCCTGTCGTCAGGGGCAGTTGGCGCAAATCCTGTTGACCTGCGGGCAGGTTGAGGGTTTGGGCAAGCCGACCATTGGCAAAGACTTCCACCTTAGAGGGACGTTCTAAAAAGAACTCAAAGTTATTAACGGGACGGATGATTGTGTAGGGCTGTAATGAGAAGTTTCGCGCCGCCGCAATCCCCCCCACTGCGATCGCATTTTGAAAACCTGTGGTCGGAAAGCTGTAATCCCCTGCCAGATAGCGCACCGCATTGTCGGGGTCATCACGCACAATCCTGATATCCCCCCTTGTTAATTCGGGCTGTCCCTTTTCGGCAAATGACCAATTTCCTTCTAACACCCAATTATGGAAATTAACTGCCCCATCAAAACCTAAAAAGAAAGGTTGTCGCTGAATCCCTAAATTTTGATTGCTTGCCCAATTAAAGCGATCGCTGGCAAAAATATTTACATAGCCACTGAGGGGACTAACAGGCAGCGCGTCCTTGGCTTCAGGTGGCAGATTAGAGCGATCGCCCAAAACGTTAACCGCCCGCACCGCAGGACTAACCTGCAAAAACACTGCAAGGCGGCGTTCATCAAAGTTGGCTTCGATGCCATTTCTTTGTAAAACATCTACCCCCACGTCTTCGGCATTTGCGATCGCAGTCTGAATCTGACTCAAGATTTCAGGACGCAAAATTGGTGTGAGGGCAGTGATTACGGTCTGTGACTGGAGGCGAGTCTGTTGTGGCTGACTAGGAACAAAGGTGATGCGGATAGTAGCTTGTTCGCGATCATCAATGACTAAAGGAACAATTAGGGTTTGTTTGCTCGTATTGGTACGCGGACGACCAAACACCCGCTCAAAGGTTTCATCATCGCTATTAGGATCGGGAGGAGTTTGGGCAAGCGTATAGTCGGCTGTGAGCAAGTGCAGAAGACAGACAGCAATGTATAGATAGCTAAGTTTGATCACTCGACTCATGATGATTATTGTGATCTATACATTGCGATCGGCAAAAGCATTGGGCAGTATAGGGGCTTTAGGAAGGAATAACAACCAGACAAAACAATAATTCTAATTACCGCGATAGTAGTCGAAAGTGGCTGTAAGTTTACCATTGGGTAGACCTGCGGGACAGGGCAACGAAAATCGGCGTTTACCCCCTGCCAATATATTTTTACCTGCGACTTCTAAAATTTGTTTAGCCTCTAGCACCACAGAGTTAGATGGATTGCTGACAGGAGCAAGAGTGAGGCGAGGATTATTGAGAATAGCGTGAGCAGTTCCTTGATTGGCAAAAGTTAGTAATAATTTATTGCTGGTTTTACCTGCTTTGTCCGTCTCAGGCTCACAGACTGAACTTTCTAACACAACATCAGGTGAGACGTTAGGAGGGACAACGTAAACAGAGCCAATGTAAGCGAACAAAACTTTGATCGATACGGTTGTTGCGCCTTGGGTTTGAGTGATTTCGGTGAGATCGACAGGCAACTGCTCCGCAATAATGCGATAGGCAAGTTCTTGATTTGGGGGAGTATTTCCAACCCAAGTTACACGAATAGTTTGACGTTCCCCTGCCTTAACTAACATTTGTGGCGGATAGACAATGAAATCATCGTCAGCATCAGTAGTAATATCTTTGCCATCTATATCCATCTCCCGCTTGACCATCCGAATTTGGATAGCCGCAGATTTTTTCCCAGTGTTGGATACGACAAAAGATTGCGTTGCTCTTTGTCCAGTGGGGGCAAAGTTTATTTCTAATGGGCTAAAGGTAAAGGTGGCTTCGACTTGAGCCAAAGAAGGCATCGCTGCGAAAAAACTGCTGCTGCAACAGAGAGCAAGCATAGCCATGAATGACTTAGTTTTGAACATCACAAACTCTCCTAGAGAATAGATAAATAATACTTGGTTTATTTCGCGACAAGGATAAACGTAAGCTGATCGGCATATGTCCCTGCGGGTTTGGCAGAAATAGCAGTTTGAGAGATCTCGATCTGAATGTTGCGATTGCAGCCTGTTGGACTAATGCATTCTGTTATAGAATTACGATCTTCTAGAACTGTTAGCGCGGTTATTTGTTCCTTATTAACTCCATTGTAACTAAGTGTGTATGGAATTCTTTCTCCAGAACTGCGTTGAAGATTGCCTGAATTGAAAGACTGAACTTTAACAGTAAATCCTGTAGAGCTATCAGATATAACTTTCACGTTACCAATACTGGTTAATGGCAGCGCTGTATTTGGAATAAGTTGTAATGCTGAACCAATGGAATTGTAGCTAGAAGCAAAAGATATACTTTCTTCAGCATTTGCTGTAAATCCTGAAGAAAGATAGAATCCTGAAGCAATTAAAAAAGATATAGCTAAAGACTGGTTCATAGTGAAACTCTCTGCTTTCTGTAATACATCAATTCACCTATTGTGAAACAAATGAGTTACAAGAATTATCTTGTAACTCATTTGTCATTTAATGTTAACGAAATCGGTAAGATTTTGTAGTTTCAGGTTTCATATTTGAATTACTACAAAAGCCTTATTACTTACCTTCAATTGTGAATGTGATAGTGTCTCTGTAGAGACCAGCAGGAGCTGATTCGGTTCCTGCTCCAGCACCATCAATATCTGCGAAATTAGCTTTGATCGATACTGTTATATCAGGATCGGGGTCATTATTCGCTTTAACTTCATTTTCCGCACTCGACCAAACAGACTGGGCGGCAGTGGTTAGACCAAAATCGGTAGCGGCGGGAGTCGCAGGATTTCCAACTTTTGTACCAATTTTGGCAAGAGTTAATGTGTAGGGGACTAATACATCTCCTGCGGTTGAGGTTGTCTTCAAGCTGCCATTATTTGTACTAGCAGCCGAGATGATGTAGCCTGCGGCAGAATTAGAGACTACATTCAAAGTTCCTACAGGCTCTGCGGCTGCCATCGCTTCTTGTGCATCTACATTCAATCTAACTGGGACGAAAGTAACGCTTTGTGCGATACCATTGTTCACAACAATCTCTTCAGCCTTCGCAGAAGGAGCCAAAGCGAACACTGTAACCGAAGTCAAACCAATCGCAAGAATTGTACGTCCAGAAATCGAAACCAATTGACGAAGTGTAGTGAATAGCATAATCTTAACCCTCTCTTTCTGAAATCAATCAGAATAAAACTTTAATTAGGAATGGATAGCTTCATCTATCCTTTTGAGAAAGAACTTTAGAATTTCGGAAGACCATCTTTGATCTTTCCCCCCGTTCGGTCTCTTTGTTCTTCGATGTATTCAATATATCCCCAATACCTCGGCGCGTATATCAGGGTAAACCCTGATATTGAAATTTAAGAAACTGCCCTCATCCCCCAAACCCTTCTCCCAGAACGGGAGAAGGGGAGCAAGAGATCTTTCTGATGCCTCTCTCCCTACATGGGAGACGGGCTAGGGGTGAAGGTATATATAAATAATGCTATAAATTGGGTGATAGCAAAGGAGGAAAATGCATGACTCAGGCGATCGCTCGGAAATCCTTATATGAAGCTGACTTCTTGCTATGGACTCAAGATACCGTAGCCAAGCTCAAGGCTAAAGATTATGACAATTTGGCCATAGAGAACTTAATCGAGGAGATCGAAAGCTTGGGTAATTCCTATCGTGATGAGTTAGAAAGCCTCCTCGAAACCTTATTAGCCCATTGCCTCAAACGACTCTATGTAAATATGCCCTATTGCTTCAATGGTTGGCAAAATACCATCAAAGAGCAACGCCGCCGCATTGCCCTCAGACTAAGAAAAACCCCTAGCCTCAAAGCCGTTTGGGACGAAATTTTTGATGATGCTTGGAAACTGGCTTTAGGTTCAGTTCGAGATCATTACGAGCCTAAAGGCTATCCCATACCCGATACATGGCAATTTGGGCGCGATATTGACTCAATGCTCAATGTTAATTTCTGGGAATAATAAAACCGAAATATTTTGAAAAGCGTTGCTTCGCAACGCTTTTCAAAATATTTCGGGGCTTTCTCACTGATTAGTCAACGTAAAAGTCAACATATCCGAATATAGCCCCGCAGGTCGGCTCTGTACCTGTGACTGCGAGATGGAGATTTTGACATTGCGATCGCAACCAGAATCATCGGCACAATTACTATCAAATCCACTATTTTCGACCACCTTCTTAATCGTGATCTGCCCTTGATCAACATCGTTGTAATTCAAGCTATAAACCATCAACTCTGTCCCTCCCAACCGCTTCAAAGCACCCGCATTCGCCGACTCCACCTCTACTTTAAAACCGCCACTCGTATTGGACTTCACATTCACATTCCCCACACTGGTCAAAGCCAATGCCGTATTTGGTGACAAATTAATTGGTGAGCCAATCCCCGCCGTTGAGATAAACGTAATTGAGTTCAAAGTCCCCAAAGTGCCATTGATCGTATCCGAAGAAATGTTATTTGCTTGAGCAATATCTGCGCCCAGAGCCAAGACCACGCCACAACAGCCCAAGGACAAAAAGGACAAATATGTTCGGGCAAGTTTCGACCCAAATTTAACAAAGATAGCCATAACAATTCTCAGATTGGATAAGTCCTGTAGCCCCATCGTAAACCATATTTTCCCTTTTAATTTTGAGGTAGGAGTAGAGCATTTGCACCACTATTTCGCAACTTCCATCAAAATCTCGCTCCGCAAATGCTCTACCCTCTTCGCTGAGAATTGCCTAAATCAAAAAAAAAAGGGCGGAAGGACATCCTCCCACGCTAGAGATAGCACCATAGTGCCATAGTCTCTAAAACCCTTTTAAACAAGAGAGGTATTGGGGATGCCCCCAACACTGATTGTGTAAACCTCAAAACCTTGTTCGCTTATTCAACAATTTTATTAATAGATTACGTTCTAATTAGGGTTGTTAAATCTACCCTATATCAACAATTATCGACCTCTCTCAAGTCTTTGTCCTATTAACAATTTACCAAAATTGATTGGTTCTGAATATCAGGGGAAACCCCTAGTTTTAAAACCCACTCCGCAACTGCGCCGCTATAAACTCACTTGCCCTTGCCGTAATTGCCATCTCTGTCAAAGTTGGGCTTTGCCAACCTGCCGAAGCCCAACAAGCACCATCAGTGACAAACAAATTCGGTGCTTCCCAAACTTGATTATGGCGATTCACTACCGAATTCTGAGGCGTAGTTCCCATTCTCGCGCCGCCCACCTCATGGATGTAATAACCAGGGGGAGCAGAAAAAGCCATGGTTTCTTCCATGCGGCTCACAAAGTCACCAAAGACAGGGACATGAAACATCTCCGTTAGCTTCATGTTTTTACCGCCCGCAAGTTTGATAATTTCATCAATCTGTTGGTGCATATGCTCTAGCATCAGGTGCTCATTTTCTGACCAAGCACATTCGATATGCGGTACAGGAATTCCCCACGCATCGACAACATCATTACTTAACTGAATGCGATTGCTATGGCGTGGTAACACCTCACCATGGGCAATCAAAAAGCCAATCGAACCTGAGCCAACCTTACGGACAATGCTGGGCAAGTCAAAACGCTGCACACCTCCCCAAATGCCATAACCCCGTAAGAATTTTTCTTGCTGAGCGGTGAGGTTGCAAAAACAGGGGATAAAGAAGCTGTCACAACCCGACAGATCAAAGGTTTTGGGTTGCTTGATATGTGGCAAGAAAAAGAAAGTTGAGGTGGAAACGTGATCCATGAGATAGCACCCCAACATACCCGATGGATCGGTTAAGCCCGCAGGTTGATATTTCTCAGTGGAATGCAACAGAATCCGCACCGACTCAATCGTGGAAGCACATAGCACCACTGTCCGCGCTAAGACCTCATGGGTGGTTTTGGTATTGCGATCGCAATAAACAACTCCCCTTGCCTTGCGCGTATCCGCATCAAAGACAACATGGCTGACCACAGCATCCGATCGCAAAGTTACATTACCCGTTGCCATCGCTGCCTTGAGCGAAGAACCAAGGCTAGAATATTGCGGCCAAGGTTGCTCTGGGCTAGGGCGATGTAGCCCAAAACCTCGTGAGGGAATCAGGCAACGATCAGACCAATTATTCTCCACCACTTGTTTAATGTGCAGCTCCGCAGGGGTAAGGGGTAAGGTAGTTTGATAGTCCCCATCGGGCAGTTGCGCTAATCCATCACGGCTACCGCGCACCTCAAAAAATTGTTCCAATTTGCTGTAGTAAGGGGCAAGATCATCATGACAGATCGGCCAGTCCTGCTCATGACCATCACGACTCGCTGCCTTAAATTCATAGTCCGATAACCGCAACGTAATGCCGCCCCAAGTTAAGCTCTTGCCGCCCACCTGACGACCACGTATCCAGTAAAAGGGTTGATCATCGGGGGTGGTGTAGGGATTATCTTTTTCGTCAGTAAATAGGTCGGGGTTGGCTTTCCAATAACCAGGATGCATTGATTGGTAAGACTGACGTTTTGCGATCGCAAGATTGTAAAAGCGCTTTGCCATGTCCCTGACTGGATGACCCAGATCTGCCTTGGCATCAGGGGTGCGACCTGCTTCTAGGACAAGGACTTTCAGACCACGCTCACTAAGTTCTTTGGCGGCGACACCACCATTAGCGCCAGAGCCAACCACGATTGCATCATAAATTTCTGGAGAGGGAGCGGTACTCATCGATGACAGTCCTTAAAGTCCTTAAATAGTTTCTAGCTTTTAGCTTTATTAGCGACAGCTATAGTATGCAGCACATGCCCCCTCAGAGGAAACCATCGGCGCACCAAGGGGATGCTCTGGGGTGCAGAGAGTCCCAAAACTAGGGCATTCATGGGGTTTGCGCGTTCCCTGTAAAATTAATCCACTAATGCAACGCGAAGATTCTTGAATCTCTCCTGCACAGGGATGATCTAAAGACTGGCAATTAAAGCGAATCTGAGCATCAAAATGACGATACTTCTCTCTGAGTCTCAAGCCACTATTAGGAATGATCTCTAACCCTCGCCATTGTCGCGCTGTTGGCTCAAACACCTCTTGGATCATGGCGATCGCCCGTTGATTGCCTGCTTTTTTAACGGAACGTGCATATTGATTTTCCACTTCCGCTTTACCTGACTCCAACTGCTGCACACAAAGATAAATTCCTTGGAGAATATCAATCGGTTCAAATCCTGTCACCACGATGGGAACTTGATATTTGACTGCGATCGACTCATATTCCTGATAGCCCATGACCGTACAAACATGTCCCGCCGCCAAAAAACCCTGCATGGTATGGTCAGGATTACTCAAAATTGCTTCCATAGCTGGCGGCACAAGCACATGAGCGCAGAGAATCGAGAAATTATCTAGCCCTAATTGAGCAGCTTGAGCGACAGCTAGAGCCGTAGTTGGGGCAGTAGTTTCAAAACCAACGGCAAAAAATACCACTTCGCGATCGCAATTTTGTTGTGCCAGTTTCACCGCATCGAGGGGTGAATAAACAATCCGAATATCTGCCCCTGCCGCCTTGGCACTGAGCAAATCCGTAGTGCTACTAGGCACACGCAACATATCACCAAAGGAGCAGAAAATTACTTTCGGATTAGCGGCAATGGTGATTGCTTGATCAATCAAATTAATTGGAGTCACACAAACAGGACAACCCGGCCCATGAATGAGGCTGATTTCCTTGGGAATCAGTCGATCTAGTCCATGCTTCACGATCGCATGGGTTTGTCCGCCGCAGATTTCCATTAATGTCCAAGGGCGAGTTATCAGCTTGGCAATCGCCTCTGCATATTCCTGAGCAATTTTGCGATCGCGATATTCATCTATATATTTCATCTATTTGCCGATTGAAAACAGGATAGGGCTTCCGCCGTTGTCACTTCCGCAAAATTACGATAGAAAGAACCAACACTCATAAAACCATCGGGCTGTAACAAAACAATCGCCCGATCAATCTGCTCCTTGACAATGCTCGGTATATGCCGAGGTGATACGGGTGCGACTACCCAAATTTCCTTGTAGGGTTTATCTTTCATTGTGGCAGCGATCGTGGCAATGGTTGCACCTGTAGCAATGCCATCATCCACCAAAATCGCCGTTGCCCCTGTAACGTCTAAATTAGGACGGAAAGGCGCAAAAGTCAGCAAGAGTGCCTCAGCTTTATTCCGAGCCTGTTGAATCGCTTGCGACCATTCACCCGCATTGCAATATCTTTGTCCCGTTTCTAAACCCTGACCATCGGCTGTCACCGCTCCAATTGCCGTTTCCAAATTTGGGCGCAATACAATTTTTTTGGCGATCGCCACATCAAGGGGGCAACCTAGTTTTTTGGCAATCGGCGCAGCCACAATCACACCACCACGGGGAATTCCATACACAATCGGATTAATGGGATGGGCTTGGGCAATCACTTCTGCCAACTGCAAGCCTGCGTGATACCGATCTTGAAATAGTTTACTTGCTTCCATGGTGAACTCCATCATTAGCTAGAAAAAACTAGACACAAAATGACGCACTGCTCACCCTAATTTTAGATCAGTTCAAAGCCTACATCTGCATACAAATCAGTAAATTTATCTTCCAAGTCAATTCGCAATAATCGCAAGCGATCTTGACCTTCCTACCATTAGCCCTAATCATTGCGCCGTATCTCTTTTAATACCGTGCGATGATCGCTACCAATTAATTGTACTTGCATTGGCATCTGACCATAGGCATGAGTTGAACAACTCAGGCATGGGTCGAAATTGCGAATTCCTGCCTCCACACGATTGAGGAAACCTTCCGACACATCACCATTGTGAATGTAATGCTTAGCAATTTGGGCAACAGTTTTATTCATCGCTAAATTATTGTGACCCGTCGCAATAATCAAATTCACCTTTTTAATAATGCCATTCTCATCGACATGGTAATGATGGAATAGTGTCCCCCGTGGCGCTTCGCTCACACCAATACCTTCGAGGGCATTGATTCCTGCTTGGGCGCGAGTATGACTAGACATCACATCAGGATCTTCCACAAGCTCAGCAATCTTTTCTAAAGCGGCAAGAATCTCAATCAATCTTGCATAGTGATAGAAGAATGAAGAGGTAGCAACCCTACCACCACTGCGATCGCGAAATTCCTGTAACTCCTGATTAGCTTTTGGGGTATCGATATATTCGCAAACATTCAACCGCGCCAGAGGCCCCACGCGATAAATTCCATCGGGATAGCCAAGGGGTTTGTAATAGGGGAATTTGAGATATGACCAAGGCTCAACCGCTTCACCGATATATTGTTGATAATCATCTTCACTGAGATGATCGGCGACGATCTGCCCTTGACTATCCACAAAGCGAATATGTCCGCCGTAATGTTCCCATTCGCCATTCTTGCCAACTAAGCTCATAAAGAGGGATGGAAATTTACCAAAGACATCTACTTCCGTTTGCAGTTCATTTAATAAATTTTTGAACAAGGCTAAAGCATTCTCAATCGTGGCTAGAGATTCGGGAATGCGATCGCAAATCCATGTCCTTCCCTCCTCACTCAGAGGTGAGCGCACACCACCCGCCACTGCCCAAGCCGTATGAATTTTCTTTGCCCCTAAAATCTCAATAATTTGCTGACCAAATTGACGTAAACGAATGCCACCCCTAGCCAGATCGGGATTTGCTGCCATAAGCCCAAATACATTGCGTGTCGCAGGATTGCTATCCCAACCGAGCAGAAAATCAGGAGAACTAAGATGGAAAAAAGAAAGGGCATGGGATTGGGTGATTTGCGCTAAATTCATCAAGCGGCGCAGTTTTTCACCCGCAGGGGGAATCTTGACAGCTAATAACTTATCCCCTGTTTTCGCAGATGCTAATAAATGACTAACGGGACAAATTCCACAAATGCGCGAGGTGATTCCCGCCATTTCCCACATAGGGCGACCTTCGCAAAACTTCTCAAAGCCACGATATTCCACCACATGAAAATGTGCATCCGATACTTCGCCAAGGTCATCCAGAAAGATCGAGATTTTGGCATGACCTTCAATGCGAGTGACGGGATCAATTACTACTGTTCTTGCCATGACTAGACTCTCTAAGTATTTATTTCTTTTTCCCCTCTCCCACAAGGAGAAGGGCTAGGGGTGAGGGGGATAAAGACTATCCAAACTTAATCATTTCGCGCCCTTCCATCAGTGGCATTTCACCCTTTAGCAAAGGTGCGATCGCAGATTTAATCCGATCCGCCGATGGTGGACAGCCCGGAATATACATATCCACTTTCACCACCTCATGGACGGGCATCACTTTTTCTAAAAGCTCTGGCACAATTCCGGGGGCGTAGGGTAACTGCGGCGTAACATCACCGAGTTCTAAATAGCTGCGCCGTAGCACCATATCCGCATTGTCACCGCCCATCATATTTCGCATTGCAGGGACATTTGCCGTAACTGCACAGTCACCAAAGGAAATTAGGAATTTTGTTTGCTTACGGATTTTGTGAATTAGTTCCAGATTTTCCTCATTTGCGATCGCACCTTCCACAAGGCAAACATCAACATTTTCGGGATAGTCCTTAATATCAGCGATCGGGCTATGCACGATATCAGCATATTTCACCAATTCAAATAGCCATTCATCCAAATCCAAAAAGGACATATGACAGCCCGAACAACCCGCTAACCAAACTGTTGCTAATTTAATCTTTTCTATCTTGTCCATTGTTTCTGTTCCCTTGCTTTGACGATAAATTCGAGCTTAGTGCGATCGCGTTCCATTTCGCCAACAGCAGAACCTTTATCAAAAATCGCTCCCGTTGGGCAAGCATCCACACATTTTCCGCAAGATGTACAGGCATTGACCTCACCCCAAGGCTGATCGAGTCCCGTAATCAAGCGTGATTGTGCGCCGCGATTTGCCACATCCCAGACATGTGCTCCTTCGATTTCATCGCATACCCTGACACAGCGTGTACAGAAAATACAACGATTGCGATCGATGCCAAATAAATCATGGGACAAGTCCACATCACGCTGCGGAAACTGATAGGGAAATCGCGAATGTTCCATCCCCGTGGCGATCGCCATATTTTGCAGTTCACAGTTACCATTAGCCACACAGACCGCACAAACGTGATTGCCCTCCGCAAATAGCATCTCCACAACCATTTTGCGATAGTTCTTCAACTGGTCAGTATGGGTTTGCACTTCCATACCTTCAGCAACTTGGGTAACACAAGCCGCTAGTAATTTATTACTGCCCTTGACTTCCACCATGCAGAGGCGACAGGCTCCGACATCGCTCACACCTTCTAAATGGCAGAGAGTAGGGATAGTAATTCCTGCTTCTTTTGCTGTGGCGAGAATGCTTTTGCCCTGCTCGGCAGCAACTTCGATATCATTAATTTTGAGGGTGACGACTGACATTTTTATTTACCTTCATGACATTAAGCATCAGGATTACTCGTAAATTCCCAGCCATTGGCTGCGGAATAACGTTCCATAAAGCGCATAAATCGATCCCAATGTGCCGTAGAGCTGACATCAAAGACAATCTCAATTTTGGCTAACTCTTCGTCATCACCTTTATCTTTCCAAAACAGTTTGGAACTTCTCGGTTCAATGGAAATCACACCTTCACTATCAACGAGACGAATATCATTAAAGGAAGCCTTAGCAAAACTGTTCGCACCTTGTACTGCCTTGATATTCACAAAGGTCATTTTTACGGAATTTTCACCCGTTTTGCGATCGCGCCTTAGTCTTACATCACTCAACTCTTCAGGAATACCAGCAAAAAATTCAATTGATGGGGTTATAGAGTTCATGATTTTACCTCTTTAATCAACTGCAAATAATCATCACGAAAGTGACGCAAGGTACTCACAATCGGATTGGGAGCAGATTGTCCTAATCCGCACAGGCTCATGGATTTGACCATGCCGCAGAGTTCTTCGAGGCTAGCGAGATCGGCTTCTGTCGCATTGCGATCAATAAATTTGCTGAGTAACTGATGCAGTTGCACCGTACCCGCCCGACAGGGCACACATTTACCGCAAGATTCATCCATACAGAATTGAATGAAAAATCGCGCCATATCAACCATGTTGGTGTTTTCATCCATGACCACCATGCCACCCGAACCGATGATCGAGCCAAGGGCTTGCATCGCTTCATAATCGATGGGCGTATCAAAGGCTGAGGCAGGAATACAACCTCCTGACGGGCCGCCTGTCTGCACTGCCTTTACCTTGCCACCACTTGCCGTGCCGCCGCCCATATCTTCAACAATTTGGCGGAGGGGAATACCCATTGGCACTTCCACTAGTCCTGTATTCGCGATATTGCCTGCGAGGGAAAATACCTTGGTGCCTTTGCTCTTTTCTGTGCCGATGCTGGCATACCATGCGCCGCGATTGCGAATGATCGGGACGATATTGGCGAAGGTTTCCACATTATTGATCAGGGTCGGTGCGCCCCATAGTCCAGATTCGGCGGGATAGGGAGGACGAGGGTGGGGAATGCCGCGACCGCCCTCAATGGAGGCAATTAGCGCCGTTTCTTCACCGCAAACATAAGCCCCTGCGCCAACCCGCACATCAATCTTAAAGTCAAAGGTAGATTCAAAAATTTGACTGCCAAGAATGCCCTGTTGCTTAGCTTGCTGAATCGCCAAACGGATATGCTCAATCGCTGGGGGATATTCAGCCCGCACATAGACATAGCCATGGGTTGCACCCACAGCATAGGCGGCGATTGCCATGCCTTCCAGCACTCGATGCGGATCACTTTCTAAAATACTGCGATCCATAAATGCCCCTGGGTCACCCTCATCGGCATTACAGATCACATATTTTTGTTGCGGCTGATTGGGATTTTGCGACTGACTACGCCGCCGATCCTGCATTTTGGCAACCGTTGCCCATTTCAAACCTGTAGGATAGCCCGCACCACCACGCCCCCGTAAACCACTGCGGGTAACTTCATCAATTACTTGCTGTGGAGTCATTTCATGGAGGGTGCGATAGAGCTGGCGATAGCCACCAACCGCGATATAGGGCTCGATGCGGGTGGGATCAATTTGTCCAATATGTTCTAAGACAATCCGCAACTGTTGCTTAAAAAATGGATGCTCGAGATCGCCAACTGTGGCAGTGACGTTACCACCCTTTAATCCACTCACAATCGAAGCTGCTTGATCATCCCTAACCTGCTCATAGAGAACAAGGGCAGAATCGATCGCCACTAAAGGCCCACGTCCGCAAAAGCCCATGCAGCCAACACTCACCACCTCAGCAGTGTCGGCTAAGCCTTCGGCATTAATCGCTGCCTCAAGTCGATCGCGCACTGCTAACGAGCCAGAGGCTTGACATCCGCCCGAAGTGCAACAACGAATCCGAATACTCTTTTGTCGATCGCGTTCTTCCTTAGCAATTTGTAATAGCCCTTCAATATCCATATTTACGACTCCTCGATCCAGCTTTTGACCGTGGCTAAGACCTGCTCAGGGGTCTGTTGGCGGGATATATGTCCGTCATAAATCGCCGCAGGTGCAACCCCGCAGTTACCAATACAGCGCTCGACCCGCAGAAATACTTTGCCATCTGGCGATCGCATTCCTGCTTTAAGCCCTAATTCTTGTCTCAGAATATCAAGCAATGCTTTCCCCCCCTTGGTGTAGCAAGCAGTCCCTAGACAAATAGAGCAGGTATGTTTGCACTTAGGCTGTACAGAAAATAAATGATAGAAAGTAGCAACCCCATAGACCCGACTCAGGGGCATTTTTAATTCTCTGGCGATGTAGGTGAGGACATCCTTTTCGAGATAGCCAAACTGCTCCTGTGCCTTGTGCAATACTTCAATCAGGGCATCTTGACGGCTACGGTGTTGACGAATTGTTAAATCAAGAGCTTGGAAACGCGGATCTTGCGATCGCAATCGGAGTTGCGCTTCTTGATGAGTGGTTGGAAAAGTCTGTTGTGTTGGCATGATTACCCCATCCTGTTAACTCATGACCGTTAGCAAATTGCCAAATTTGAAAGCATTCTGCACTGCTTTTATTTTCTGACTTTTAGTTAGGGGCAAATCAAAAGGGCAGTAAAACTTAATTTATGTTTTACATAAGTTTTTGTTCAACAATATTTGTTTACAAAAAGCTTCACACTAATTCATCAATTAGATGCAAGTTTAAAAAATCTCGCAATGAAGGTTTTGCTAAGAGAATAAATAAAGGTATTGCTTCACAATGCCTTTATTTAGGATTTAATTTCTATTAATTTTACTGAAGAGAAATGTATAAATACAATCACTAGCGAGACAATAAATACAATCCTATTTATGTCTTATCTAGGTTAAAAAATTGGCTAATTCTAATTTTGGATCAATTCTCGTAATTGGCTATGGTAACTCCCTTAGAAGTGATGACGGAGCAGGGTGTCAAGTCGCTGATATCGTCGCTAGTTGGCATTTACCTTACGTGCGATCACTCACAGTACATCAACTCACTCCCGAATTAGCAGAACCAATCGCCGCTTCTGAATTAACAATTTTTATTGATGCCTATGCAGGAGAATTTATCAAGAAGCGCGACAAATTAGCCATCCAAGTCAAAAAGATTGCGATCGCAAAATCTGAACTAGTTACTCATGGGAATTCTTCAATCTTGACAGGGGTTGGACATTTTTCTGATCCGCGATCGCTGCTATTACTATCACAACAAATCTATGGCAAAACACCGACTGCCTACACATTATTATTACCTGCCGTAAATTGGGAATTTGGCGAACAGATATCGGCGGTCACTCGTAAAAGTATTGAGCAAGCTGTTGATTTTCTCAGAAACCTATGCACGAAATTAGTATCATCCAGTCAATGCTAGACATTGCCTTTGACCAAGCCCAAAGTCAAGGCGCAAATCATATCCATCAACTACGTCTGCGCGTAGGCATTCTTTCAGGAGTAGTTCCTGAAGCCTTAAAGTTCGCCTTTGATGCTTGTACCAAAGATACGATCGCCGCCGATGCCAAACTGGAAATCGAATGGGTCAAGGCAATCTGCTACTGTCCGCAATGCCATGCCGAATTTTCGCCCCATGATTGGGTTTATGTTTGCCCTCGTTGCGAGCAGCTCAGTCACGAAATTCGCCAAGGTCGAGAACTACAATTAGTCTCTTTGGAGGTTTCTTAATATGTGTCAAGATTGCGGCTGCGGTGATATTCCTGAAGGAATGGTACAGATACATACCCATCATGATCATGCCCATGGGCATGACCACAATCATGATCACGGGCATAGCCACAATCATGATCATTTCCATCCTCACGATCATCTGAGCTTAGAGAATAATCGCCGCACCATTGCCGTTACCCAATCAGTTTTATCCCAAAACGATCGCCTTGCCGAGCGCAACCGTGGCTACTTCATGGCGAAAGGGTTAGGCGTTTTAAATATGCTATCTTCCCCTGGTGCTGGCAAAACTGCCCTCCTAGAACGCACCCTCACAGAATTACAGGATCGCTTACCCGCCGCCGTAATTGTGGGCGATCTAGCAACGGATAATGATGCCGCCAGATTAAGGCGATCGGGGGCGGAAGTGATTCAAATTACAACGGGGTCAGTTTGCCATTTAGAAGCAGACATGATCGCTCAAGCCTTGCAGCAAATGCACCTTGACGGTGTGAAATTATTAGCGATCGAAAATGTTGGCAATCTCGTCTGTCCTGCTGCCTATGATCTAGGCGAAAAGTTGCGCGTAGTTATCTTTTCGGTCACCGAAGGCGAAGACAAACCCTTAAAGTATCCTGTCATGTTCAAGACAGCAGATATCGTGGTGATTAGCAAAATTGACTTAGCGGAAATTGTGGAATTTAACCGAGATCTCGCACTCCAGAATATTCGCCAGATCGCGCCACAGGCAAAAATTATCGAACTATCGGCAAAAAGTGGGGAGGGAATGCCCGCTTGGTGTAACTTGATCGAGAGCTGCTGCCAAGTATATTAGAAACTAAAACCCAAGAACGAGTGACGGTACATCGCGCCACCAATCGTTCTTGAAGCTATAGTTTTAACCATGAAAAACTTCTATCAAGACTCCAATCAAGATTTAGATAATTACCAATCATTCCTACAACCCATGGATGACTATAATCAAGCCCTGCTTGCTGAAGTCCATCCTAGCAATTGGATCAATCCCACCCCAGCACCATGCTATGACTTGGTGGTAATTGGGGCAGGAACAGCAGGACTAGTCGTTGCCGCAGGAGCGGCAGGACTAAAACTAGGTCTAAAAATTGCGCTCATCGAAAAGCATCTCATGGGCGGCGATTGCCTTAATTTTGGTTGCGTTCCCTCAAAATGTATCATTCGTTCATCACGAGTAGCTGCCGATATCCGCGATGCTGCCGCCTTTGGCATTCATCCCCCTAGCCCTATTGAGATTGACTTTGCCGCAGTCATGCAAAGGATGCGTCAACTGCGATCGCAAATTAGTCACCATGACTCCGCAACTAGATTTCAAAATCTGGGCGTTGATGTATTTTTCGGGTCGGCAAAATTTATCAATGACCATACCGTAGAAGTCAATGACTCCCAATTACGGTTCAAGAAAGCAGTGATCGCCACAGGAGCAAGGGCAGCCCATCCTCAAGTAACAGGACTAGCAGAAACAGGATATCTCACTAACGAAACCGTCTTTAATCTCACCGAACGTCCTCAACGTCTCGCCGTGATTGGTGGTGGCCCAATTGGGTGCGAACTGGCGCAAGCCTTTCAGCGTTTAGGTTGTGCCGTCACCTTAATTCATAAAAATGTTCACCTGCTCGATTGTGAAGATGCCGATGCCGCCGAAATTATTCAAACCACTTTATTGCGTGAAGGTATTCAGGTTTTGCTGAAGGCAAAGCTGGAACGGGTGGAGCAAATAGGGACAGAAAAGGTCATTCACTACCAACAAGATGGAGTAGTCAAGAGCGTCTGTGTCGATCAGATTTTGGTTGGAGCAGGGCGCGTCCCCAATGTCGATGGCTTAAATCTAGAAGCGGCAGACGTAAAATATGATTCGCATCAAGGCGTGATGGTCAATGACTATTTGCAAACCAGCAATCCGAAAATCTATGCCGCAGGCGATATCTGCTCATCTTGGAAGTTTACCCATGCCGCCGATGCCGCCGCCCGTATCGTGATCAAAAATACACTGTTCTCTCCCTTTGGCATCGGGCGCAGCAAAGTTAGTGATCTCGTTATGCCTTGGGTAACTTTTACCGATCCTGAAATTGCCCATGTGGGCATGTATGCCGAGGATGCGATCGCAAAAGGCATTGCCACTAGTGAGATTAAAATTCCCTTTACATCAGTTGATCGCGCGATCTTTGATGGCGAGACGGAGGGCTTTGTGAAAATATTGCATCAACAGAATTACGATCGCATTCTCGGTGCGACGATTGTGGCGCGTCATGCTGGCGAAATGATTAGCGAAATTAGTTTTGCGATCGCATCCAAGCAGGGATTAAATTCATTATCCAAGGTGATTCATTCCTATCCCACCCAAGCCGATGCCATCAAAAAAGCCGCCGATGCCTATCGCAAGACCTTACTCACTCCCCGCACTCAATCGATTTTAAAAATATTAGCTAAGCTTAGTTAAGTAGTTCAATATCAACAAATAACCATGACCTATCTCGAAACCACTGCCAAATTTTATGCAGAAGCCGCCGAAAGTCCTCAAATTGGACTGTGCTGCATTAGCACCCCACCTTTACAATTTCCTGATCTCAAAATCCCTCAAATCATCTACCAGATGAACTATGGCTGCGGCACAACCATCCAACCTACCGAACTCGTAGGTTCACCAACGGTGCTATACATCGGTGTTGGTGGTGGTCTAGAAGCATTGCAATTTGCTTACTTCTGTCGTCGTCCCTCCGCAGTTATTGCCGTTGATCCAGTTGCAGAAATGCGTGCAGCCGCCACCCGTAACCTCCAACTCGCCGCCCAAGAAAATGCGTGGTTTGATCCAAGCTTTGTCAAAATCCTTGATGGTGATGCCTTCGCTCTACCTGTCCCCGATGCCTCGGTAGATGTGGTCGCCCAAAATTGCCTCTTTAATATTTTTGAACCTGCGGACTTACAAAAAGCATTAAAGGAAGTCTATCGAGTTCTCAAGCCTAAGGGTAGATTAATCATGAGTGACCCCATCGCTACTCGTCCAATTCCTGCACATCTGCAAGCCGATCAACGACTCCGCGCCATGTGCATTTCAGGAGCAATGACCTATGCGGAATACACCCAACATCTGATCGATGCTGGCTTTGGACAGGTAGAAATTCGCGCCCGTCGTCCCTATCGCCTCCTTGATACCCATAGCTTTGACTTAGATCAGCCTTTGTTATTAGAAAGTCTTGATTCCGTATCGTTTAAAGTTCCCATTCCTGCGGATGGTGCTTGTATCTTTACTGGCAAAACTGCCATTTATCAAGGACAAGACGAACTACTCGACGATCATGCGGGTCATGTATTACTCTGCAGCAATCCGATCGCCGTTTGCGATAAAACTGCAGCAAAGCTCGGCTCACAATTCCCCCAAAAGGTGCTCATCACAGATTCCACTTGGCATTACAACGGCGGGGGCTGTTGCTAACCATGGCAAACGAAGTGCTGATTCGTTTATCTTTTTTCTTGGGTACGTTAATCCTAATGACGCTGTGGGAAATACTTGCCCCACGAAGACCACTCCTGATTTCTAAACGACTGCGTTGGTTTAGTAACCTCAGTTTAGTAGTTTTGAATACGTTGATCCTCAGAGCAGTTTTTCCCTTAGCGGCAGTAGGTGCGGCGGCGATCGCCAGTGCTAAAGGGTGGGGACTCTTTAATGTTATTTCCCTTACCGAATGGCAAGCTGTACTGCTATCGGTGATCGCCTTAGACCTGATCATCTATTTCCAGCATGTCATCTTTCACAGCTTGCCCACACTCTGGCAACTCCACAAAGTCCACCACTGCGATCGCGATTTTGATGTAACCACAGGGCTAAGATTTCACCCCATCGAGATCTTGTTATCCATGGGCATCAAAATTATCGCGATTACATTACTCGGTGCGCCGCCTACCGCCGTGATCATTTTTGAAATTTTGCTCAACTCCACATCCTTGTTTAACCATGGCAATGTCGGCTTGCCACCCAGCCTCGATCGCTTGCTGCGATTGTTTGTAGTTACTCCCGACATGCACCGCATCCATCATTCCATCATCACCAAAGAAACTAATAGCAATTTTGGCTTTAATTTACCTTGGTGGGATTATCTATTCGGAACTTATCGCGCCTATCCTGAAAAGGGACAGCAAGAGATGACCATCGGGCTAGCCGAATATCAAAACACTCTTCAGGTGGAACAATTACCTTGGATGCTGTTACTTCCTTTTTTGAAGATATCCAACAGGAGCCAGACATAATTATGAATGCTAGGCATAAACAACTAACTCAGTTTACTTCTTGCCTGTTTTTGATTGCGATCGCAATTTTGTTACTATCAGCTCCCGCCTTTGCCGAGACCGCAACCGCAACTCAAGGGTTTAATCCTCAAGAATTACTGCGCGAGTCGTTGAAATGGATCAACAGCTTAGGATATATCGGCGGCATTGTCTTTATGTTGATTTACATCATTGCCACCGTCGCTTTTTTACCAGGATCAATTTTAACGTTGGGGGCAGGCGTAGTATTTGGAGTAGTAGTTGGCACAGTCTATGTATTTATCGGCGCAACCTTAGGATCAATCGCCGCTTTTTTAGTCGGTCGTTACTTAGCACGGAGTTGGGTCGCTCAAAAGATTGCAGGAAATTCCAAATTCACAGCGATCGATCGTGCCGTTGCCCATGAAGGCTTCAAAATTGTCCTGTTAACCCGACTCTCACCGATCTTTCCTTTTAACTTACTTAACTATGCCTTTGGGATTACAGGAGTCAGCCTCAAAGACTATACACTTGCCTCCATCGGCATGTTTCCGGGAACTGTGATGTATGTCTATATCGGATCATTAGCAGGAGATCTGGCGAGAATTGGTGGAGACAATCCACCAACCGAACCTACTCTGCAATGGATCATTAGGATTGTCGGATTTATTGCCACAGTTGCCGTCACCATCTATGTGACTCGCATTGCTCAAAAAGCTCTTGCCGAAAAGGTTAGTGGAGAAAGGTGAAAAAATTTCTGTAAGTAGCTATAGCAATTCTCATACTGGTGAGGTAAAGACAAAGAAATTCAGCCCCTTGTTTAGCTAGCTTAATCTGTACCTTGCTAGGCTAGAAACCCCTATACAGACTGGATTATAGGTTTTATAGTCTTACATTCAGTCGCCCTCCCTCATTTAAAAATCATAAAAATAATGGACAAAATACTTTGACCATCGTGTTTGAGGTGTTGGAATATCTATCACCAAAGTCAACACAAACCGCTATGCTTGCTTGTAATAAATGTCATAAAATGCTACCCATGACACATGTAATTGCATTTTTCAACCAATCAGGTGGCGTTGGCAAAACCACGATTACTCAAAATATTGGATATCAACTCACCACCAAAGGATACCGAGTCTTGCTACTCGACATGGATCCTCAAGCTTCCCTGACAACATTTATGGGCTTAGATGTTGCTCAACTAGACAAAACTATTTATGACGCACTGGTATCAGAAACCGATGAACCTTTAGCAATTTTGCACGATTTGCACAGTATGGACTTGTCGCCCGCCAATATCATTTTGGCAAATGCTGAACAGGAGCTAGTGCTAGCCGATCAACGGGAATTGCGCTTAAAATTGCCACTATCACAGGTGCTAGACAACTATGATTTTGTGTTGATTGATTGTCCCCCTAGTCTTGGCATCCTTAGTCAGATCAGCCTTGTAGCTGCCACAGAAATTATTGTGCCAATTCAAACTCAATTTAAGGCTTTGATGGGTACAGATTTTCTGCTCAGTACCGTCAAAAAAGTGCAACGAAGGCTCAATAAAACCTTAAAAATCGCAGGTTTCATTCCGACGATGTACTCTTCGGCAAATGCCCTCGATCAGCGCACCCTTGAAACAATTATTGAGCAATTATCGCCGATCGCGCAGGTGTTTTCTCCAATTCCCCGAGCCACTGCCATTGCGGAAGCGTCAGAATATGGGAAGCCCCTAGCAATCTCACCGAAGAGAAACACTGCAATTTTAGACATTTTTGAAGAGATTACCATTGCCCTAGAGAAACTATCATGACCATGAAACCAAAGTTGAAGCCAAATGCTCATCGCATCAAGCTCAAAAATGTTGCTCTATTTGATGAACAAGATGCTGATATCAAGGGTGAGTCAACTAATGCGATCGCAATTTCCAAGATCGTTTTACCAAGCCAACAACCGCGCCACTATTTTGATCCTGACAAAATGGCATCCTTAGTCGATTCCGTCCGTACCCATGGCATTCTTGAACCAGTGCTATTGCGATCGCTAGATAATGGAACCTATGAATTAGTCGCAGGGGAACGTCGATATCGGGCGGCTCAAGAAGTTGGGCTAGAGCAAATCCCTGCGGTAGTGCGGCAGATGAGCGAAATAGAGGCTTGGCAAATTGCCCTAATTGAGAACCTGCAACGCGAGGATATTAACCCCGTTGAAGAGACGGAGGCAATTTTGCAGCTATTAGGCTTAAAGCTGAGTCTGCCGATCGATGCCGTCAAGTCACAGCTTTATCAAATGCGACACATTTCCCGTGGCGAAGTTGACCAGAGCGCTTTGACGAATCCTGAAAATATCGAAACAATTAAGACAGTATTTAATTCCGTAGGTTTGAAATGGGAGTCTTTTATCACTTCTCGGCTACCACTTTTAAAGCTCCCCTTTGAAGTGTTGGAGGCTCTGCGCCAAGGGAGACTAGAGTACACCAAGGCTCATGCAATCGCAAAGATTAAAGATGCCACCGCAAGGCAACAGATGTTAAATACGGTCATCGAGGAGGGATTGTCTTTAGTCCAAATTCGCGATCGCATTACGGCGTTGCCCCAAGTTAGCAATTCTCACCAAAATGAAAATAGTTTTAAGATTCAAGTCGATCACACTTTGCGATCGTTAAAAAAATCAAAGATTTGGAGTGATCCGACAAAACAAGAACGCCTCGCCCAATTGATGCAGCAAATTGAAGAGCTAATTACTGATGTAGCAAAGTAAGAGTTAGCTAGGACAAAATCAAAACCCAAGAAGTGAGTTGCGACGCAACTCACTTCTTGGGTTTCTAAGCAAAACTTTGATTGCTATATTTAATACACAAATCAATCTGCTTGATCTAAGATATATGAGTATTAGATGTGAAGATTTTACTTGCTGAAGATGAACTTGACTTAGGCAATGCGATCCAACGCAGTCTCAAGCAAGAGAAATATATTGTTGATTGGGTTAAGGATGGGGAAGAAGCTTGGGCGTATCTCGACAACCAACCCACTGAATACAGCGTCGTCATTTTAGATTGGATGCTGCCTTATCGATCGGGTATTGAAATCTGCAAGCAATTGCGTCAAGCCCACAATCCTATCCCTGTCTTGATTCTGACCGCAAAAGATCGCATTGAAGATCGGGTAACAGGACTAGACGCTGGGGCTGATGACTATTTAGTAAAGCCCTTTGGCATGTTAGAACTATTGGCAAGATTGCGAGCCTTACAAAGACGCTCACCCCAGATCCAATCTCCACAATTAGAAGTTGCTAATCTGATTCTGGATTATAGTAGCTCGACCATCAGCAGTATTGATCCACAGGGCAATCGTCAGAGTATTCAACTAACCGCCAAAGAGTTTCAACTCTTGGAATACTTCATGCAACATCCCAATCAAATCTTGACTCGCGATCAAATTATCAGTCGGCTCTGGGAAGTCCAAGCAGAACCCGAAAGCAATGTGGTTGCCGCCCAAATTCGCTTGCTGCGCCGCCGTCTCGCCGAGCATGGTCATGGGAAATTAATTGAAACAATCTATGGTCTAGGGTATCGGCTCAATGCACCATAACCGCATTTTCCTGAAAGCACGCATATCCCTAGCACTGTGGTATGCAGGGGTGATGGGAGCAATTTTAGGGTTAGCAGGACTAGGTGCTTATCAAGTGATGGCTCATGCCCATTGGCAAGGTGTTGATCAAGAATTAGCCGCCGTATCGGGCAATCTCCATGATGCCCTAGAGCCAAATCTAAACCAGTCAGGAGAAATTAGCATTGATGTCCAACAAATTTTGCCCAACCTCTGCATTATCGGTACAGTTTGCGCAAAGGAAGGCAATCGCCATGTTTTAGGCATCACCCAACATAAAAGTTACTACATCAAGCTTTTGGATAACTCAGGTCGCGTCCTTGCTACCGTTGGTAATCCTCTAGGGTCATCATCTTTGCCCCATACAGTGACAGCATGGCAAACTCTTAGTGATACACAGGGCAACCGCTATCATCAAGTGTCTTTATCACTCAAAAATCGTGTAGGAGAACCTTGGGGATATATCCAAGTAGGTCGCTCTCTCCAAGATTATGACCAACACCTCCAAGAGTCAAAACTCGCCCTACTAACAGGACTACCGATCACATTTTTGCTGGTGAGTATTGCTAGTTGGTATTTATCAAGCAAGGCAATTCGTCCTGTCTATACTTCCTATCAACAAATTCAGCAATTTACCGCCGATGCCGCCCACGAAATCCGCACCCCTCTTGCTTCTATCCGCGCCACCGTGGAGTCAGTCCTATTAAGTAACCAAATTTCTGAAGCAGATACCCGTGAAACTCTCCAAACCATTAATCGTCAGACAGTCCGACTCTCGCAGTTAGTCCAAGATTTGCTGATGCTGTCGCGCATGGACGTACAAGCTCCCCTGCCAATCCAAAAATCCTGTTGTCTGAATGATATCATCAGCGACTTAATCGAGGAACTAGCAGCAATCTCGATGCAGGCAAAAATCACGATTAAATTAAAATTAATCAACCATATACCTATTTACGCAATTGGAAATGAAGAACAAATCTATCGCCTAATTTTCAACATTTTCATTAATGCCATTCATTACACCCCCGCAGGTGGCACAGTTCAAATTGCTCTTGACACTAGCGATCGTCATGCTGTTGTCCGCATTGATGACAACGGCATCGGCATCAACGCTGAAGATTTGCCCCATATTTTTGATCGCTTTTATCGCGCCCACAGTGATCGCTCCCGCCAAACAGGTGGCACGGGGCTAGGGCTAGCAATTGCGATCGCAATCGCCAAATCGCACCATGGCAATATTCAAGTTAATAGCCAACTAGGCAAAGGCAGTAGTTTCAGCATTCGCCTACCTCTTTGCGATCGAGCCAATTGCGATCGCACGTAGTGATTTTCTGCTCAATTTATTGCTCTTAATTTATCTAAAATATTTATAAGCCAAGTCAATTTTAGGCAAATTAAAATTAAATTTCAAAATTTTGTGGATCATAGTTTGATCTATCAATGTATGCTTGATCTCAGTTTCTTTATTCACGAGAGGTTACAAAACATTGAATATATATACATACATATCAAAAAAGCCAGTGACTACAACTCACTAGCTTTTTGATGACCTGAAGGTCTTATTAAGTATTCTTATCCCAATCAGAGACTTGATCAGAGCTTAATCAGGAAAGAATAGAAAAAACAGAAACAGATCAGAAATGAACAATAACCGGAGATGAACAGTAACCGGAAATGAACATCAAATGAAAACAGAAAACGGACATTAATCAGGAACAGACATTAATCAAAAATGAACATCAATCAGGAATGAACATTAATCATTAATCACGAACTGAAAGAATCAGAAGCCGAAAAAAATCGGAAACGGATAGAATCAGGAATATACAGAATCAGAAACATACAAACATTTAAACGGATGTATGGCTTTCGAGGGCAATTTCGATCCTGTGTTCTATCTTAATACAAGATAAGAGTTTCGCAACAGTTTTTGTTATAATTTTTTGCCAAATTTTGTACAAATAAACTGCCCGCTAAAGCTAAATCATCTATCCGTTTCCTGATTAAAAACCCTACAAACTTTATAATCAGGACATCTCAAGTGTTAGACAAATTTTTAGCCCCACTGTGGCAGACCAATAAAAAAATTGTAAAAAATCTGATAATTGGAGGACAAAAATAATGTCCTCTACGAATAATCAGTATTCAAGCAGTAAATTTTCACCATCAAAAGCCCATACTCCCTGCCCAATCTGCGAAGATACCAAGGGCAAATGTCGAATTGCCGCCAATGATGATAGTTTTGTGCTCTGCATGACCCATCCCCTCGATGTTGGGCGATCGGATTGGCGCTATCTTGGCGAGACGAAAGGTAGCTATTACGCAGGTAAATATGTCCGATTACGTGCCGAGTCTTCATCGGAGCAAGCAGCACGTCGCCTCGACCATCTCCAGCGTCGCCTTGCCCATCAAAAAACTCAAAGGGAAAGCCGCAAAAAATTACCTTCTGCTTCTCAAAAACATCGTTTGTATCAAGGCTATTTGACAAGTTTGGTTTTAGATAATCTAGACAAAACCGATTTGCTCTCAAGGGGCTTATCCGAGACTGAAATCACCCAACTTGGCGCAAAATCTACCCAGTCTGGCTACATCTTGCCGATTCGCAACCCTGAACGCCAAATCCTCGGCTTTCAAATCCGATTTCGTGAGCAAACATCAGGTCGCTATCGCTGGCATAAACCCCTAGGCATTCCTGCCCATCAAAATAATGGTGAATTACCGCTAGCCTTCTATGGTCAGTTGCTAGTAGCCGCCGATCGCGTAGTTTTAGTTGAGGGGACTGGGGTTAAGCCCTATCTCGCCTCAAAACTGCGAAACTGCCCTGCTATCGGCGCTTCTGGCGGTCAGTTTCTATCCAGTCAGAAAACTTTGCAATCCTATTTGGCGATGATTGGCAGTAACCCTGAGTTTTCGCGCATAGAATATGCGATCGATGCGGGTGATGTCGCCAATCCTGCGGTGATGCGCCGCCATGAAAAGAATCTGGATTTAATCAAAGAGCTTGGCTATCGCATTGATGTGCTGTGGTGGGGACAGTTTGCCAAAACCGATGGTGATATTGATGAAATCGCTAGCAACACCGATATTCAAATACTCAACGTCGAGCAATTCTTTCAAATTGCTAATTATCAGCCTCAACCAAAATTTTCACCTTTTACTTGGTTGCGATCGCAACTTTTCCCCCAACCAAAATCGCAAGGATTTGCCCAGCGATCTATACCTAAGCAAGAATCGCGAACTCAAAACCCTACTTTTAAGTATGCCGAAGGTCAAAGGCTCGATACTTGGCGCAGTGTTTTAAAACACCAAAAACATGTCCTTGATGCATCTTTTACTGGCACTGGTAAGAGTTATGATGCGGGGCGTTTGCGTCCTGAATCATTGGACGGCATTGAGCAGGTGATCTACATCTCCACGGATTCTCGCAACGTCACAACAACCACTTTACAAGATTGGACACTTTTACCTGCTCGTCATAATGGTCTCACCATCAAGTCGGGTAAATTGCGCCGTACCCAACAGGGGGACTCATTACATACACAGGCAAATTGCTCACGAACTGGCGCAATTTCAGCTCTACGCGACAAAGCTATTTCTGATACTAAGGTCATTTGTGAGACTTGCCCTTTACTTAATGCTTGTCGTGGAAGTTCAGGTGATGGATTTGGATTTAGACATCAGAGGGCGATCGCCTTTCGCGCAAATATTTTGCGATCGCACCCAATGAGCTTACCTAACCCTGATGAATATGACTATTCCAAAACTCTTTTAATTTGGGAAGAAGTATCCCAAAGTTTAACCACCCTGCGTCAGATTGCTGTCGATGAGGCGGATGTGGATAAAGCAATCTCCATACTCTTGCGCTCCGATCTAGAGCATAAACAACAGGTAATTGAGATATTACTCAAGTTGCATAAACTACTAAAGGATAAGTCTTACCATGGCCTCAGTTTTGATCAAATCAAAGCCGCAATTCCTGAACTAGTCGATACAAACTTATTGGCAGATTTACTCAAACCTGATTTATCAATACTCGATACTGTCGATGGGATTGCAGAGTCGGAATTTGAATCAGCAAAGGGCAAGGATAAACAAGAACTAGCTCGTCTCCATCGGCTCTTAAAGAGGGAAACTACCCTCAGTTCCCTAGAGATTGAGCGCAAGATCAATAATGAAGTTTTAAAGCAATGGTTAGTGGAATTTCTTGATATCCTCTCTGGCAAAATCACCCATGGTGATCTGCATATTCAGTATGGAAAATTGACAATATCCTTAGCTGACTATCGACTGCGTGATATTGCCCATCAAGCCGCCAGTAATCTCTACCTAGACGCAACCATCGATATCACCGACCTTCAGTTGCGCCTAAATGCTTCTGTACAGGTTATTCAACAGATGGGTAATTTAGTCATGCCGAAGATCTTGCAGGTGCATAATCTGGGACGTTTAGGATTGCAACGCAGTGAAGGACAAATTGCCAAGGTGGAGACAATTATTAAGCATCTGACAGATCTTGACCCATCAACGAAGGTGATTGATTTTAAAAGATTCGCCAAGTTAGAGCAGGGAGTTTGGTTTCGAGATTCCCGTGGCTCTAATGACTTTAAGGATGCGCGAACTTTGATCATTGTCGGCACACCCTGCGCAAATCTTGCCATGCTCCGCGCTGAGTTTGTTGCCCTCACAGGCATCCATCCACAACTACAGGACAAGGCATTTGCAGCATTTATCCATCGGCATATTCTGGCAACAATTCAGCAATGTCTGGGGCGCAAAGCAGGCGATCGCTACAATCAAGGCGACAGGATTTATTTTCTATCGGATTTTGATCTGGGCGACATTCCCTCTACCCTGATGAAAGCAGGGGAAATTACCCCAGAAGCAATGACTAAATTAGAGTTATTCCAAAATCAAGTAACCGCAGTCATTAATTCAGTAACCGATGCAGGATTTGATTTAGTTAATGCTTCAGAACGGCAACTGAGCGACTTTCTAGGAATAAAACGAGGCTCATTACTGCATCATTTTGAGTGGATCAATCCGTTATTAAAGGATCTATATAACAAAATGATCCATGGGTTTCCTGAAATTTTACCCTCATTGGATGATCCCCATGATTTACAGCAATTAGACTTTTGGGTTGGTGCTTCCGAGCATTTTCTGCGGGAGCCGATCACGATTAATCAGACCCTCTCAGGGATTTTTGAGTTCTTCGATGGCTATATTCCCCGTCATCTGCATCCCTATATAATCACTAAGTTATCTTCCTTTGCTTTAGATCGACTGCTATTAGCCTTGTCTTTAGTGGCAGTACGCGAATAGTCAACAGAGGTAATCCATGAAGTTGGCTTATCTCTGTAAACAAAAACGAAATATGCTACCTACTTGTAGTTGGCTAGTAACTTCAATTTTGCCGCCCAGTAATTCCACTAAAGATTGCGTAATTGCCAACCCAATTCCTGTTCCTCCCGAACGGCGCGATCTTGCTTTATCGGCACGCCAAAAGCGCTTAAATACATAGGGTAAATCTTCGATCGCAATGCCAATACCTGAGTCTTGCACTTCAATCCAGATGCGATCGCAATCGTCGTCATAGGTGCGAATCGTAATTTTGCCTGCCTCTGTATATTGGATCGCATTGCCAATCAAATTGACTAAGATTTGTTCTAGACAGTCGTGATCGGTGATTACTGTCTCGATACTTGATTGGTAATCAAGCTCTAGTGACAGATCTTCAGATACTTGTTCCGCAAATCTTTCCACCAATGTGGTTAATAGGGGTTTAATTGCGATCGCAGTGGGCTTGAGTGGGATTGTCCCAGCCTGAGCCTTCGATAGTTCTTGGAGATTATTGACCAAGCGTTCTAGCCGTCGATTTTCCTTAATCAGATCTTGATAGAGTTCTGGTGAAGGCTGAGTTTTTCCTTCCAAGAGTCGCTCTAGATAGCCACGGGTGACTGTGAGCGGAGTCCTTAACTCATGGGTCATATCGCTGATCAGTTCACTGCGCTTTTGTTCAGAATCCTCCAACCCATTTGCCATCACATTAAAACTTTGACTGAGGTAGTCGATTTCAGGAATTTCACTGTTGGGCATGCGGACTTTAAAGTTGCCTTCGCGAAACTCCTGTGTGACCGATGTGATTTGTTGTAATGGCGTGCGAATTCTGCGGGCAACTAGATAACTGAGTCCTAGTGAACCTAATGCTCCTAGTGCCAGTGAGATGCTCATACTCCTTCCCCAAGAGCTATGAAATTCTCCAATGATTAACTTTTTTTCAGTTTTTGAATCAATGTCTAATAGACCTTGGTTTCGCATTTCTTGAATGCGGCGATCAAATAGGAGGGGATTGATGGAAACTCCGCTCAAGGTCACAATTACCATGCTCAGTACCACTACCAATAGGTGAGAAAATAACAGGCGTGTCCGTAAATTTGGTTTAGCCATTGCCATCCTCAAATTTATAGCCAACGCCACTTACGGTCTTGATAAAGGTTGGCTGGCTACTGTCAAATTCTACTTTTTTGCGAAGTCTTGCCACATGGCTATCCACAACCCGATCTTCACCAAAGAAGTCATCGCCCCATAGTTTCTCAATCAATTGAGCGCGACTCCAAACGCGATTAGGATAGCTGAGGAAGGTGGACAATAGCTTAAATTCGATCGCAGTTAGCTCTAGTACCTCAGAATTATGATTACTGTGACGAGTGGCAATGCGGCGATCGAGATCAATCTCAAAATTTTGAGTCTTATAAATCTGGACAGGCTCTAAATGGCGTAAACTGCGGCGCAACACTGCCCGAACTCGCGCCGCCAATTCACGGGGGCTAAAGGGTTTCACCATATAGTCATCAACCCCAGTGGATAGACCAATAATGCGATCGATCTCTTCCCCCTTAGCAGTCAACATGATGATGTAGGGATCTTTGATCGATTTGTTTTGGCGAATCCGCGAACAAATTTCTAAGCCGTCCATGCCTGGTAACATCCGATCTAACACAATCAAATCTGGCTGAGTCTTTTGAACGAGATCCAGAGCCACTAGTCCATTGTCAACGGATTGACATTCAAAATTTTCCTCTTCTAAGGTTTGCTGGATCAGATGTCGGATTTCCGAGTCATCTTCAACGATCAAAATTTTCATAGGACGCGCTATTTTCCCCTTAGTTAGCTTTGAAATACCTTGTATTTTATAGTGCGGTAATGAAACCATCTTGAAATAAGCAGTTGCAAATTTGCTCTGACACAAAATTGACACAACTACATCAAGTCTTTGACATGTCTCTTAGATAGATTGAATACATCGCTGCAGAGCTAGTCTCCAAAGCTAATTCAGTTAATTCAAGCAGAGAAAAAACAATGTCAGCAACTCACTTCATCGGATTCGTGTTCAAGTTCTACACTGTGACTCTTTCGATTTTGGTTGTTTCTAATGCTATTTCAACCCTATAAATGCCAAAAACATCATAGAAACGTCTTAGCACAAATAGTTATACTTTATTTGCTGTAAGATTATGAATCATCCGATTGGCTTGAGAGCTATAGCCGCCACCAAAGAGGTTGAAGTGATTGAGGATGTGATACAGATTGTAGAGAATTTTCCGTTTCTCATATCCCGCATCTAAAGGATAAGTGGATTGATAGGCGCTATAAAACTGGTTCGGAAAGCCGCCAAACAACTCAGTCATCGCCAGATCCACTTCGCGATCGCCAAAATAAAGGGCAGGATCAAAAATCACAGGTTCACCATCCACAAAAGCCGCATTGCCACCCCACAGATCACCATGCACCATCGAAGGTTGAGGCCGATAGCCCTCAAAAAGTTTTGGTACAGCGTTATAAATTTTTTCCTCGGCGATCGTAGGTTGCCACCCCTTGCGTTTGGCAAGCTGGATTTGAAAACTAAGTCGATATTCAATCCAAAAACTAACCCAATCTTTAGTCCAGTGATTTATTTGGGGCGTTGATCCGATCACATTATTTTGCTCCCAGCCAAAGCCGCGATCGCAATTAATTCGATGCATAGCCGCCAAGTTGCGCCCCATTGCTTCCCAGTTTTGCTTACCACCAAAATCAAAATTTTCCATGACTAGATAGGCAGCATTACCCGCAGTTCCCCAACAAATTGGCAGCGGCACACGAATTGTCTGCGTGTCATACATTTGTTGCAGGGCTAGTGCTTCAGTTGTAAACATATCAAGGCAATCAGCGCGATTAGTTTTGACAAAAAAATGCCGATCGTGATCGGATACTCGCATCGCCTGATTAATGCATCCACCCGACTGCGCCTGTGTGCGATCGCAATTAAATTTTTGACCTGTTGCCTGTGAAATCGCGATCACAATTTCTTCCCACATGACTTTGCTCCGTAAGTAAACTTAAAACCTAGTAATTATGCTGCCCGCATAACCATCAATATTGTTGACACTAGCTTGGCTCATCCCAATCAAGAGAAACAAAATTGAAATCGGTGGTACTAAATAAACCCAGATCGCTCAATTTCAGTTCAGGAATGACTAGCAATGCCAAAAATGAAAGAGTCATAAATGGCGAAGTTAATGAAGAGCCTAATGCCTTTGCCTTCGCATTTAAGCTCTCATATTGCGCCGCAATGTCATAACCATCAGCATTACTCATCAATCCTGCTACAGGTAATTGCAACAACTGCACATCATTACCGTCAACGACCACCACGCCACCCTTAGTCGCAATAATCGCATTTACTGCTGTGCATAGCTCGGCATCACTTGCCCCCACCGCAATCACATTATGGGAATCATGGGCAATACTCGATGCGATCGCACCACGCTTTAAGCCAAAGTGTTTGACTAATCCCATCGCTGGCGGCGCATCCCGATAGCGATTAACGACAGTTAATTTGAGAATGTCACGATCAATATCTGCGATCGCAAATCCTTTCGTAACCTTGGCGGGTAAATGCTGCTCCTTGGTAATCAATTGGCGATCGCAAACCTCAATCACCCTCACCATCGGTGTCTGCACAGGAATCGCAAAGTCTTCAATCTTTTTGGCAGTAGCGGCAAACCGATTGAGTGGCAAAGTCTCTACTGAAGGCAAAAGAGCCTTACCTTGCTCCGCCGCTAAAACCCCATGACAATAGGTTCGTAAAACTTGGAAATCCTCCAAATCATCAACCACAATAAAGTCCGCAGGATCTTCAATCTGCAACAATCCCACCTTGAGATGGTAATGCTTGACAGGATTAACACAGGCAGCTTGCAGCACGTCAAACTTGTCGTAACCTAGTGCGATCGAGCGCTTGACTAAATCATTAATATGCCCCTTCGCCAAGTCGTCAGGATGGCGATCATCACTACAAAACATACAAAATTCTGGATGTGTTTTTAGCAATGGATGTAAAGCCTCATAGTTCTTTGCCGCCGAGCCTTCCCGAATCAATATTTTGATTCCTGCTGCGATTTTCTCCAACGCCTCAGCTAGTGTAATACACTCATGATCTGTGGAAATTCCTGCATTGGCATAGCGTTGGACTGTCTCCCCATGCAGTTCAGGGGCATGTCCATCAATCGGTAAATTCAGATTCCGCGCTACCTGTAGCTTGGCGATCATCTCTGCTTGATTTGCCAGCACCGCAGGGACATTCATCACTTCACTGAGATAGCTGACCCCATCCTCCTCAAATAATTGCTGCAATTCGCGATCGCCTAATGCCGCTCCCGATGTTTCAAAGGATGTTGCAGGTACACAAGCAGGCGCACCCAAGGCAATCTGCATTGGCGTTTGTCGCGCATTTGCCAACATAAATCTCACCCCCTCTAACCCCAGCACATTGGCTATTTCATGGGGGTCGGAGACCGTTGCCACCGTCCCATGTACCGTCGCTAGTCGCGCAAATTCTGTCGGAATTAGCATCGAACTCTCGATATGAATATGGGCATCAATAAATCCCGGCAAAATATAGCGATCGCAATTTTTAGCTAATTCGTGATTCGCTGGCTCTCTAATAATTTCTGCAATCCGACCCTCTGTAACCACAACAGTGCCTACAAACATGTCTCGATTGAGAACATCAACGATATTGCCAAAGACTTGAAAGCTTAACATATCCGAATTTATTGCCATACTCCAATTTTACTGGCATAGGCAAATAAAACCAAGAAGTTGATTGATGCTATACCTGTCTATGCTTTCTACGTTGTTGCTGCCTCCGCAAAAATAACTTCCGTAATTCTTCTGCCCCCACCAAAATTGGTGGACAAGCAAACAACGCTAACCAATGCCAATTAGCTAGTGATGCAGTACCAAATACCTCTCTAAACGGTGGGAAATCAATAAACGCTAGCAAAGATACAAATTCAACACTAATACCCAACCAAATCAAGCTATTGTTTGACCAAGACTGACGCAAGATCGAACTCCAAGAGGAACGGCAAGCAAATAAATTTCCTAACTGGCAAAACACAATCGCTGCAAGGGTAACAGTAGTAGCCTGACGATAAATAGCCGTCACCTCTGGAGTGGCAGTATGGGCAAGAATCGCAGGCGTAACTTGTTGTAAGTCGGCGATGGAATAGCCATAGCTCCACCACACGATGAAAAATCCTAACATTGATAAAACTGCCTCAATTACCCCAAGAAATAGATAGGCACGAATTAACAAAGGTATATTTAATAAAAATTCTTGGCGCGGGCGTGGTGGACGATCCATAATTCCTGCTTCAGGCAACTCTGCGCCCAGAGCCAAGGCAGGAACCATATCTGTACCTAAATCCACCGCCAAAATCTGCAAAATATTCAAGGCGGGGGGGATCTTAAAGGCAACCATTCCCAAAAATGGCACAATTTCAGGCGTATTGGAGGCAAGTATATAGGTCATAAACTTGCGAATATTTTGATAAATTGCTCGACCCTGCTCGATCGCCACCACAATCGTCGCAAAGTTATCATCGGTAAGAACGATATCAGCAGCTTCTCGTGCCACATCTGTCCCATTCTGCCCCATGGCAATCCCAATATGGGCGGCACGTAATGCTGGTGCATCATTAACCCCATCCCCTGTCACGGCAACCACTTCACCAATATCTTTATAGGCTTGCACCAATCGCAATTTATGTTCAGGTGACATCCGCGCAAATACCAATCCAAAGCGATATTTAACTATTTGCCGCAGTTGAGCATCGGACAAATGCCCCATCCCTTCCCCTGTGACTACTCGAACCTTATCGCGGACTAATCCAATTTGTCTGGCGATTGCCTCAGCCGTCAGACCATAGTCTCCCGTCACCATAGTCACCTTAATTCCTGCCTGATGACATTGGTCGATCGCCTTAGCCACTTCGGGACGTGGCGGATCAAACATAGCAACTAAACCAATAAAAATGAGATCCTGTTCTAAATCCTGTGCCTTCAGATCCAGTAGTTCTTGATCTCCTCTGCGTGCTGCTAAACCCAATACCCGAAAGCCCTGCCTTGCTAGTCCATCATTAGCTTGTACAACTTCTTCCCAGAAGTCATGGGTCAATTCTTCCGCCATGCCATCACGCAAAATCCAATGACAATGCTTCAATACTTCTAGAGGCGCACCTTTGGTAAAAGCCAGATAGGGCAAATTATCTGTCCATAGCTCTGCCTCTTGCCAATTTAAAACCACAGTCATCATTAAACGACGCGAATCAAAGGGAATCTCACGTATGCGAGGTAATTGTTTTTGTAAATTCTCTAAATTGAGATCAGCTTTAGCCGCCGCAACCAATAAAGCCGCTTCCGTGGGGTCACCAATTTCTTGCCAGCGACTCGGAGCATTCAGATGTACCAATTTTGCATTAGAGCAA
Organism: Pseudanabaena mucicola FACHB-723; assembly: GCF_014696385.1. Classification (GTDB taxonomy): domain Bacteria; phylum Cyanobacteriota; class Cyanobacteriia; order Pseudanabaenales; family Pseudanabaenaceae; genus Pseudanabaena. The sequence goes on from NZ_JACJQB010000032.1 coordinate 36,619, forward strand.
AGCGCCGATCCAATCAATAAAATTTTGGCTTTCCAAGCTAGATCAAACTGTTCAGGAATATCAACTTCGCCAACAGTTGGGTCATACCCCGCCCCCGTTACTTCAATTAAAAAATGGGAATCTGGAGTTTGGGATACTTCAAGCTCAGGTTGCTCTAAATTCTGGTCTAACTTTTGCGATCGCGGTAGCCACAAATAGCGCACCGTCATCTCATTTTTAGTTAATGTCCCCGTCTTGTCAGTACAAATTACAGTCGTCGCACTCAATGTCTCCACCGACGAAAGCCTTCGCACTAAAGCATTTCTCCTTGCCATCCTCTTGACACCCAGCGCTAGCGCCAGTGTCACCGTAGGCAGCAACCCTTCAGGCACATTTGCCACAATAATACCGATCGCAAAAATAAAGCTCTCAGTGATGTTCATGCCAATCAGCCAATAACTGAGCATAAACACACTTACCCCCATCCCCAAAGCGATCGCCGTAATAATCCGTACAATCTGTGAGACCTGAATTTCTAGAGTGCTAGGTTCACGCTTGACCACAGTAGTTAGATGGGCAACCTGCCCAAATTCAGTCTCTGCACCCGTTGCATAGACCACTGCTGTTGCCCTTCCCGCCGCCACTGTCGAACCTGCCAAAACCAAATTGGCAATTTCCGATGGGTTTACCTTTTCTTGCAATGGCTGTTCTCCTTGGCGCAGCATGGTTTTGCCACCACGCACAGACACAGCCTCGCGCAGCCTAATGGGATATGGCGTTCGTGCTACAGGCAAAGATTCCCCCGTCATCACTGACACATCAAGATATAAACTTTCCGCAGAAATTAATCTGGCATCCGCAGGAATGCGATCACCTTCCTCTAGCTGCATCACATCACCACGCACTAACTCCCGCGCGGCAATTTGCTTTAACTCCCCATCCCGAAAAACTTTTACCTGCATCGGCAAAACTTTTTTGAGAGCAGATAAAGCTTTCTCAGCTTGAAACTCTTGCCAAAAGCTAAATACCGCATTAATCAAAATCACCGCCCACACTGCCCAACCCAGTTCTGGAGTCCGCGATATAAAAGCCAATATTCCTGCCACCCATAGCAGCAATGCCATAAAGTGCGTTAACTGATCCGTAAATCTCAGCCACAGTGGACGATGGGCAGCCTCTGGCAGCTCATTTGCTCCAAATTTTTCTAGCCTGTCTCTCGCTTCATCCTGCAACAGTCCTTGTGCAGAAGTCTCAAGGGATTTATAAACTTCTTCAAATGACAAAGCCCAGATCGGTTGATGAAATGATGCCATGTGCTAAAGCTCTAAATAACTACTGAATTAGAGCATTTGTCTCGATTCCACGTACCCTATGCTCTAAAAAAGATTTTGGCTCAGATTTATCGACATCAGCATAAACCACTAGAAATATTAAACTTCCCTCTCCAAAACTAAGATATTGATGCTGTGGAGCTAGTAAAGGTGGGGAATCACAAAAAAAATTAGTCTCTATAAACTATATACAGAGAGGGTTTTGTTTGAATTTAGGTAAAAAAATCCAAAACAAACCTTACAAAAGGGTTGACAAACCGAAATAACCTTGCTAACTTAATAAAGCGCTGAAGGGAAGCGAAGCGAAAGCGAAGCAACCCGACCTGAAAAGAGAAGCGCCAAGAACCTAGACAACCAAATA
>NZ_JACJQB010000033.1 GCF_014696385.1 Pseudanabaena mucicola FACHB-723
CGATCGAGTGGCGGCGCAAAGCGCCGCCACTCGCCTCTTGGGTTTTATCCTAAGCAAAACTTACTTTGCTGTATAACCTAATTTGCTACCCATAGATTAAGGTATTGGTCAGCTAATCAAGGATAGGAAACAAAAATGCGGAACACAGATCTGCAATCATGGCTGGAACTAGCAAGACAAGAAACAGGAAAAGGAAAATTACCTAGCTACATTCCCCTCCTTGCCAAAGCAAATCCACGAGCCATTGCGATCGCAATTCAGCAAGTCAATGGTGACTACCTGAGCGCTGGCGATACAGAGCTAACCTTTCCGTTAATGAGTGTGGTGAAGCCATTTTTGCTGTTGTATCTGCTCGAAAAGCTGGGAGAAAAACAAGTTTTTGCCCTCGTCAATCGTCAAGCCACATCCCAGCCCTTCAATTCGATTCCCGATGGTAAACCCCATAACCCGATGATCAATGCGGGTGCGATCGCCATTGCCTCATTACTTGACTCCTGCGAAGCCTTGCAAAATTGGCTCAATCAGCAATCAGGCGCACAGTTAACCCTTGATTCAAAAATGCTAGCGTCAGTACGATCAATGCCTAATCGCCGCAATCTGGAGATCGCAGCGCAACTCCAATCCCTAGGCATAATGACCGATCCTGAGCAAGCGCTAGCAATTTACGAGGAAATTTGTTGCTTACGCGCAAATGTTCACGATCTCGCCAAAATGGGCAACTTATTAACCCAACAGTCACCATCTATTTCCATAGTCCTTGAAATCATGACTACTTGCGGCATGTACGAAGCCTCCGCCAACTTTGCCGACATGATTGGGTTGCCCTCCAAATCCAGCATTAGCGGTGCATTGTTATCCATAGTCCCTCATCAAATTGCGATCGCGTGCTATAGCCCTGTCCTAGATACAATTGGCAACTCTGTTGCGGGAGTTTTTTTACTTAAAAAGATCAAAGCATGGATAACAACTTAAGTTATATAGATGCCTCCATTTATATTGGGAAAGCGATTGGCGGCACAAAGCGCCGCCAATCGTCTAGTTACTTAACAGGGCTTCCACAAATTCATAGCTAGAAAATGGACGCAAATCTTCGATACCTTCGCCTGCACCGATAAAGCGGATTGGCAAACCTAGTTGTTGGACGACTGCGATCGCAACACCACCCTTGGCAGTACCATCAAGCTTGGTCAAAATCACTCCTGTAATGCCAGCAGATTTAGCAAATACTTCGGCTTGTTTGAGTCCATTTTGTCCAAGGGTCGAGTCAAGAACTAATAAAGATTCAATCTTGGCATCGGCGGATTTTTTATCAACAATGCGACGGATTTTGCTAAGTTCTTCCATCAGATTTTTTTTGTTTTGTAATCGTCCTGCGGTATCAACTAGTAATAGTTCTGTACCTCTAGCTTGGGCTGCACTGATCGCGTCAAATACTACCGCCGCAGGATCAGCATTTTGGGCAGGGTTACAGATTACCTCGACATTCGATCGCAATCCCCAACTCTTGACCTGTTCAACGGCAGCAGCGCGGAAGGTATCGGCAGCCGCAATGAGAGTTTTGTAGCCAGACTTGACACTGAGATGCGAAAGTTTACCGATCGTGGTGGTTTTACCTGCACCATTGACACCCGTGATTAACCAAATATTGAGTTGATTCTTTTCGGGAATGAGCATTGGAATTGGCTCACCCTGATTCTTTCCACTTTGGGCATTGACATCAAGCATTTCCCGTAAAATTTGCTTGAGATAGGCGATCGCTTCTTCAGGGGGTAAAACTTCTTTACGAAGTTTGTCTTGTAATTTAGAAATAATCTGATCGGTTGCCTTGACCCCAACATCTGCCTGTAAGAGCAATGCTTCAATATCATCAACGGAGTCGGCACTGAGGGGTCCTTGACCAACAATTGCTTTCAGTTGATTGACCAAAGACAGTCGCGTTTTATCTAGACCTTGACGGAGACGATTTAACCATGTAATTTCTTCAACGGAAATTTCTTCGGGGCGACGACCCTGTGCGGAGAGAACTTCGGCCGACCAAATAAAATCATCATCAAACTTAATCGTGGCTTTGCGGCGAGGTGCAGGTTTGACCTCTGGCTCAGGTTCTAAGATTGCCGTTGCCTCAAGGGCAGCAATCCTTGCCATGCGATCGCTTTCGGACTGCATCCAGAATGGTACAGATGCAGATTCCTCTGCTGGAGTAACAGTTTCGAGAGGAGCATCTTCGAGGTTGCTAGAATTTGCGATCGCAGATTCAGTTAGTTCAGCATTCTCAGTAGTTTCTGATTCTGGCGCAATTATTGCAGTTTCAGTAGCTTCTGGTTGCGTAATTTCTAATTCTGGCTGTACTTCTGGCGTTAATTCTAGGGCAGTGGCACTTATATCTACCGTTTGATCTATATCTATAGTTTGAAACTCAGGTTCAATACTTTCAGAATCCTCTGCTTCCTTTCTTTCAGCAACTTCTGCTTGCTGTTGCACATTGGCGTAGGCAGCTTTAGCCCAGTTTAGTAAATCTTGAGAAGCAGGGGACGCTGTGGGGATATCTTCTGTGACTGGTGCAGATTCATTACTGGCTTCTTCTGTTTTCTCTGGCTCTACAGGCTCATTCACAGAATTCTTATCATCATCAAACTTTCGGCGGAACCAGTTAAACACCATGCTAATACCCTCAAGCAATGCCTCAATCTACACACAATTCAAGATTTTGAATTTGCGCTCAGTCTACTAAGATAGTTTACGGTGTATGGGGGATGAGCAAGAAATCAGATCTAGACGGTTTTCCGAAATATATAGAAAAAGGAGGCATGTAATACATGCCTCCTTTTTCTATGGGTACAGCCTCAAGTTTTAGGCTAGCTGCTTATTTATTTCTTCTTAATGTCTTTAGCCATATTTAAGAAGATATCCATGCTGGAATCAACACGAGAATTGATCTGTCTAGGCTCAAACGTTGGTTGAGAAATCACCTCAGAGGATTGAGACATTTTTGTTTCTGATTCAGAGCCTTCTACCTTTTCCGTAGCCGAAATTACTTCCACAATCTCAGCACCCTTAACACCTCTAATGGTAGGGAACGTTTTTTTTACGGCCTTGGGTGTCCGCATGTAATCAATATTGCCAAAGGTCTTTGCCGAGTCTTGATCGAGAAAATACGCGGATTCGTTATTTTCTGCGTCATCTTTTTTATCTTTTTTACCAAATAGTCCAAAAAGTGCCATGGAGTTATCCCGTTTTGTCTAAATTTTTTAGTGAATTTGTTTTTATATTGCAATATGTAACATTTTAGCAACACGCAGCACTTTCCAGAGACTCTAATCTATCAATTTTGCGATCGCATCGCAAAAATTGAAATTTCCAAAAAAAGAGGTGTCACTTATGTGACACCTCTTTTTTTGGAAAACTATTAGAAATTATTGATATTACAACCTGTAATTAGCGTTGTTAATGCGTTCACGCCCCATCGACTCATCAGGCTTCTTCAAGGTGAACTTGTCAGCATTTGCTTTGATCAATTCCTTTTGAGATTCATTTAAGCCAGCAATATTTAGAACTTCATCTAGTGAATTGTAAGGAGCATTTTCAATAATGATCCGACCTAATGTAGGGTACATGCCACGGACTTGACGAAAAGTATTGATATTGGCGTTATTTAGGTCAATCTTGCTAAGGTCTTGAGTATAGAAATTAGTTTCAGGTAATTCTTCGGCAAATGCAGCGTTACTGCCAAAAGAACCTAAAAAGCCAGTTGTCCAAATTGACGCGATCGCCACTAATAAAACAGAAAAGCGTATAAGTGCTTTCATGCCTAAAGTCTCTCTATTAAAAAAATAATTTATTCACTTTTGAGATTAGCAGAAAATTGGAAACCCAAAACCTTACAGCGCCCAAATCCAGAATATGTGAATAATTATCTCAATTCATTAACATATCTTTACAATTTTTCAATGAGTTAGCAAATCCATAGAATCATCTTAATAGCTTTCATAGTAACGATCCCAGCGATTATCTGCGAATTTAGAGCGCTCGACTAGGTTTAAGTAACTATAAACAACTACAGAGTCTGCAAGGGAGCGTAGGTACAATGACTGTCTAGAAAATGGGTTAGGTAATTACAACGGTTACTTTTGAATATGTTAAGTCTCGAAAACTTTCCTTGGCTCACGTTTATCATCGCCTTTCCCATAGTTATGTCCCTAGTGGTTGCCTTTGTCCCAGACAAGGGTGATGGCAAGAACATTCGCTGGTTCGCGCTGGTAGTGGGACTAATCGACTTTGCGGCGATTGCCTATGCTTTTTGCAACAAATATGACTACAGCAACCCCGGACTTCAACTCGTGGAGCGATATGAATGGGTTCCGCAGCTAGGTCTAAATTGGTCTGTGGGCGTTGATGGACTCTCGATGCCTTTGGTCTTGCTGACTGGATTTATCACCACATTAGCAACCTTGGCAGCTTGGCCCGTTACGCTGAAGCCACGCTTATTTTATTTCTTGTTGCTATCAATGTACGGCGCACAAATTGCTGTTTTTGCCGTACAAGATATGCTGCTATTTTTCCTCACATGGGAATTAGAGCTAATTCCCGTCTATCTACTGCTATCAATTTGGGGTGGATACAAGCGTCTCTATGCCGCAACAAAATTTATTCTCTACACGGCGATCGGCTCATTGTTTATCCTTGTTGCTGGTCTCGCCATGGCATTTTATGGTGATACCGTCACCTTCGATATGACGGCGCTCGCCAACAAAAACTACCCACTCACTTTTCAACTGCTCGCCTACGGTGCATTCTTGATCTCCTATGGGGTCAAGTTGCCGATCTTCCCATTGCACACATGGCTGCCTGATGCCCATGGGGAAGCGACTGCACCAGTCCACATGCTCCTTGCAGGCATTTTGTTAAAAATGGGTGGTTATGCCCTGATGCGGATGAATGCAGGGATGTTGCCCGATGCCCATGCTTACTTTGCCCCTGTATTAGTAATTCTGGGGATTGTGAATATTATTTATGCGGCGCTCACTTCCTTTGCTCAACGTAGTTTAAAACGTAAAATTGCCTATTCGTCGATCTCCCACATGGGATTTGTGCTGATTGGCTTAGCTTCGTTTACCGATCTCGGCACAAGCGGCGCGATGTTGCAAATGATTTCCCATGGACTGATCGGGGCAAGCTTATTCTTCCTTGTCGGCGCAACTTACGATCGCACTCATACTTTAATTCTTGATGAGATGGGCGGTGTTGGTCAAAAGATGCCGAAAATCTTTGCGATGTTTACCACCTGTTCACTTGCCTCATTAGCTTTACCTGGCATGAGCGGATTTGTTGCCGAGGTAATGATTTTTGTCGGCTTTGCGACCAGTGATGCCTACAGCGGCACATTCAAAGTGATTGCCCTATTGCTGATGGCAGTTGGGGTGATTTTGACTCCCGTCTATCTACTCTCGATGTTGCGGGAAATCTTCTATGGTGAGGAAAATAAAACTTTGACTTCCCACGAAGAGTTAGTCGATGCTGAACCTCGTGAAGTATTTATTATTGCTTGCCTGTTGATTCCGATCATCGGAATTGGTTTTTATCCCAAAGTGGTTACGCAAATCTATGATGCGACTACAACCAAGCTAGCAGGGACTTTGCGCGATGCTGTACCAGCCTTAGCTAATAAGCGTGATAACAATCGCTTGGCTAGTTTGCAGGCTCAAGCTGCTCCAAGTTTGCTGAAGTAAGTTCACAAACTCAAACCAAAGTCTTGAATAGATCACAAAAAAGCCGTGCTAAGCACGGCTTTTTTGTGATCTATTCGGAGCTATTGCAAAAATGTAAATCTGCCGCTGTTACCATCAGCATCCATTTTGATTTGAGCAACAAAAAATTGCTTTTGATCAATTTCGCCTTCGGGGGTGAAAGAAATTTCACCGATTGGGGTGATGTATTTACCAGTAAGCAAAGTGTTATTGAGCTGAGTCCGCAGATCTGGCAGCGCTAAGGTATTGAGTTTCGTGGTTTTGTCGAGAGTGCGAAGGGCTTCGACAAATACCTGTACGCCTGTAAACGCTTGAGCGCTAAACTGAGGTGGTTCTTTTTTATTCTGCTCTTTATAGAGTTTACGAAAATCATTGTTGATGGGATTATCTAACTCAGGGCTATAGGCTTGGGCGATAATAATGCCATCACATAGCGCTTTGCATACAGGCAAAAGATTGGAAGTGTTTAAACCATTGCCACCAATAATTAAGCCTTTGTAACCAAGTTCACGCAATTGTTTGACGAGGTTACCACCATCCGATGATAGACCAGAGATGATCACCAAATCAGGTTTAACGTTAATCGCATTGGTGACTTGCGATTGAAAGTCAGTATCGGTGGTTTGAAAAGTCTGGACAGTAGCAATGTCTAAACCTTTTTGCTTAACTGTTTCTTGGAAAGTGCCTGTCTCTGACTTATTAAAAGCATCATTTTGGGCATAGAAGACAGCAACTTTTTTAATCTGGGGATTAATTTTGAGGGCGGCATCGATCGCATTGGGGGCAACCACAGCCACTGGAGCCGATACCCGCGAAATATATTTACCAATTTGGGGAATCCCCTTAGCTGTATTTGAGGCGGCAATGACAGGAACACCAGCGCGTTCGGCGATTGGGTCAGCACCAAAGGCTTGTTGCGAAAGTGTGGGGCCAACGATACCAACTACTTTGTCTTGAGAAATTAGCGTATTAAAAGCATTAATTGCCCCTTGTTCATCACCTGCGGTGTCTTGGAAGACTAACCGAATTGGTGTGCCATTAATGCCACCTTGTTTGTTGAAATATTCTTCAGCAATTTTTGCACCTGCCACACCTTCTTGTCCGAGTAAAGCGACGTTACTAGTTTGGGCGAAGGCAATACCAATGGGAATGTTAGTTAAGTTGCCTGTACTAGCTGTAGGATCTCCATTGGTAGGAGCAGTGCTGCTAGTTTGACCACAGGCAACTGCCAAAAAGCACGACATCAAAGCTGCGATCGCAAAACCAAAAAGTTTTTTCATAGAAGCCTTTTCATGAATATTTTTCATAAATATATAAAACTGAGGTTCTGGCAAATAGATTACCAAAATTGCGATCGCATAAAGTGATTTTGCTGATGGCGCTTTTACTGATGCTGAAACACTTACATACTCTTTTGACGCAATAGCTCCACTTCTTCAGGAGTGAGAGACCAACCTAATGCCCCAGCATTTTGCCTTGCTTGATCGGCATTTTTTGCCCCTGGAATCGGAATCACATTGCCCTGACAAATTAACCAATTTAGGGAAACCTGTGCGGGTGTTTTGTCATACTTAGCAGCAATTTCTTTGAGTGCTGCAAATAGAGGTTCACGCTTTTGTAAACCCTTAGGACTAAAACGCGGATCAATTCGTCTAGCTCCCTGCAAATTTTTCACCGTTTGATCGGTATATTTACCTGTCAATAGTCCTTGAGCAAGGGGACTATAGGCAAGAATCGTTACACCCAGTTGTCGGGCTTTTGCCATCGTTCCATTCTGTTCAATTTGTCTAGTTAATAGAGAATAGGGAACTTGATTTACAGCGAGCGGAATCCCCTTTGCAGCCAAATATTCATGGGCTTCCGTCATTTGATGTGCAGAATAGTTACTTACGCCCACCGCTTGAATTCTCCCTTTTTTAACCTCATCAGCAAGAACTTCCATAAAATCTTTAGTCTTGAGCAAAAATTCAAGGGGCCAATGAATTTGATAAAGGCTAATTTGGGAAGTTTGCAGTCGCTCTAGACTCGCGGTTAAGGCTTCAGTAATAGCCTCCCGATTCCAACGCCAAGGAACAGGAAAATACTTAGTCGCAATCTGCACAGGTTGGGAAGTTTGCCGACAAAATTTGCCAATCAAACGTTCAGATTCCCCTAATCCGTAGATCTCAGCCGTATCGAAAAAAGTCACCCCTGCCTCAACAGAAGCCTGAAATGCACCCGCCACATCCTCTGAGCCAAAGTCTTTGCCATAAGCCCAAAATAAGGTATCTCCCCATGACCATGTACCGACACCAAGAGCAGTTACAGTAGCGCCAGAAGAGCCAAGTTGAATAGTTTGCATAGGTATTTGGTCGAAGGTTTCTCGCTGATTATAACAACTAGAAATTTATGCAAAAGCGTTTATGACTTACCTTGGAAGGGAAATCAGATGATCAAACCATTTTTCTAGGCGATCGCCCCATACTTCTAGGGAATATTCTGATTCAACCTGTTGACGACAGGTTAAACGATCAATTTGATCTAATTGTAAAATTGCTTTTTTCAAGCCTGACACATTTCCCATTTCCACTAAAAATCCTGTCTTACCATGGCGAATGATTTCCTTTAGTCCACCAGAACTATAGGAAATCACAGGCACACCACAGGCAAATGCCTCAATCGCCGCATTGCCAAAGGCTTCAACCCATCGTGGAGTCATCAATAAAGCGCTAGATTGTCCTAATTTTTGTTGGAGTTGGTCAGTAGATAGAAATCCTTGATAGTGAATCTCAGCTTTTGAGAAATCATGGTGAATCTGTTGCCAATAGTCTTGATCTTGAATTAATCCAAATACTTGCAAAGGTATTCCTGTGCTTTGGGCGGCTTCAACGGCATCTTCTAATCCCTTTTCAGGGGAAATGCGCCCGACCCATGCAAGGCTCGGCTGGGTTGGTTTCTCGACAAAGTGATACTGAGTTAGATCAATACCTTTGCCCATAATCATCAGGCGATCGCCTGCACTAAAGGTATCGGCACAGGCGCGAGTATTTACTGCGATCGCAGATGGGAAAAGTTGTGATATTTTCGTCACCATCGCATCCATTACGGGCGAGAGGGAAGACATGCTGATCCAATGGGCAACTGGTCGATGAAAAAATGGCGTGAGATAGAGCGGTAGCCAATCGTAGGCAAAGTTGAAGATTAAATCAAATTGATCTTCAACTTCTCTAGCGTAGCTCCACATATTTTCTAGTACCGAATTTTGGGGAAGTATGACCATATCTGCACCAACTTGAGTTTGGGCAGAGGTTTGCATATTTCCCGCAATTTGAGTCAACTTCGCAACATGAGTAACCGAACCTTCAGGAGCAACAATTTCGACTTCATGACCTTTGGCAATCAGCGCTTTAGCCGCATTTTGCAAAGTCAATTCCACCCCGCCACCAATGCCTGATCCTAAGGCTCCTACGGGCGTAGATAGAAATAGTAGTCGATAGTTTGTCTTACCCATAGCATCATCCAAAACGTTAAATATTTGCGATCGCAGAAAAGGTCGTGCCTAGCACGACCTTTTCTGTTACTTCATTCCCATTAATCCCTTAGTCAGTCGCTTAATGGCAGCACCCGCAACATCGCGATAGCGCATATCACCACAAAAGATTCTGCCCATCCGCCGACTGGCACTGGGACGCTTAACCCCCATTTTGTAACCAAAACTAGGAACACGATAAAAAATAGAGCCAATACGCTGCGCCCATGCCATATCTTCGCCCCATTCCTCTTGCACCTTAGCAGTATATTGCTTCAGCGCATCGGTATTGCCACCCAGAGCCTCATCAATCGCAATAGCTGACAGCATTCCTGTTAATAGGGAAGGACGAATCCCCTCTGCGGTAAAGGGATCGACGATACAGGCAGATTCTCCTGTCAGGAGAGCATTTTGGGTATGCAGTGGTTGGTTGCCATCCCAAATCGAGATGGGATGACCAAACTGTTTCATTGAGGTAATGTCTATCCCAAACTTTTGAGCATAGTTGGCAGTCAGTTCTTTGAGATTTTGCTTCTCACCACCTATAAATGTACCAGCCCCAATCGAGTAGCCGTCCGCCTTGGGAAAGTTCCAGATATAACCATTCTGAACTGACCCAAAATCAAAATGAATCATCTCCAGATTGGGATTGTCGGGATGAGGAGTTTCCACTTCCAGAGCTGCGCCCATACGCTTTTTACGTTCCTTAAACCCCAGCCATTTTGCCATAGAGCCTCTTGCTCCATCGGCAGCAACTAAATACTTTGCCTCAAAAACATCATGCTCGGTTTTGACTAACCAGCGATCGCTTTGCCATTCAATCCCCGTCACCCCAGTCTGGTCACGCAATTCTACACCTAATTTTTGCCCTTGCTGCACTAGATAATGATCAAAAACATTACGTCGCACCATCCATACGGGATCAAGATCCGTCAGTTCTACGACTTCAGGCTCACCCATTTGCCATGTATAGCAAATCTTATGAATTTTCAAGGAAATAGCAGGCGAAAAGTCAAAATCAAACCATTGTTGCACCATCGGCGAAACACCACCGCCACAGGGCTTATATCGAGGTAAGCTCTCTTTTTCAAGCAATAATACTGAGCGTCCACGTTTTGCCAAGTGATAGGATGCTGAGCCACCCGATGGACCTGCGCCCACAACAATACAGTCGTACATAAAAGCTGTTTTTGAGGTGAAAGTACAAGAATTGCCCCTAGATTTTACAGCCAAAGGTAGAGTAAATCGCGATCGCAATTAGCGTGATGAATTCATGACAAAAAAGCCCAAACCACACGATCAAAAAGTAAACTAAACTCTCAAACAACCTAGATTTTTTTGTATGAGCCAGTCAACAGCCCCTCAACCTTGGAGTCAGCGTTTCGAGACCGCGCTGCATCCTGCGATCGCCAGATTTAATGCCAGCATTAGTTTTGATATTAATTTGATTGAATATGACATCACAGGTTCGCAGGCACATTCACGAATGCTCGCTAAAGTCGGGATCATCAGTGCCGAAGAGGGGGAAATGCTGGTCAATGGATTAGAACAAGTCCGCCAAGAATATCGCGCTGGCAACTTTAACCCTGGGGTGGATGCCGAAGATGTCCACTTTGCGGTGGAGCGTCGTCTCACCGAGCTTATTGGCGATGTTGGCAAGAAGGTGCATACAGCGCGATCGCGCAATGACCAAGTGGCTACCGATGTACGCCTCTATCTGCGTGACCAGATCCGCAAAATCCAGACTGATATTAGAACTTGGCAGTCAGTCTTAGTCGCCAAAGCCGAACAGCATGTGGAAACCTTCATTCCCGGCTATACCCATCTACAACGCGCCCAGCCGATTAGCCTCGCCCATCATCTCTTGGCATATTTTGAGATGGCACAACGGGACTGGACTAGACTCGATGAAATTTATCAAAGGGTAAATGTCTGCCCACTCGGCTCTGGTGCTTTGGCAGGGACACCACACCCCATTGACCGCCACTATAGTGCTGAATTGTTAGACTTCGGATCGGTTGGGCGCAATAGCCTTGATGGGGTATCCGATCGCGATTTTGCGGTGGAGTTTCTCTGTGCAGCAAGTTTGATCATGGTGCATCTCAGCCGATTGTCTGAGGAAGTAATTTTATGGTCTTCACAGGAATTTAGTTTTGTCAAACTTAGCGATCGCATTAGCACTGGCTCTAGCATCATGCCCCAAAAGAAAAATCCCGATGTACCCGAATTGGTACGCGGTAAAACTGGGCGGGTGTTTGGGCATCTCCAAGGTTTGCTGACAATTATTAAGGGCTTGCCTCTGGCCTACAACAAAGATATGCAGGAGGACAAAGAGGGAATTTTTGATGCGGTGGTGACGGTGCGGGCTTGTTTAGAAGCGATGACAATCCTGATGGAAGAAGGAATCGAGTTTCAGCCTCAACGTTTAGCAGCAGCCGTCGCCGAAGACTTCTCGAATGCCACCGATGTCGCTGACTACCTTGCCGCTAAGGGCGTACCTTTCCGTGAGGCATATCAACTGGTGGGCAAGTTAGTTAAAACCTGCACCAGTGAAGGCATTTTGCTCAAGGATCTCTCGGTGGAGCGCTGGAAAACTTTTCACCCTCAGTTTGAAGCAGATATCGTTGCGGCGATCGCCCCTGCTCAGGTGGTAAAGGTACGCAATAGCTATGGCGGTACTGGTTTAGAACAGGTGAGGGTGCAGGTAGAAGCAGCCAAAAAACTGATCGGCTAGGAAAAGAGGGGCAAAGCTTTGCGCTGCCCCTCTTTTCATTTAGTGCTGTAAACAATCGATAAACTAGAGAGAGACAAAGATGTTGAGTATCAAAAAAATTCCATGAATATCCATCGCCTAGCCGTTTTAAGTGACAACTACGTTTTTGTACTGCATGATCCCATCAAAAATATTGCAGCAGTAGTTGATCCTGCTGTGGCTGAACCAGTCTTAGCCAAGTTAGATGAATTAGGCGCAACCCTAGTTGCTATTTTTAACACCCATCATCACGGTGATCATGTGGGCGGCAACTCAGCACTCATGAAAAAATTTCCCGATGCGATCGTCTATGGCGGTGAAAAAGACCATGATCGCATTCCTCATCAAACGGTTTTCTTAAAGGGTGGCGATCAAGTAACTTTTGGCGATCGCAATGCCAAGGTATTTTTTGTCCCCGGACATACCTATGCCCATATTGCCTATTATTTCCCTCCCGTTAATGATCAAGGTGGTGAATTATTTTGCGGAGACACCCTATTTGCAGGCGGCTGTGGCAGATTGTTTGAAGGCACTCCTGCTCAAATGCTGGCATCGCTCGATCAATTTCGTCAACTGCCCGATGATACCCGCGTCTGGTGCGCCCATGAATATACACTAGGCAATCTCAAATTTGCGATCGCAGTGGAATCTGATAATCCCGACCTGCAAGAACGTATGGTAACGGCGACGGTAATGCGCCAGAGAGGGGAGCCAACTGTACCAAGTACCATCGGCTTAGAAAAGCGCACCAATCCATTTATGCGTTGGGATGTACCTGCAATTCAACAAGCGGCGGGCATTGATATTCCCGATCGCGTATTTGCCAGAATTCGCGGACAAAAGGATAACTTTACAGGCTAATAACTTGCCCATAGCAAACCAGAATGTGAGTGGCGGCGCAAAGCGCCGCCACTCACATTCTGGTTTTTAATCTAGCTAAAGGGTAAATTCCCCGCCGCTCTGCGGCGTGAGTATATTCTGTCAAAAAAGAATTTAGATACCCCGTCCGCTTGCGGCGGGGTTATTCATTTTGTACTAGCTAAATTTTCTATAACAAAAAAGCACCCAATGGGTGCTTTTTTGTGTTTTTTATATTTTACTGGGGTGCAAGGATTCGAACCTCGGAATGGCTGGACCAAAACCAGCTGCCTTACCGCTTGGCGACACCCCAATGTAGTGTTAGCGCGTTTTGCAAATCTCTTTGTTTGCGCGGTACTTACTATAGCAAAGGTATATAGGGTTTTGTCAACCTGTTTTTCAAAAAAACTTTAAAACCCACCAACTAATTATCTAAAAGCACAGAATCCTTAGACAGTGCTATTTGGATCTTACAGAAACCTTCAATGTGGCTACAGAAATCTTGGATATGCTGATCTGCCCAAGCCTGTCCATTTCGCAATGGAGTATCAAAACCATTGGCAAACACATGAATAATTGGCTCACTGGCATCAGGAAGCACCAGCGCCCAATCGCGATCGCTATAAAAAACCTTGACTCCATCAATCATCTCTAGCCTTTCCCGACCATAGGACTCGACCAGATGGCGCATTAGCGTACCTTTAATACTCCAAGGACAGCGCACAATTTGTTTGCGAAAATGACAACGCGGCAAATGTAAACGTACCTGCGATAGCGATCGCTGTTGCAGGGTAATCCATTCCATAATTTTGGCAATGCTAAACATGGCATCAAACCCCGGATGCAGTTGCGGGAAGATAAAGCCCATTTCTGAAGAACCACCCAGCACCACACCGTCATTATCATGACAAGCTGCCATTAATGCGGTGGGGTTAGCACGGGTGCGGAGCACTCTACCGCCATGTTTTTCGGCAATAAGTTCGACCATGCCTGACGCAGAAACAGGCACAACCACAGTGCCGCCATGCTGTGATGACAACACCATTTCCACCATCAAACCCGTCAGGATTTCATCACGAATTGGTTTACCTAGCTCATCGATTAAGATAAATTTTTCGCCGTTGGCATAAACCTGCACGCCAAAATTTGCCCGCACTGCCTTGACCACATCGGTTAGTTGCGTGAGCATTTTTTCGCGATCCACTGGCGCGGGGGCAACTTCATTGAGACTGGCATTTAGCACCACCACATCGGTACTAAATTTGCCTAAAATCCTTGGTAATACTGCACCTGAGACAGCATAAACATAATCAATGACGATCTTTTTGCAATCACTAAATCTGATCGCTTCCACATCAAGATTTTTGGCAAAGCCGCTATTGTAATAATCTAAAACACGGGTGGGATAGCTAATTTCGCCAATTTCTTCAATACGGGCACGACGAAAATCTTCTTTAAAAAACGTCCCTTCAATTTTCTTTTCGGCGGCTTTGCCAATATTAATGCCATCAGAGTCAAGGAACTCAATCATCACACAGTCATTGCGATCGGGATGGACGCGCACATGAATACCTCCCACCACCCCAAGGCTGGGCGCAATAAATCGGGAAATCGGGATCGCCGTTGCCTCAAGGTTTTCAACATTAATCCCCACGGACATTAGTCCTGAAATTATCGATCGCGTTAACATACGACAAATCGTGCGTTGATCGCGAGACACCATCACATGGGAATTGGGACGCAGTGTCGCCCCATAGGCTGCTCCCAGTTTGACCGCAAATTCAGGAGTAATATCCACATTGGCTAAACCTGATACCCCATTTTGTCCGAATAAATTCCGTGATGCCATTGCCCCCCAGATCAAGTTGGTGGTCAGGGTTGCCCCTGACTCCACATGTTTACTTGGCCAAATTCGCACATTTGGAAATACCCTTGCTTCTTCCCCAATTACTGAGTTAGAGCCAACCACAGCACCCTCCATCACATGGGCGCGGCGACTAATTCTGACATTACGCGAGATCGTACAAGCCCATAGATGGCACTCTTCACTAATCATGGCGCTATTGTCGATAATCGGTCGCTGAAGATCACAGTCTGCACCAATCGTGACGCGATCACCGATGACTGTGCCTGCGGAAATTTTAGTGCGATCGCCAATTGAGCAATTACTGCCAATCAACACAGGTGGCTCAATCTGAACTGTTGGGGAAATGGCCGTATCCTTGCCAATCCATAGTCCTGTGCGGAGTTGTACATAGTCTAAATCCAGATGAACTCTGCCGCGTATCGCATCGTACTGCGCTTGGCGATAGGCATCTAAAGATCCAATATCACACCAATAGCCATCGGCAATATAGCCATACATTGGCACATTTTTGGCTAATAACATCGGAAATAGATCGTTAGAGAAATCACTAGGCTGATTTGCTGGCAAGAAATCTAGGACTTCTGGCTCCAAAATATAAATGCCTGTGTTGACTGTGTCTGAAAAAACTTCACTAGTCGATGGCTTTTCGAGAAATCTTCTAATGTGATCATTTTCATCGGTGATCACCACACCAAAAGCCATGGGGTCAGTAACTCGTCGCAAAATTAAGGTTGCCTTTGATTTTTTTTCACGATGAAATTTAATGGCTTTGGTGAGGTCAAAGTCGGTAATACTATCGCCACTAATTACCACAAAGGTACTATCTAAAAGACTGGAGACATTTTTGACACAGCCCGCTGTGCCTAATGGCTGATCTTCCTCCACCACATACATCATATTTACGCCAAAGTCGGAACCATCGCCAAAATGTTCGCGGATCACATCGGGCAAGTAGTGCAGGGTGGCAATTACTTCGCAAATGTTGTGCCGCTTTAATAAATTGAGAATATGCTCGGTAATGGGTCGATTTAGTACCGATACCATGGGTTTGGGCATATCACAGGTCAATGGGCGCAATCTTGTTCCCGAACCACCTGCCATCAATACTGCTCGCATAGATCCTCCAAACGACAATACGTAATAGGATTAGGCTCTAGTATCGTTTAAATTCGCGATAAAACAATGAAAATAAACCTTAATCCTGAAGTAACCCCTCAGTCAAAAATTATTGTGGCTTTGGATCTGCCCACAGCAGCAGAGGCGATCGCAATATGCGATCGCATTCCTGATGTTGAGTTCTGGAAGGTAGGGCTAGAGCTATTTATTGCCGACGGCAAGATAATTTTGCAGGAGTTGAAGGCTCGTAATAAAAAGGTTTTTTTAGATTTAAAACTCCACGATATCCCCAATACGGTTGCCTCAGCCTGTCGAGTTGCCACTAAATATGGTGCAGATTTCCTCACAATTCACGCATCGGGTGGCAAGGCGATGATGCAAGCTGCCCAAGCGGAGGTGCAGGACTCCAATACGCAATTGTTAGCCGTATCGCTGCTAACCAGTACCTCGGCAAGGGAATTAGCTTCTGATTTGCAAGTACCTTTAGAAGTTTCAGACTATGTATCCCATTTGGTCAAACTAGCGAGAGATAGTGGGCTTACAGGTATAGTTTGCTCACCCCATGAAGTGGCAAATTTGCGATCGCAAGTCAAATCAATCAATGGCGATGATTTATGCTTTGTGACTCCCGGAGTACGTCCCGCAGGTACAGCCCATGGAGATCAAAGTCGCGTGATGACACCTAAAGATGCGATTGCCGCAGGCACAAATTATTTAGTCATCGGTAGACCGATTACGGCTGCACCTGATCCTGTCATGGCTTGGGAAAACATTTGTCAAGAATTGAGCTAAGTCAAAAGAGTCGCAACGCGACTCTTTTGACTTAAAGGACATGTTGTTGTAATTCATCGAGAGATACAACTTTTAAAGCAGCTTCATGGGTGGCGGAGAGATCTACGGGTGGCGCGACACCTGCATCGAGAGCTTCTTTCCAACGCGAGGCACAAAGACACCAGCGATCGCCTGCTTTCAAACCAGCAAAGTTATACATTGGCATCGGCGTTTGTAAGTCATTACCCTGCGCTTTGGTAAAAGCCAAAAACTCATCGGTGACTGCGGCACAGATGACATGGACACCCAAATCACGATCGCCTGTCTGACAAAATCCATCCCGATAAAACCCTGTTACTGGCGATGAACAGCAAAGCGCGAGTTTTTCGCCCAAGACATTTTTTACTTCTGCCATAATTTACATCCTTTAAGCCAAAGAGTCGCCAAGCGACTCTTTTAATTCTTTTAGTTATTTAGCAATAATTTTGTAATATTCCGATTCCGATACTAGATCTAAATTTGTTTCTACCCGATCCAAAAAGACCTTACCTTCCAAATGGTCATACTCATGCTGGAAAATCCTTGCAACGAAGTCAGTTAATTTTGCTATTTGCTGATTGCCTTGGCAATCGATATACGCTACTTCAACTTCACGATAGCGTGGTACCAGTCCGCGAATCATCGGCACAGATAGACAACCTTCCCACCCCTTTTCCATCTGATCGGAATGGGAAATAATTTTGGGGTTAATCATGGCTGTCGGCTCCATTGCTGGCGCATCGGGATAGCGATCATTAGGATTAGACGCAATGATCAATAATTGTAGAGACTGCCCAATCTGGGGAGCTGCCAAACCCACACCTCGGCTTTCCTTGAGCGTAATCAACATTTGATCGATCAATTGCTGAATTTTGCGATCGCAAACATCAGTAATCGGCTGAGCGATTTCCCTTAACTGAGGGTTGCCAAGCTTGCACACGCTTAATGTTTGGGGCTTACGAAATAAACTGATAAATTGTGACAATATTTGGTTAAGCGCTCGAAAAAGCATGAATTCATAACCTGAACGTATATTTTGATGATAGGCTGCAAGGACATCTAGGCTTTAGGATTGGCTTCATATGCCAAAATATCAATGAGTGCATCAGCCTCAGCCACGGCTAGACGCGCTTTTTGGTACTCATCTTCAAACTTAATATCGGCGGTAGTCAAACTCTGCATGATCATAATCGCAAAATATTCCCGTTTAGTCATGCCTTCGACCAAGCTATCGGTATCGCGGTTATAACTAACAGGAAAGGCACTATCACTACGTCTAGTGGACATATATTGTTTTCCTAACAAAATATCAAGGCATATTTTAGCATCAACAAATCTATGTATTCTAATCGTGGAGAAATACCGATCGAGCAAGCGATTATCCGTCAGCCTTTAACCATCACGGCTGATGCGACAGTTGCCGATGCCATTGCTCTGATGAGTGCCGAGAGACAAGCTTGCAACTTATTTTGTGATATTGATTCCGCGACAACTTTACAGTTAGACCATGCTAAAAATAGCTGCATTATTGTTACCGAAGATCAAAAATTAATTGGGATTTTGACAGAGTATGATCTCATCAAGCTCTGTGGGAACAGTACGCAATCAGTAGAGCCTAGTGAAAATACGCCACAAAACTCTATCCAAAATTTGCTGGAGACCAGCATTGTCGAGGTAATGACATACCCTGTGAGGGCATTACTGGAATGGGAATTTACAGATATCCTTGTGCCGCTTAATCGGTTTAATCGCTACAAAATTCGCCATTTACCCCTCGTTAATGATCACAACGAATTGGTAGGATTAATTACCCATGAAAGCTTGCGGCAACTCTTGCGACCTATTGATTTGTTACGCTTACGGGTTGTCAGTGAGGTCATGACGACCGATGTAGTCTATGCCAAGCCAGAGACTTCCGCCGCCCAAATTGCTCATTTGATGTCATACCACAATGTTAGTTCGGTGGTAATTGTGGAGCAGCAAGGACAAAAAATATTACCCGTAGGTATTTTGACGGAAGGCGATATTGTGCAGTACCTTGCGCTGGGGTTAGACCTGATGACTACCTCCGCCCAAACAGTAATGAGTTTCCTACCTACTCAGGTTCGCCCAGAGGAAACCCTATGGACAGTGAGAGAGATCATGCAAACGCAGATGGTTAACCATCTAGTGATTACTGATCAACATGGACAGATGCAGGGGGTGATCAGTCAGGGCGATCTGCTCAAAACATTGCAACCTGACGAGGTTTATCAGTTGGTTTCGATATTAGAAACCAAAATATCCCAACTAGAACAAGAAAATAGCGCACTTTTGAAAAGTCGGAACCAATTACTAGAAAGACAGGTGCAAGAATATCCGAGCGCCTTAATTAATGGTGATATGTTTCGTCAGTTTGCCGATAACAACCGTAGCGCCATTATCATTCGTGAGGTGCAAACGGGAAAAGTGCTGTATGTCAGCCCACGATACGAAGAAATATGGGGACAATCAAGTAAGGGCATATATCAAGATCCTCAAAGTTGGATGCAGTCAATTCATCCTGAAGATCGCGATCGCATTTTAGAAGCTTACAAACATACAGTTCATAGTGGATTTTTTAGCGAAGAATATCGCATTATTCGTCCTGATGGCGAAATACGATGGGTGGGGGGGCGCTGCTTTCCACTAAACAATGCTCAAGGAAAAGTCGAACAAATTGCCGCAGTTGCTGAAGACATTAGCGATCGCAAACGCCAAGATGCATTACTAGCAGGACAAAGCCAAATATTAGAGCTACTCGCCAATGATGCAGAGCTATCGGATATTTTGACATTACTCGCCCAAATCGTTGAATCGCAAGCCAGTCATATCCATTGTTCCGTCTTGCTATTAGAAGGAAATCGACTCTTCCATCAAGCCGCACCAAGTCTGCCAGAACAATATATCCAAGCGGTCAATGGAGTTGAAATTGGGGAGGGTGTTGTCTCCTGTGGAACTGCCGCCTATCGCAAAGAAGCGGTTATTGTTACTGATATCTATAACGATCCGTTATGGCACAACTATCGAGACATGGCAATAAGTTTAGGACTATGCGCTTGTTGGTCAAGCCCAATTTTTACAAAGTCGGGCAATCATGTTTTGGGTACTTTGGCTGTTTATTATCAAGAGATGCGCCAGCCCAACCATAGCGAAGTTGAACTCGTAAATTTTGCCGTCAATTTGGCAAGCTTGGCGATTGAGAAAAAACAAGCAGAAAATGCCCTCAGGGAAAGTGAAAGGCAACAACAAACCTTAATTAAAGCGCTGCCCGATTTGGTTATGCGAATGTCTGGCGACGGCATTTACCTAGACTTTTTTCCCCCAGATACATTTGATGTATTTGATAATGCGGAAATCATTGGTCAAAATATCTATAGCACGACTTACCCCATTAATTTAGCCAGAACGCGCATGGAATATATTCGCAAAGCTTTAGAAACAGGGGAAAGTCAAATCTATGAGCAGGAACTGACGATCAATGGACATTTCCATATCGAAGAGGTTCGCATTGCTGTCTGTGCCGAGAATGAAGTCTTAATTATTGTGCGTGATATGAGCGCACGCACCCTAGCAGAACGGGCGTTGAAACAAAGTGAACAAAAATTGAGCGCTAGTGAATCCTTGCTGAGTGCCATGTTTAACCAGTCTCCCATTGGAATGGTGATTACCGATGCGAATGGACAATTTATTCGCACTAATCCTTACTATCAACAGATGGTTGGTTATTCTGAAAGTGAATTGGAACTGATGACCTTTAGAGATCGCACCCTAGAGGATGATCTGGCGGAAAATCTACGACTGCGCGAATTGGTGATGCAGAATGTTCATGATAGCTATCAAATAGAGAAGCGGTTGGTCAATCGCGATGGAGAAGTGATTTGGGTACGCAGCACGAGTTCTAAAATATCTGATGAAAGCATTAAATCACCGCTTTTTGTGGGGGTAATCGAAAATATTAATGCAAGGAAACAAGCCGAGGAGTCTTTGCAAAGTCTGGTGGAGGGTACAGCGGCGCATACGGGCGCAAACTTCTTGCCAACCTTAGTAGAGTACATTGCCAAAGCGCTAGAAGTCCGTCATGTTTTTGTGACTAAAGTTGTTGGCGATACTCTCGAAATATCGATCTCATGGAGTGATGGGCAGCTTGGCAACCCATCGATAATACCGATTCACAATACGCCATGCTCGATCACCGTCACAGAAGGTAAACTCTTTTGTCCTGCCAACTTATTAGAACAATTTGCAGACAATGAGATGATTAGGAACTTAGGCGCAATTTCCTATATGGGCATTGCGATCGTTAATAGTCAAGGGGAAGCAACGGGTAGCCTTTGTATTTTTGATGATAAGCCGATTACTAAATCACAAAGAGCGACTGCAATATTGCAGGTTTTTGCAGCGCGGGTTAGTGCCGAAATCGAGCGTCAAGAAGCAATCACAGCGCTCTATCAACTTAATCAAAAATTGGAATCGCGAGTAGAACAACGTACCCAAGAGCTGCTATTAGCTAATCAGCAGTTAATATCTGTGAATACGGATTTAGCCCGTGCTACTAAACTTAAAGATGAATTTCTTGCCAATATGAGCCATGAGTTGCGGACTCCGCTCAATGCGGTGCTAGGCATGGCAGAAGGATTGATGACTAAAGTATTTGGGGAACTAAATGAACGTCAAATGCGATCGCTATCAATTATTGAGAGTAGTGGGAAACATTTACTGGAATTAATTAATGACATTTTAGATGTTGCTAAAATCGGCTCAGGCAATCTAGAGCTAGACATCCAGCCTGTGGATGTCAAATATCTATGCCAATCTAGTCTGAGTTTCGTGAAACAAACAGCGCTAAAAAAGAACATTCAATTACAGGTCGTAATTCAACCTGAAGTTACAGCTATCAATGTCGATGAACGGCGGATGCGTCAATCGTTAATCAATCTATTGAGCAATGCGGTTAAATTTACGCCGAACAATGGCAAGGTTGATCTGGAGGTTAAACTGGAAACTATTGACGAAAGTACCAATGAAAGTGCGATCGCACTTTCCCAAAAGCTAATCTTTGCGATTACTGATACAGGTATTGGTATTTCTCCTGAAGATCTGGACAAGTTATTTCAGCCCTTTGTCCAAATTGATAGCAGCCTCAGTCGTCAATATGCTGGCACTGGTTTGGGACTGACTTTGGTTAAAAAAATCACGGAACTCCATGGCGGCAGTATTGATGTCAGCAGTCAGGTTGGTGAGGGTAGTTGTTTCTCGATTTCTGTGCCATATATAGGAGCAGCAGAATTCAAGAAAAGTAATCTTCCATCCCCTGAACACAATACCTCAAGTGACCATCTTAACAATGGAAATCGTGACGAGCATTCCCAAATAGATGTTAACTCATTAATTTTATTAGCCGATGATAATCCCTTTAATGTAGAAACCTTTTCTAGTTATTTAATCAGTCAGGGATATCGCCTCATTATGGCAGCTAATGGACAGGAAGCAATTGAGCTGATATTTACCCACAAGCCTGATCTGGTAATTATGGATGTTCAAATGCCAATTATGGATGGATTAACTGCAATTAGAGAAATTCGGGCTAATCCAGATATTGCAGATATTCCTATTGTTGTGCTTACCGCTTTGGCAATGGTTGGCGATCGTGAGAATTGTTTAGCCGTTGGCGCAGATGAATATCTCAGTAAGCCTGTACAACTATCACATCTGGGTTCAGTCATTCAAGAACAGCTCCGCCGAAGAGAGAATTGCCGCGCTAAATGAAGCAAATCGATCTTCGGATAATTAGCCTGTGGCGCACGCGCAGCGTGCACCACAGGCTTTAGAGTTTAACTATTGCCAAGCTTGACGGAAAGCTTGGGAAACCTGATCCATACCCACCGAGCGGGAAGCCTTAAACAAAATACGATCGCCACTTTCTACCTTTTGTAAAAGTGTCTGTGTGATTTCTTCGTAAGACTGACATGCGATCGCAAATTTTAAAGAGCCATTTGCCCCTGCTAAAATTGCATCCGCTTCACCATCGGTCAAGATAATCGCTCCTTTAATTCCTAACTTACTGATCGCCTCCCCCACTTGATAATGCAATTGATAGGACATATCCCCCAATTCTTTCATCGTCCCTAATACGGCCCAATGCCGATTGGCTGGCATATCTGCCAATTGCCGCAAAGCCGCCAGCATTCCTTCAGGAGAAGCATTATAGGTTTCATCGAGAACGGTCACATTCTGAGGCAAGTCGTATAACTCCGCTCTACCAAAGGGCAAATTCAACTTCCCCAAACCTTGTGTGGTCTTCTGCCAATCAAGGTTTAAGGCTCTGAGTACCGCAAGTCCTGCCAAAAAGTTAAGGGCATTATGCTGTCCTGGTAATGGTAAATCCCATGACATTCCTTCCACGTACAGGCGATGATCTATCAGTTCTCCATTAACATCACCAATCCCCAGCCCATAGGTGATCGTTTTTCCTTGCCACACCTTGCTTGCTGTTTCCAAAAGAAGAGAATTACTCGCATTCAGCACTGCTGTCCCCATCGCAGGCGTTTTCGCTAACAGTTCACATTTTGCGATCGCAATCGCTTCCCGTGATCCCAATCGTCCAATATGAGCAGTCCCCACATTGGTAATAACGCTGACCGTGGGTAAAGTGATTTTGGCAAGACGCTCAATTTCACCTAAGCCGCGCATTCCCATTTCCACAACCGCAAAATCATCCTGCTCAGGATCAATGGCTAACAAGGTTTGCGCCACACCAATATCATTATTATGATTCGCCTGACTCTTATGTACCCGATGTTCAGGAGTAGTATAGCAAGCTAACATACTTGCAATAAGCTCTTTAGTAGTGGTTTTGCCAACCGAGCCAGTAATTGCTACAACGGGGCGAGCAAATTGCGATCGCCACCAACATGCTAAGGCTTGATAGGCAGTTAACGTATCAGCAACGGCAAGAATCGGTAATCCCAATGCAGCCTTGGAGCTAGCCCATTCATGATTGACAATTGCTGCCACAGCCCCCTGTGCGATCGCAGTTGCCACAAAGCCATGACCATCAAAATTCTCACCAGTTAAAGCAACAAATAGCTCACCAGCCTTGATTTTGCGGCTATCAGAAACAACGGCACTAATCTCTAAGTTGTTTTGCTCCTGTTCATCAATATTGGCAGTTGTTGCCGCAGTAATAGCAATTGCTTGGCTAATGGTACAAATACGAGTCATGCTTAATTTTTCTGTGCTTAGCTGTTTCGTGCTTAAGATCGCATCCTGAAACTTGGCAAAAATCTCTGCGAAATAGATCGTTTCACCAAGTTTATAGACTTAGCATATTAAGCCTTACTATTATCAGGCTTCAGGCAACACATCATCACTAAACATTTCATTCAAAGTCGTAATGTAAGGCATAAATTCCATTACATATCGCTCATGTAAATGGTTAGACATTTCCTGAGAAAGTAATCTTAAAAGAGTCCGAACCAGCTCCCAACTAACCTTTAAGGGCGGATATAGCATTACGCAAAGAGGGAAGAGTTCTTGCTGAATCGAATTAACATTTCGCTCTAATACACACAAGCACAAATAAACCTGAAACATCTCAATATCACGAAGACTGGAAATCCGAATTTGGGGAGAACTCAAAACGCCACTATGACATTGATAGTCAGAATACATAATCAAAGTCTTTTGAGAAACTTGTCTTGCAATTTCACTAGTCAAAGATAACAATTGCCGCACAGATTCCAGAGCAATATCGTCATAATCAAGATTTCCTGCCGCATCGTAACATCTTTGCAATGGCATATAGAGATGATCATCAATCACCTTGAAGTAGGAGTTGACCATCAGTTTTTCTACAGGTGGTAATGCATCCAGCAAAATTTGTCCACTGTAGTGGAATTGCATACTCACAAAGCCGATCGCTCGCGGATCAACCGATGTATATTTTGTGCGAATTTGACCAACACTTTGAGCAATTGCTACTGATAGCTGTCCCACTGTCGGCAATTGGGTATAGCTTGAGAGAGTGACGTTCTGCCCATTCTCAACTATGTCTAGTGTGATCAGCCGATTCTCCGCATTATTGGTGTAAACCTCTAGGGTCTTCTCTAACAAGAATCGAGAATCCATTGCAATTTGCCAAGGATCAATTAAATCCGCAGAAATGCCATGGGCTTGCAACTGCCCCATCAGCAAATTTTCTGTTTTTGCCCATGCTTGAGCGCTAGAGAAGCGTAAAGCCTGCAATAAATTCGCTGCGGTTTCTTTTCGTCTTTCGGGGGCGAGAATTTCTGCTAAATTGTTCGACTGAGCCTGTGGGGAAGGTTCTGAATGCAAGTTTTGGATATACTTCTTTGCCCAAATATTCGCTAGACTAGGAACAGAAGAATCGGCAATACCAATAATATCTTCTGCCAAATTATCGGCAAGAGTATATCTAGTCATTTGAACCCCAAGAATAAAAGTTGTTTTTAAATTAACGACATTATATTTTGCTTCTATGACTTTGTTAAGGGATGGTTAAAAATACTTATCCATTAGCGTAAGTAGTTCGGCATAAATAGCCTTAAACCCAGAAGAGTGAGTTGCCCGCTTCGCGGGCGACTCACTCTCTGATTCTTGGTTTTAGTGGTTTTAGTTACTTATTAGATCAAACCCCAAACAGCATGATTTCAGGATGCTTGAGGCGATTTATGCAAATTCCCCAATAATTCTAACTATGGCAAGACTTGGCAAAATTCTCGTTTTCCCGATTAAGTCCCTCGATCCGATCGCCTTGAATCAAGTCCAGATTTCTGAGGGTGGCGCATTAAAATGCGATCGCGAATTTGCCCTATTTGATCAATCTGGTAACTACATCAATGCCAAGCGCTATCCCCAAATACATCTCATCAGAGCCAGTTATGATTTAGACGAGCGTTTAGTTAATCTGCAAATTCCCGATCATCCAACTCATAAAAGTTATAAAAAAGTATCAACTTTCCATTTAGATCAAGAGCAAGATTTGCTCGCCGATTGGTTTAGTCAATTTTTTGGACAACCCGTAGAAATTCGCCAAAATGCTGGCAGTGGATTCCCTGACGATCCTGATGCATGGGGAGCAACCATCATTTCTGAAGCTACCCTAATTACTGTACAAAGCTGGTATATCCATGCTCCAATCGAGTTAAATCAAATTCGCGATCGCTTCCGTACCAATTTAGAAATTATCGATACCGAACCTTTCTGGGAAGATCATCTATTCGCCAAGGCAGGAGAAACCGTTCCCTTTCGCATTGGTGATGTGCAGTTTCTAGGCACTAATCCCTGTCAGCGTTGCCCCGTCCCTACACGCGACCCTCTTACTGGCAAAATTTATCCCGATTTTACTAAAATTTTTGCAAAACAAAGACAAGCAACCTTACCACAGCAAGTTGAAAAGTCACGATTCAATC
This sequence comes from Pseudanabaena mucicola FACHB-723, assembly GCF_014696385.1. Taxonomy (GTDB): domain Bacteria; phylum Cyanobacteriota; class Cyanobacteriia; order Pseudanabaenales; family Pseudanabaenaceae; genus Pseudanabaena. The sequence continues at coordinate 26,108 of NZ_JACJQB010000033.1, forward strand.
ACTTCTATCGTCTTGCACTGAATACACGCATTCCCATTACAGAAGCAGGTAAATTTCTCAAAATGGGCGATGCGGTTCTCTCTCCCACGTAGCGGGAGAGTAAGGACTAGCTAATGCAGACCCTTGAGTTGGCGTACCAGATGAATAATCTCTGGCAAAATCAGTTGCTCGATCGCTAATTTGACGGCATTACTAGAACCCGGTAGCGAAAAAACTAACTTACCTCGATAAATTCCTGCCTCCGATCGCGAAGCAATGGCCCGTGAGCCAACCTCTTGCCAACTCAAATACCGAAACATTTCGCCAAACCCTGGCAGAGTCTTTTCCAGCAAAGTTGCGATCGCATCATAGGTTGTATCCCTAGGGGCAATCCCTGTCCCCCCATTAAGAATGATCGCATCTAAGTCATGAACTTCCGCTAATTTTGCCATCTGCTCAAGAATTTGATCGGGTTCATCTTTGACTATTGCGTAATAGTCAATCAGATGACCAGCATTGAGCATCGATTGCTTAATAAAGTTGCCACTTTTATCATTTTCAGTTGTACGAGTATCACTAACCGTAATCACCGCACAATGAACTCGATAGGAAGGTGGATCAGGACAGGGATTTTGAGAGGGTTTCATGGTCTGCCTTATTGATTTATGCCTTGTTGAGACTCATACCATTAGATTCCGCATAGCGATTCATAAATCTCAGAAAGCGTTGCCATTCCCGATCGCCACTAATCTTATGAATTGCTTCAATCCCTGCGGATTTACCATTGATAAATTTGGCGTTCACATTGCGAGTCACCATTTCACCTTCTTCATCAATCATATACATACCTAAAATTTCATTAGTGCCAGCATCTGCACCAGTCATACATTTAGGAGCGTCGAAGATAAACACAGCAACACTGGTATCTCCGTCCTTAGATCGGGTGATCTTTACGTCTGTGGCTTCTTCGTCAATGCCGCGTGTCAACTGTATTTTTGCTGTCATTTTTGCAAACCTTGATTTAAAACTTTAATTTAAAAACTTAGATCGAACTTTATTAATAAAAGTGTATCTGTATCAACATAACCCAAAATCACCATCTTATGAGAGTAAATGGATGACCTTTAGTCTCGATTAGGTCAACCTCACTTGCACCTAATCAAAGACAACTGTGCGTAGCCCTAAATCAGAGTTCGCCGATTGTCCGTAAATCAAAACACGATTTTGTAAATGCTGACGCACCGCCCTCGCAAGGACAATCCGTTCTAAATCTTTGCCTTTACGAATCAGGTCAGTCACCGAATCACGATGCGAAACCCGAATTACATCTTGTTCAATAATTGGTCCTTCGTCTAGTTCATCGGTGACATAATGGGCAGTTGCCCCAATGATCTTGACACCACGTTTATAGGCGCGATGGTAAGGATTTGCTCCCGCAAAAGCGGGTAGAAATGAATGGTGAATATTAATCACCTGTGGAAACTGTGCTAGAAATTCAGGGCTTAACACCTGCATATATTTTGCCAGCACCACCAGATCGATTTTGTATTGCTTGAGTAAGGCAAGTTGCTGCTTTTCCTGCGCCAATTTATTGTCAGGTGCGATCGCAATATGATGATAATTAATCCCAAAGTTGTGGGCGACCTTTTCTAAATCAGGATGATTGCTAATCACCACAGGAATCACCGCCGAAAGCTCATGGGATCTTTGCCGCAAGATCAAGTCATAGAGGCAATGATCCTGCTTAGAAACAAAAATAGCAATCCGCCTCACGTAATCAGAAAAATGAATACTCCACCTTGCCTGAATTTCCATCGCCAATTTGGCAAAGGTTGGCTCAATCTCTGGACGCGCCAAATCGAATGTATCAAGTTCCCACTCAACCCGCATCAAAAATAATCCTGCCGTGCTATCAGCATGTTGATCGGCATGGAGAATATTCCCACCGTGGGAAAATACCCAGTCAGAAATTTTCGCCACTAGACCTTTTTGGTCGGGACAAGAAACAAGTAAAGTCGCTGTAGTCATAGAGTTTTTCGTACTTTGCCGCATTGTGCGCTGAAGTAATATGCAATGACTAAAAAGGTCGTTCTGCGAACTTTTTAGTCAACAGGTTGAGATTTATGTGGTTGCCACAAATATTTTCGCAGATTGATCTTACCTGCATCATTAAAGCTAATTCCTTCATTTTCCAACAGGTCACGCTGCAAATAGTCTGTGCCAAAGCGTAGGGGGGAAAGGGAGATTTCGCCTTTAGCATTAACCACACGCTGCCAAGGAATATCTAAATTTTGCATGTCAACCCGATAGAGTGCATAACCCACCAGTCTTGCCTTACCTGCTAAATTGGATAACTCCGCAATTTGTCCATAGGTCGCAACTCGTCCCAATGGGATCTGTCGCACCACATCATAAATGCGATCATAGGTTGTTGGATTGGTACTCATGGCAATTAAGTATAGCTATAGCCAGTTATGTTAGGACAAAATCAAAAATGAGCGTTGCGGCGCTTCGCGCCGCAACATGTAATCCTTCAATGGGAAGGGAGTATAGCTATAAAATTTATATTCTTTATAGATTTGGTGACTGTCGTCACTTCCATTTCCGTAAAACTTTAGCTACTATGGTAAATGTCAAAACATTAAGACATTTGCACTGGAGATACTTCAATGCTAGCGGCGGAATGCATCGATTCCAGAGCTACAGTAAATACAGAAGAGAAACGGCGAACGACAACCCGCATAGCTATGCGGGTACCGAGAAGCTGTTACGGAGAACCCATCATCTCTCGTCTCTCTTGTGAACATGGTCTAACCGTGAATATCATTGCCGCCCTTCTAGGCGAAAGCCGAGATGAGGATGGCTGGTTCACTTTAGAGCTAACTGGAACAACTCAACAAATTCAAACTGGAATTATTTATTTAGAAGAGTTAGATTTAGAAATCTGGGATAAAACGGCAGTCGAAGAGGAAAGCTGGTAAGAATAGTTTTTAAAACCCAAAAGGGGTGCGGCGCTAAGCGCCGCACCCCTTTTGGGTTAATGCCTATGGCGATTATTTGTTGGGCTGAGGAGTCAAACGCAAGTAAGGTTTAACAGGATTAAATCCTTTAGGGAACTTGGTCTTGGCTTCTTCATTAGAAACTGAAGGCACAATTACACAATCATCGCCATCTTTCCAGTTAGCAGGGGTAGCGACGCTGTAGTTATCAGTCAACTGCAAAGAGTCAATAACACGCAGGATTTCGTCAAAGTTACGACCTGTGCTAGCAGGATAGGTCAAGCTCAGACGGAGCTTTTTGTTGTTGTCGATGATAAACACCGATCGCACGGTCAAGGTATTACCTGTTGCCGAGTTAGGGTGAATCATGTCATAGAGTTCCGAAACTTTTTTGTCCTCGTCAGCAAGAATCGGATAGTTGAGGGTAGCATTTTGAGTTTCTTCAATATCGCTAACCCAGCCCTTGTGAGATTCAACGCCATCGACGCTCAAGGCAATCGCCTTAATGTTGCGCTTGTCAAATTCTGGCTTGAGCTTAGCCACAGTGCCTAGCTCGGTGGTGCAAACAGGAGTGAAATCCTTGGGGTGAGAGAATAAAATTGCCCATTGATCACCGATCCACTCATGAAAGTTAATTACGCCTTCGGTAGAGTCTTGAGTAAAATCGGGTACGGTATCGCCTAAACGCAGTGTCATAGTTTTTAGTCTAGTGTTTTAGTTCGGTCTTCTTTGTTACAAATCTAAGATACAAGATCATTGGAAAAACAACTAGCCCCATAGGGCGGTATTCCCATAGCTTTACTGTAGATTATGACACTATCCTCTGAAAGTTGAGTAAAAGTTAACTAGAGTTAATGATTATGCGATTATCGATAATCTGCGTAGTTAATATTGCGATCGCAATATTCCAAACAATTGACATTATGCAAATTTTACCCCACACTTAATAACTGCCAGTTAGATGCGTCAGAGCAGATAGCTCGACAGATAACCAACCAATGCGGAACTGGCGGAATTGGTAGACGCGCATGTTTCAGGTACATGTGTTGAAAGACTTGGGGGTTCAAGTCCCCCGTTCCGCATAAACAACAAAAAAGCTCGCAGTGCGAGCTTTTTTGTTGTTTAGAATAGCAATTAACTTACAGTGCAGCAGCCAATTTTAATTCATTGGTTTCCAAAATCTGTTGTAGCTCTTCAGCATCAACAGTTTCACGCTCAACAAGATCGTGGGCAATCTTATCAAGAATATGGCGATTGTCAATTAACAGTTGCTTGGCACGACGGTAAGCATCAGCTACTAAAATACCAACTTCTTCATCAATAGTAGCTGCGGTTTCTTCGGAGAAATCACGCTCAGCGGCAATATCACGACCTAAGAACATATTGCCATTAGAACGACCGAGAGCAACTGGACCAAGCTTCTCGCTCATGCCAAAACGCATCACCATTTGACGCGCAATCGAGGCAACCTGTTGTAGGTCACTGGATGCACCTGTGGTAACTTCCTCATCACCAAAGACGATTTCTTCAGCAATGCGACCACCAAGGGCAACAGCCATTTGGTTTTGCAAATAGGCACGGCTCTGCATTCTTTCTTCAGTAGGCAAGAACCATGTTAGGCCGCCAGCACGACCACGGGGAATGATGGTTACTTTTTGAATTGCGTCATAGTCAGGCATCAAAGCGCCGACTAGAGCATGACCAGCTTCATGGTAAGCAACTAATTCTTTGCGCTTTTCGCTCATGACGCGATCTTTCTTCTCAGGTCCAACCAAGACACGATCAACCGCATCATTGATTTCATCCATCGAGATTTCGGTCAAGTTGCGACGAGCCGCAAGAATTGCAGCTTCGTTCAACAGGTTAGAAAGATCAGCGCCTGTAAATCCGGGGGTACGACGGGCAATCTTTTCGAGATCAACATCCTTAGATAGAGTCTTACCGCGTGCATGGACTCCAAGAATTTCGAGACGACCCGCAAAGTCAGGACGATCAACTACCACTTGACGATCGAAACGACCGGGACGTAGTAGTGCGGCATCGAGAACATCAGGACGGTTAGTTGCTGCCACAATGATGATGCCTGTGTTGCCTTCAAAGCCATCCATTTCAGTAAGTAACTGGTTGAGGGTTTGTTCACGCTCATCATTACCACCACCGAGACCAGCTCCGCGTTGACGACCAACTGCATCAATTTCATCGATAAATACGATACATGGTGCGTTTGCTTTAGCTTGCTCGAACAGGTCACGCACACGGGATGCGCCCACACCAACGAACATTTCTACGAATTCAGAACCAGAAATACTGAAGAAAGGTACGCCAGCTTCACCAGCAACAGCACGGGCTAGTAGGGTTTTACCTGTTCCGGGGGGGCCAACTAGCAGTACGCCTTTAGGAATTTTTGCGCCGACAGCGGTAAAGCGATCAGGATTTTTGAGGAAGTCTACAACTTCGGTCAGTTCAAACTTGGCTTGCTCAATACCAGCAACATCGGTGAAGGTGACTTGGGTTTGAGGCTCCATCTGCACACGGGCGCGGGACTTACCAAAGTTCATGGCTTGGTTGCCAGGACCAGATTGGGCGCGACGGAGTAGAAAGAACAAGCCAACTAAAAGGAGGATTGGCAAAATCAGACTACTTAAGGTTTGAATCAATGCGCCATCGGTGCGGCGAGGAGCGACATCTAGTTCAACATTGTTGTCTCTGAGGGTTTTGATGAAGTCAGGGTCGTTAGGCAAATTGACACGCACTTTTTTCTTGCCTTCTGGTCCACCGGGGATGGTAGCTTCTGCAAAAGTGCGATCGGGGCTAAGGGTAATCCGAGAAACACCTGCGGGAGTTTTTCTTACCTCTTCGAGTAATTTGCTGTAGCGCCATTCGCTTTGAGCGGCGGGCTGACTATCGAGCAGAGTTGTCCCTAAGGTAATGACAACGATGCCAAGCAGTGCATATAGACCAAAGTTTTTCCACTTTTTATTATTATTGTCGTTTTTATTATTGCTTTTCACTACTACTGCTCCATCAATAGAGATGTTCTTAGACGATTTTGCCAAGAACGAATGATTTAATTAACTAATCTTAACGCAAGCAGTCTAGGATCTATCGTAACGACCTCAGAATCCGTCTTTGGATCGATAATGCTGGTGCTGGTTTAGCGGTGAGCATTAGCTAACGGCAAACTCTGTAAACTGACGCATACAGCTTGCATCTATATGTATAGATGTATAGCTTAGCCGTTAGGACAAATCCAAAACCCAAAATAGAGTTGCGGCGCGAAGCGCCGCAACTCTATTTTGGGTTTGTGTCTTGACTTGCTTGACTATAGGTATACACGTACAACACAGACATTTGTAAAGGAAAATAAGATTGAAGTATTTAAGCGAATGGCGGGAATCGAACCCGCAACATCTGCTTGGAAGGCAGAGGTTTTACCACTAAACTACATTCGCGAGTGCATAGTTATCTCATGCAGTTAACAATGATAGCAGCGATCGCAATTTTGTCAAAACTTTTTTCAAAAATCCTCGCTAGCTATTTAAAACTCGCAATAGCCTTGATCCATTTCGATGCGATCTAAGACTTTCAGTCCACGGGGATCTCCAAGTTTCCTCAAGGCATTTCTCGCGTCGGTCTGTACACTTAGGTCATCATCATCAAGGGCATTGATCAAGGCATCTACAGCATCATGATAGATTTCGTCATCAAAATCAGACTCACGACTCATTTTTACAATCAATTTACCCAGTGACCATGCACAGTTGCCACGAACCGCAGACATGGTGTCATCGGTTAAAGCAGTAGTCAAAATCTCGATCGCTTGGATATCGCCTAACTGTCCCAAGGCACTGGCTGCCCACAGACGTACAGCCGTAATGTCATATTTCAGTGCCGAGATGAGTGGTTGCAAACCTAATGTGGCACGGCATGTGCCTAAAGCCCAAACGATTCCTTTGCGGACATAGCCGTTCCAGTCTTGGTTAAGTTGGGCAATTAGAGGTTGGATCGCCAGATCGCTTTTATTTCTACCAAGCGCATAGGCGGCACTGACACGCACTAGAGGGCATTCATCCTGTAGAAGTTCAATTAGTCTGGGAATCGCTCTTTGATCTTCCAATTCACAAAAAGCTCTCGCTGCTTGCATTCTCTCTAAAATAATGTCTGAGTTGAGCAGTGCCAACATCTCGTCAGGATCGGGAAGAGGCATTTCCTCTTCGGGTGGCAAGTCCAAGGGACTGAGGGGGGAGGCTTCGATGTCTAAAATATTTAAGTCGTCATTGCGTGTCATGGCGATTGTCATGGCAAAAGATTGAGCAGAACGGGCTGCCCCACGGTGTAGTTGATATCTTACAGTATTGGAGACAAAAAATTAGAGGGAGCTGTTTTGCCGCTCTTGCTAATTGCTGACAACGCGGAACAATCTATATTTTTAGAATGGCTTCCAGTCGGGCGATCTCAACATCTTGAAATGTTCGAGGCGATAGTGAAAGTAGCTATGATCAAGTTTGCTGTGATTATGGACAATCGCAGATTTAACACTAATCGCCCATGACCAAATCTGGGCAACTTGCATTAAGGGTTGCATACATGTCAGTTCTATAACTTCAAGGGGTTGCACTGCTTGATACCCCTGCAAAAAAGCTTTACGAACACTAGGACTGATGCCTGCTTGCAAAGTCACCTGCAAAAATTTGGCAATGTCAAACGAGCGCCAACCATAACCGCATTGGTCAAAGTCAAACAGGGTGATCTCATTATTTTCGGTGAAATGGACATTGCCACTATGAGGGTCGCCCCAACAAACGCTCCAAATCGGCGCTTCTTGAGGTAAATGACAAATTTGTTCTTTGATATTTGCGATCGCATCGTTCATATACAATCTTGCGGATGTAGTTAAAAACGGTGCTAGATCTCGCAAAGAGTCATCTAATAAATAGTCAATTGTTAAGTGAGTGCGGTGGGCATGACATTGAAATTTTTGAGATACCCTATGCAAATTTGCCAGTGTTTCCCCTAATTTTTGCGCCTGTAATCGATTTAGATCACCGACAGCAACTTGCCCTGCGGCATAGGTAAATAAACAAGCATAGCGCTTGCCCTCAAGGGCAGGGATCTCGATCGCTAATTTGCCGTCATGGGTACTGAGGGGATAGGCAACAGGAATATGATTTTGATGTAAAAACTCTAATAATTCGAGTTCAAATTCAATTTCAGACTGCGATCGCCAATGGGTATGGGAAACTCGCAATACATAGTGGTTATCTCCTGATTCCACTAGATAAATGTCGCTGAGTCCCCGCATCCAAAAGACACAATTGGTAACTTTACCGATCGCATAATGGCACAGCACACGATCAACTAATGCCTGCGGTGCAAGGGTGGAATAGGTAACGGGAAAGAGATGGTCAGGCATATGGGAGACATGCTTTAGAGACCGATCCGCGACGGGCATAGAGATCGATAAGTTGGTGAATTTTGGATGTTATCCACATATACCGTAGAGTCAAAATCAAAATTGTTTGTCAAAAACCAAACAACATTTTTTGCCTGATTGCCAACCTTTTTATCTAGGTTTTATTTTCAGGTATCCTTGAATACTATGCAAAACTCTTCAACTTCCCAACCCCAAAGTCCCCCTAGTGAACTCATTGTCAACGTTAGCAATGAGAATGTATCGCGACGAGCGCGTGTGCGTGAACATGTTAACCCACTAGCAAAAAAATATAGTGTGGCGGTTGCACCACCAATATGGACAGATGTCTATGCAGATTTTTCACAACCCCTTAGCCTTGATATTGGCTCGGCGCGGGGACGCTATATTTTGCAGATGGCACAGCTCAAGCCCGATTGGAATTTTTTGGGATTGGAAATTAGAGAGCCGTTAGTCGATCGCTGTAATGAAGTGCGCGACGAATTGAATTTAAAGAACTTGCATTACATCTTTTGCAATGCCAATGTATCGCTAGCGGGACTGTTAACCAAAAGCTCATTGAGGGAAGTAACGATTCAATTTCCCGATCCTTGGTTTAAACGTCGGCAACAGAAACGTCGTGCTGTCCAACCTGAGTTAGTCGCCACTTTAGCAGACTTGCTTGTGCCTAATGCCGATGTGTTTTTGCAGTCTGATGTGTTGGAAGTAGCCGAAGATATGCGCCAACATTTTGATGCTAATGAAAATTTTGTTAATCTGGCAGGAGCAGGGAATTTTGCTGACGATACAATTTTTCCTGAGCATATTCCCACTGAACGCGAAAGCTCAGTAATCTCTCAAGGTTTGCCTGTATACCGCGCCTACTTTAAACGCAAGTAAACGTCAGTAAACATAAATAAATGACTAACTATCGGCAGACCAATTTACCCCCTGGAGAGCTTGGATTGCCAATTTTGGGGCAAACACTCAATTTTTTGTTTGATCGTCAATTTGCCGCCAAGCAATATGCCAAGTATGGGGCAATCTCCAAAACAAGTTTGCTGGGGCGACCAACCATATTCATGATTGGCTCTGAAGCGGCGGAGTTTGTCTTGTCTAGCCATATGGACTGTTTCTCATGGGAAGCAGGATGGCCAGATAATTTCAAAATTTTGCTGGGTAAATCACTATTTCTACAGGACGGAGAAGAACATCGTCGTAATCGGCGGTTAATGATGCCGGCCTTCCATGGACAGGCTCTCGCAGGCTATTTCTCGACCATGGAGGAAATTACACAGCGATATCTTGATAAATGGACACAGCAGGGTGAATTTACTTGGTTCTATGAGTTCAAGAAGTTTACCTTTGAGGTGGCAAGCCAGCTTTTGTTAGGGACAGATGCAGGTGAAGAAGTGGAGCGGTTAAGCAAATTATTTGCAACTTTAAGCAATGGATTATTTGCGATCGCACCCTTTGATTTGCCTTTTACAACATTGGGCAAGGCGACGCGAGCAAGAGATCAACTGTTGCAACACATCACTAAGGTTGTGAAGGAGCGTCAGCAAAATCCGACCCATGATGTGCTGAGTATGTTGATACAGGCTGAAGATGAAGATGGTGGCAAATTTAGCCTAGAGGAACTAAAGGCACAGGCGATGCTGATGCTATTTGCGGGGCATGAAACCACCACTTCAATGTTGACTTGGTTTTGCTTAGAGCTAGCTCGTCATCCTCAGGTTTTAGAACGGGCGAGACAAGAACAAATGGCACTTGCCCAAACAGGGACATTAAATCTTGAGCAAATTGGCAAGATGCCCTACTTAGATCAAATTTTTCAAGAAATTGAGCGCTTACGTCCGCCAGTGGGTGGCGGCTTCCGTGGTGTTGTTAAACCCTTTGAGTTTAATGGCTACCATGTGCCTGAGGGTTGGCTAGTTCTCTATTCGATCATGATTACCCACAAGCAGTCAGATATCTATCCCAACCCTGACCAGTTCGATCCCGATCGCTTTAGCCCTGAACGTCAAGAACATAAGCAAAAACCCTTTAGTCTGATCGGATTTGGTGGCGGCGCGAGAATCTGTGTTGGTATTGCTTTTGCCAAACTAGAAATGAAAATCATAGCTGCGAATTTGTTACGCAATTATCAATGGGAGATTTTGCGATCGCAAAATCTCGAACCATTTCCGATTCCCACTCTCCGCCCCAAGGATGGATTGAGAGTCAAGTTTCAAAAACTCTAAGTGATGGCGGCGCAGAGCGCCGCCATCACTTGGTTACAGATAACCAGTAATTAAAAAGTCTGCGCCGATCTGTTGAAATTGCGATCGCGATAAATTTATGGCATCAGTCATTAACTCCAAACCAAGATCATCAATGGGACTAGGTGCAGCAAAACCACCAATTAACTTGGGTGCAATAAAAGCATAGATTTTCTGAACCATGTTGGCTTTGATCGCGGCTGCCCCTAATCTGCCACCACATTCCCATAAAACTGTATTGCAACCTCGTTTGCCTAATTCTTGCATGACTATTTCAGGAGAGATATCAGCTAGCTCTAGCACCTCAATATTGCGATCGCGTAGCTTCTGCTTTAAAGGCAAATTAACATCAGGCAAAGTAATTACCAAGGTCTTTTCGACATCATTCACTTTCCATAAATTCGCTTGGTCGGGCAAATTACAACTACGGGTAACGACCACCCTCAAAGGGCAATGCTCACTCAATCCATGGGTATTTAAATTAGGGTTATCGAGACGGACTGTATTTCCGCCCGTAATGATCGCATCACAGCCAACTCTGAGGTCATGGACAACTTTTCGCGCTTCAGGTTGAGTAATCCAATAGCTATGTCCTGAAGTTGTGGCAATTTTGCCATCAAGAGTCATTGCATATTTGAAAATGCCAAAGGGCAAACCAGTCTTAACGCGATGGAAGAATGCTTCATTTAATTCGAGACATTGCTGTTCTAAGATGCCAGTCGTTACATTAATCCCTGCTGCCCGAAGGCGATCGCAGCCAGTCCCAGCTACTTGTGGATTCGCATCGATGACACCCACCACCACATTACCGATCCCCGCCGCAATAATCGCCTCAGAACATGGTGGTGTGCGTCCATGATGATTACATGGCTCTAGACTTATATATATAGTTGCCTCATCTAAATTTTCATCCGTTTGCAAAGCCTCACGGATTGCAAATACCTCCGCATGGGGTTCACCAGCCTTAGGATGGAAACCCTGACCTAACAATTGACCATTTTTAACAATTACACTGCCCACCATGGGGTTGGGTGCGGTTTTCCCCCTTGCACGCTTCGCCAACTCAAGACATTGCTGCATCCAACGTTCATGGTGCATTGAGTCAGAAAGCGGGTGCGGATATCCAGACATACAGATCAACCTAAGGATAGATTAGTGTTACAAACGCTTTACAAAAATATATATGTAAAGTTATATTAATCACATAGCGAAAGCTAAATACATAAATCATAAACCTCAACGCAATCATAAACCCATGACCACAGCAGTACAGAGACGCGAAAGCGCATCTATCTGGGATCAATTTTGCAATTGGATCACCAGCACCAACAACCGCCTCTATGTAGGTTGGTTCGGCGTAATCATGATCCCTTGCTTACTCGCAGCGACCATTTG